>WGNT01000030.1 GCA_016124425.1 Cytophagales bacterium
GCTACCTGGCATGCAGCAAGAAGGCGCACTATGCTTTTAATGTATAAGCCGGAGGGGACCCAAAAAGTGGAGGCACTTGCTGTGGCCCGATATGATGTGGGTAAATCCTTCACAAAAGCCTGGGATCCGGAAACGCAGCCGGATCAGTGGAAGCAGTTGACCGACCTGATTGTGGAAAGAAACCCCAAGAAGATCGGAATCAATATTTCCGATGATTTTGGACATGCCGATGGGCTGACACGCACAGAACATGATTTGTTAATGAGCTATTTGCCGAAGAACTTCCATCAAAAGGTCACCTCTGCCCAAAACCTGGCGGTAGGCTGGCTGGAAACCCGCATCCCTGCAGAGATGGCCGCTTACCGCCATATTCAGTCCATTGCCCATGAGATTATTCAGGAAGGGCTTTCCGAAAAAGTGATCACTCCCGGAGTCACGACCACGGACGACGTGGTATGGTGGTACCGGGAGCGCATCAAAGAATTGAAACTGGACACCTGGTTTCACCCTTCGGTGGATATTCAGCGGGCTGACCCCGCCAATCAGGAGCAACTTCGATCTTTTGCCGTCAAAGCGGAATCCCAAGTCATTATGCCCGGTGATCTCTTGCATATGGACTTTGGCATTTCCTACCTGCGCCTGATGACGGATACGCAGCAGTTGGCCTATGTGCTAAAGCCGGGGGAAAATGAAGTTCCAACTTACCTGAAGGAAGCCATGAAAGTGGGCAACCGGGTGCAGGATATTTTGACCAGCCAGTTTGTGACCGGACGCATCGGCAATGAGATTCTGCGGGAAACCCGAAAAATTATGGAACAGGAGGGCATTCGCGGAAGTATTTATTCCCATCCCATGGGCTACCACGGCCATGCTTCCGGCCCTACCATCGGCATGTGGGACAATCAGGGCGATACCCCCGGGGCGGGAGATTATCCGCTTTATCCACACACGGCCTACGCTATCGAGTTAAACGCAGTGGTAAACGTACCTGAATGGGGCAAGGATGTTCGTATCCTATTGGAAGAAGGAGGGTACTTCGACGGTTCAACCGTGACCTATCTCAATGGCAGGCAAAAAGAATGGTTGACGATACCTAGGGTAAAGGAGTATTTGGATAATTAGATTGGGCAATATAGCGTCTTGCTGTATTGTCAAATGGCTTGCTGTTAGCAGCAACGCTTACTCCCGACGTTCAAGCAGACGACGCTCGGCAATTCTTGAGGCGATGATACTGATGATAAATATCTGAATGGCATGATAAATCATCAACGGAAGGAGGATAATACCTACCGGAAAGGCTGCTGGAAAGAGTATCTTAGAAAAAACGGTACCATGTATGAGGGATTTCTTTGATCCGCAAAACTGTGCAGTAATCCGGTCTTCTTCCTCGAATCCCAATTGCTTGGAGAGGAATCCGACCAGAAAATAGACGAGGTAGAAAAGGATCGTCGTTGCCAATGTGATATACAACAGATCCGCAATGCCCACGGAACTAAATACCCGATCTTCAAAGGACTCTGCAAAGCTCTTGTAAATGATCAGTAGGATAATGGACTTATCAAAGGTAGAAAGCTGCTTGCTGTGTTGCTGTACCCATTTCCCGAAAAACCGCTGCAAACTGATCCCAATAATTACGGGAAGTAGTATCTCCGTAAGCAACTTGATATAGATAACGCCTAAATCGAAATCTCCTGCCGCCTGCGTTAAAAATAATCCCATCCACAAGGGAGTGAGGACAATTCCGATCAGTCCAGAAATGCTTGCATTAAAGATGGCTGCGGGAATATTTCCTTTGGCTATGGAAACCATCACTACGGATGAAGAAACGGTCGAAGGCAGGGCCGCTAAAAAGAGGAAGGCAAGCCAAACTGCCTTGCCTTCCGCTGTGTGTACTAGGGGGAAAAAGGCTAAGATGAGCAAGGGAAAAACGAAGAATGTACTCGCTTGGACAAGGATGTGCAGTTTCCAGTTTCTTAACCCGTTTCTGATTTTTTCTGGACTGAGCTTTAGCCCGTAAAAAAAGAATATCATCGAGATGCCAATACTTCCGATCAAATCAATTGGAACCGGACTTTCTTTACTTCCCCACTGTGGAAAAAAATAGGCCAGAATGATCACCACGATGATGGCCAAAACAAAATTATCTATTTTTATTTTCATAGATGAAACTGGAGTTTCTATAAACCCTATCCAATGCGAAGCTCAAAAAGTAAGACAATATATCCAAATATTATTGAACTGCGAGAAAAAAGAGAACCGCGGAGGACACGGAGGTTTTTTCAAATTCCTTGGTGACCTTTGTGCCTACTTTGCGTCCTTTGTGGTCATTTTTATAAGGTAACAAAAGAGATACCTCGAGTAAACAATGGAACCACGGAGGACACGGAGGTTTCACAGAGGGCACGGAGGTTTTTTCAAAGTCCTTGGTGGCCTTTGTGCCTACTTTGCGTCCTTTGTGGGCTTTTTTGTGGTACACGCATAAGCCATTTAGAATTTATGAATTCGCTACGTATTACGCTTTTTTATAAACCTTTGCCTGAATAAACCCCTCCATAAAACTACAGGCTTCCTTTTCCTTCCAGCCCCAACGTTCAAAAAAGTACGCATAATCCGGCAAATCTTTTCTTGGGTGACCAACCACAATTCTAAATAGCCGGATCATCGCCTTTATTAACCACCGCTTCTTCGGAACTGCATAAAAGTCCGCGAAAATCCACTCAGTGTCCTTGGCAGCACTTCCATTAAACCGTTCAAAAAGCTCCTCTAGCTCCGCATCCGATAGCACATCCAAGAAATACTGCGTAAGGATTACATCGGATTTTATATGACTAAACTGCGAGAAATCGGTACTGTGCACAAATTGTATGTTAGTGGGAATCTTGCCCTGGAACCGATTTTTCGCCATGCGAATCATGGAGGTGGAAGCTTCTACATAATATATGCTGCCTTGTTCACCAATTCGGTCTACGATTTCCCGTAGGTTTTCACCCGTGCCGCCTCCAAGTATAAGGACCCTTTTCCCACGCTTTACCCTGTCCAAATAGCAAAACTTGCTTAAGGTATAGTGTTCCCCCAACAGCCACCGGGATATTGGATCGTAGATCCAGGCGATTCGGTTATATGTGTTTACCGTTTTGCCCATAATCAACCAGCTATGCCAACAGTACTAGCACCCACGGGAGAAAAAAGGCAGCCTCCAGTTTTCGTCGGACTTTTTCGCTCGGAGCATCTCCTTCCAAAAAGTACCGAACATGCCACATAAATAAAATCAAGACAATGAGCGTGAACACGTGGTAGCCTGATGGCAAGAGGAAGAATAAACTCACCGTATACAGTATCCCCCCGAATCCAAGCCAGTATAAAAATTGCCGTACTTTTTCTGTGCCCAGCGCGGATACCATCGATTTTTGACCCGCACGCTCATCGGAGACATGATCGAGCAAGGACAAAAAAACCAGGTTGAACCAAGCCAAAAGCAAGTAAGTAGCCACATAATGCAGCCACCTCCAATCATAGATGCTTTCTATTCCCTGCATAAGAGGCAGCATGACCAATCCTACTACATACAAGACAGCGATTGTAATTTCTTTAATGGGCCCCATTTGTTCTTTAAAATATTGGGTAACTACCATCGCTGAAAAAATCAGCGCCGCCAAAAGGGCGCCCATGAAAAATATTGTCCTAGAGGGTAAAAAGTACCAGGCCAGAAAAAGGCCGGCTACTGCAGCCAGGAAAGTTACCAAAGAAAGTAAGCGGAAATGCTCGCTGTGAAAGCGATGGCGGGCAGACACCAATTCACCAGGGGAAAAACGGGCATCCAACAAATGATCAAAGGTATACACAACCCACACCGCCATGGCAAGGATCAGATAAGAAACGGTAGACAGAGGTACCTCCAATACCTTCGCGAAAAAGTACATTCCAGCACAGGCTCCTATGGCTACATCAATAGACATGTAGTGGACGATGCGGTAAAAAGAAGCCAACCAAACGGACATGGAACAAAGTTAGCCATTCGTAGAAGGATATTACAGCAAAAAAGCGTAAATTCAACGCTTGGCTAAAAGATGAATGCACCAAGCTATTATCGGATCAAATCGAGCCTGCCTACCGGACAGGCAGGCATGACGGGATCGTCACGCCCAGGGATCATTTTCGAATGGAGATTTTACCGATCCTAGTCGCTACAGGCTACCCCGATACAAAGGGGTAAGTTGTCGCAAATAAAAAAACTAGATACAGATGAAAAAATGGATGTTTGCAGTATTGCTTTTACTTGGTTTCGATTGTATTGCCCAGAACGGAGTCGGAATTCGGGTGGCCTGTGTAGGTAACAGTATTACAGAGGGTCCAGGAAGAGACAACATTAATAGTTATCCCCTAATGATGCAAAAATTGCTTGGAGATGCCTATTGGGTTAAAAATTTCGGAGTAAGCGGCAGCACCCTGTTAAAGCAGGGGGATTTGCCGTATTGGGATCAGCCTCAATACAAAGAAGTGCTCGATTTCGGGCCGAGTATCCTTATCGTCAAGTTGGGAACCAATGATTCCAAGCCTCAAAACTGGAAGTTTAAAGATGCCTTTGTCGATAATTACATTCAATTGATTGAATCGATAAAGGGGAAAATGCCGGAAGATGGCAAGGTGTATGTATGTTTGCCGGTTCCGGTTTTTGAGGATAATTGGGGCATTACCGAGCGCATTCTAGTGAAAGAAATGCGGCCCATGTTAAAGAAAATAGCCCGGGCTACCGGTGCGAAGATCATCGATTTGCACAAACCCTTTGCAGCTAAAGCCGGACTGTTTCCCGACGGAGTGCACCCTAATGCGGAGGGAAATGCCCAAATGGCTGAACGTATAGCAACCATTATCACCGATTAAATGAAACCTTTCCGGAAATTTAAGCTCATGTTGGTTTCCTGCCTGCTAGGCTTGGGGTTTATGGATGGGCTACAGGCCCAAGTCACTTATGAACTTCCGCCGAAGGCAGAACGCATTTTGTTTTTGGGCAACAGCATTACCTACGGGGCACACTATGTAAATTACGTGATTGCCTACCTTCATCTGAACTATCCAGAGCGAAAATTTGAATTTGTCAACGTGGGGCTTCCGAGCGAAACGGTCTCCGGACTCTCCGAGCCGGGACATGCCGACGGCAGGTTTCCGAGGCCGGATCTACATGAGCGCCTTGACCGCATTCTTGAGGCGGTGAAGCCTGAGGTTGTGTTTTCATGCTATGGGATGAATGATGGCATTTACATGCCTTTTGATGATGCGCGGTTTTTGGCGTATAGAGAGGGCCAAGAGAAGCTACATGAAAAAGTAACGGCTACGGGAGCTGTGCTTTTCCACCTCACTCCGCCGATATATGACTCCCGAAAAGGAGCAGCGTACGCCAATGTGCTTGATATTTATAGCAGTTGGTTACTAAGTCGCCGGTATACCGATGGTTGGCAGGTGATCGACCTACATTGGCCTATGCAAAAATTTTTGGAGGACAACCGGAGGGAGTCACCTGATTTCGTCCTTGCTGCTGATGGCGTCCATCCCAATGAAATTGGGCACTGGCTTATGGCAAGAGAACTGCTATGTGGCCTAGGGGAAAAACAAGTAGACGGTATGGAATCTCATGAAGGCTACTTTGGCATACAAAAGAAGGGCATGGAAACCTTAGCGCTTGTAGCCGACTTTCAGGCAGTGTCGAAAGATGCCTGGTTGACACATATTGGGCATAAAAGGCCCGGCATGGCCACCGGTATTTCGCTCAACGCCCTCAATGCTGAACGGGAGCAATTTGCCGAAAAACTGGCCGATTTGTAACAGATTGGTATTCAAATATTGGCGAGAATCCCTGTAGCAGGTGTTCAGGATAGCTTTTTAAAGACGAACGTTGTCTTTTTTATGATTTTTCTCTCCCCCCGGTAAAGCAGGCATGGTTGATGTATGATGTAGGCGTTAATCGATGCGTTTACTATAAAATTTTAATCAAATGGAGAGAATATACAAAGATTCCTCTCAGTCCCAGCCAAAGTTTAAGATGCGCCATTTGCCGAAGCTATTTATGAAAGCGGCAAAAATCTGGAACGCCAATAACCCTTGGCGCTTGGGTGCGGTAGTAGCCTACTATGCGGTACTTTCGCTACCGGGATTATTGATCATCATTATCAATTCGGTAGGGGCCATTTGGGGCAATGAAATAGTACGAGGGGAGATTTCCAGTGAAATATCTGAGGCTATAGGTCCGGATACGGCACAGGCAATTATCGGTATTATTTCCAATACCCAGCAGGACAACAGAACCTTATTTTCCACCATTCTCGGGGTCGCCGTGCTGGTGTTTGGTGCTACCGGGGTTTTTTACCAACTTCAAATCTCAATGAATGAGATATGGGGAGTGAAGGCAGATCCAAATGCGGGGTTTGTAAAGGTTTTAAAAGACCGTGCGCTTAGCCTAGCTTTTGTTATGGCCATTGCTTTTTTATTGATTGTGAGTTTTGTTATTTCTACCGCGCTGACGGTAGTTAGTTCTTACCTTAGTCAGATCTGGCAGCCGGAATTTGTAAGCATCGCCCAAGTCCTGGAGTTTATACTATCTACGGGTATCTTGGGATTGCTCTTTGTGCTCATCTTTCGGTTTATGCCTGACATGGAAATTCACTGGAATTCAGTTTGGCTTGGTGGTTTTATTACAGCACTTTTATTTAACTTGGGGAAATTTCTGCTAAGCCTTTATTTCGGGATTTCCGAACCTGGATCCACTTATGGTGCGGCAGGTTCTGTTGTGTTGGTGTTGCTTTGGGTTTCTTATTCCTGTTTGATCCTGTTTTTTGGTGCCGCATTTACGCGGGTGTATGCCGAAAAGTACGGGCCGAAACTCAGACCTCAGGAACATGCCATGATCGTGGAAAACAAAGAGGTAATTGTTGAAAACGGAAGCAAACGCGCAAAATAAGCAGCATTGTTTTTGCATACGGGTAATAAGGTGGGTTTTACGTAGCGTAAGTGGGTAACAGCGTGACTTGGAAAAAAACGACGTTCCCTTAGTCCACATTGCAGCCCCTACTTTACCTGCTCTAACTCTAAAAATAATTTAAAATTGATATACCTAACGGCAAAGGCCAAAAATATATGACGCGATCCACATCTATGGTTTTTATCTACCATCTGCTTATTGCCAGCTGGTTCGTAGGCTGTGCCACAAACCCCGTTACTGGAAAGAAACAGCTAGTATTGATGTCAGAAGCGCAAGAGATCAGCATGGGTAAATCATCTGATCCGCAAATCACTGCATTCTTTGGCGTCTACGAAGACCCAAAACTACAGCAGTTTATTACAGAAAAAGGCATGGAGATGGCGGCCATTTCCCATAGGCCCAATCTAAACTATGAGTTTAAGATCGTTGACTCTCCAGTCATCAATGCATTTGCGGTGCCAGGTGGGTTTGTGTATTTCACCCGCGGCATCATGGCGCACTTCAACAACGAAGCTGAGTTTGCTGGGGTACTCGGACACGAAATCGGACATATTACGGCCCGACACTCGGTGATTCAACAACGTAATCAGCTCTTGGGCCAGCTTGGCATGATCGCTGGCGTGATCTTAATGCCCGAACTTTCCGACTTTGTAGAGCCCTTGTCCCAAGGGATGCAGCTGGCTTTACTGAGCTTTGGCAGAGATGCCGAGCGGCAATCAGATAAGCTTGGCGTAGAATATTCATCTAAAATAGGCTACGATGCAGTAGAAATGGCCGGATTCTTCCAGACCTTAGAAAGGCAACAAGCCAAATCCGGTGGGAACCAAATCCCGGATTTCCTCTCCTCTCACCCCTCGCCGGCGGAGCGGAACATTACCGTGGCCCGGCTGGCCGGGGAATGGCAGGAAAAGTTAAACCTTGAGAATGCGGATGTCAACAGGGAGAGTTACCTTCGCAGAATTGACGGATTAGTGCTGGGTGAGGACCCAAAGCAGGGCTTTGTTGAAAACAATGTGTTTTACCACCCGGTGCTCAAGTTTTCATTTCCCATCCCTGCTGACTGGAACCTGCAAAATACCCCGCAGCAGGTTCAAATGGCCCCTAAGAATGGAGAAGCCATCATTAGGCTCACCTTGGCGAAGGGGAACTCGCTCCAGGAAGCAGCAGCCTCGCTCATTGAACAGTATAAGTTGGAAATAGTGGAATCAAACGAGGTACGGATTAACGGTCTTCCTGCTATCGTGTTTATTGCTGATCAAAAACAGGAACAACAGAGTATTCGGGTAAATGCCAGCTTGATACAATTTGGTGAGAATATCTACGCCATTCTTGGAATTACAACAGAGCCCAAGTTTCCAAACTATCAGCCGTTTTTCAAAGCGACCATGAACGGTTTTCAAGAGTTACGGGATACTGAAAAACTTAATCGAAAGCCTGACGTCGTCCGTATCAAAACGGTACCACGGACGATGACCCTTCAAGCTGCTTTGCAGCACTTTAATATGCCTTCGGATCGGATGGAAGAATTAGCCATCCTCAACGGAATGGCGCTTGACGATACGACCGAAAAGGGAATGCTTATAAAAGTGGTTGGAAAATAGCCTTAAATCGGAGCGTTTTGTCGGGGATTAAAGTAACGTTCGTGCATATAAAATGCTCGCCTAATGTCTTGCTTTTTGGTCAGGAGTGGCTATATTGTGTGAAAGACCGTAACGGGAACGAAATGAACTCCACTGAAAACGAGGCAGCGAACGCGTCAATGCCGCAAGCCCCCAAGCGTCGTTGGAGCCCGCATACAGCGGCTTTTCTGTCGTTTATTTTTCCGGGCTGGGGACAGATTTATAAGGGGCAAGTCAAAAATGGGATTTTCTGGATGATTATTACCATAGCCGCCTATTTTTATATGGTTATTCCCGGCGTGATACTACAGCTGCTCTGCACAATAGAAGCAGCAGTCCGGAATGTAGAAAAATAATTACTGGCTAGGTATAAGGGTAAACGGTTGATCGGTTGTCTTGGATAAAACAACACGTCAATTATTCATGGAAAAGACCAAACGATTTCTCCGCATTGCCTACCTTGTCCTCGCTAATTTGCTACCGTTAGGGCTAGCAGCGCAGCAGATACATCCCGCCCACGTTGGATTTCTTTATCCTCTCAGCACACAAGGCACGTTCTCTCCCCAGAATATCAATTACTTTAGTCTTCATGCCCTCTCGGGTATTTCTGCCGGTGAAAGGGGGCTCGCAATATACGGCCTGGCTGGGATAATAAAAGGGGATGCCGAAGGGCTGCAAGTAGCCGGTCTGCTTAACCTAACGGAAGGAAGCCTACAGGGTGTTCAAATTGCCGGCCTTGTAAATCGGGCCGGTGCGGCAAGTGACGGCGTTCAAGTAGGTGGTCTTATCAATTTCAATCAGGGAACGACGCCCGTGCAAATAGGCGGGTTGTACAACAGCAGCAGAAAGGTTGGTGCGCTGGAGGCTGCGGGTTTACTAAATGCCACAGATAGTTCAGAAGGGCTTCAGGTGGCGGGCTTGGCAAACCTTACAGAAAGCATCTCAGGCATACAGGTAGCAGGTCTAATCAACCTTGCAGACGAGGTTAACGGATCGCAAATCGCAGGATTGATCAATCGTGCCCGGGTAGTGAGGGGTGTTCAGCTAGCAGGCTTAATTAATATCGCCGATAGCAGCGATTATCCCATAGGCATCATCAACCTCATAAAAACCGGAGAGAAACGACTCGGGATGGGAATCGACGAAAATATGTCAACTATGCTGCATTTTCGATCAGGGGGAACCAAGTTGTACGGCATTATCGGATTAGGAACCAACCTTCGCGATGCTCAACTGGCTTATGGATTTGAATCCGGACTCGGGGTCATCCTCTTAAACAGTGGTGTGTTTAGGATGGATATGGAAGCATTCGGTCTATTTATGACTGATTTTGAGGGTAGCGAATATACCAAATCAGGGGTACGATTACTTCCAAATGTTCGCATAGGTCACCGACTTTACTTGTACGGTGGTCCCAGCTTGCATTTTATTTATGATGAAGACCATAATGGGAATCATTCCAGCGGCCTCGAAATGTGGAAGAGTTACCGCTGGGGAGGATACAGATCCCTAGAGGCAGGGTTTACTGCTGGTCTTCAACTTAGGCTTTAAGCTTATTAAACTTGGGATTTATGTATCTTTCGTTCCAAATGGGTTTATAACTAGCCGTGACAGATTCTACAAACGCCCCCGCTTTCGCCATCGATGAGCCAACATTTGAAGCGGTTTTTAAGTCGTACTATGCCCCGCTACACGCGTATGCCCATGCAATCCTAAAGGATAGTGAAGGTGCAGAAGAGGTGGTTCAGACGGTTTTTTTGCGGCTTTGGGAAAAGCGGTTGGCACTGCGAATCAATGTGTCTATCAAATCCTATTTGTACAAAGCCGTATACTACGACGCACTAAATTATATCAAACATCAAAAAGTAACCCAGCGGCACTGGGATCAGACACACTACGCCCTGACTCAGCAACCTGCTAGTTTAAGTTCCCAAGTGTTGGAGGGTGAAGAAAACGAATTGGTAGGCAGAATCCAGCAAACCCTCGAAGCGCTCCCCGAAAAATGTCGGATGGTGTTTCACTTAAGCCGCTTTGAGGAATTACGGTACGCTGAAATTGCCGAGCGTATGGGAATTTCCCTAAAAACAGTGGAAGCACATATGTCTAAGGCCCTAAAAACCTTGCGACAGGAACTTGCCGAGTTTCTACCGGTATTATTGCTCATCTTTCAATTGCTATTCAAACCATGGAACCAATAAACGACAACTTGCTTATCAGGTACCTGTTACGGGAAACCAACGCAACTGAGGACGCCTCGGTCAGTGCTTGGCTGAAGTCCGATCCTTCCCATGAGAAAAGATACGCAGCCCTCTCTTGGGTATGGGAAGAGAGTAAACGTATTCCCGAAAAGGAAATTCCTGATACAGAAATGGCTTGGGAGCGGTTTAAAGCAAAAAGAGAAGCGCCCAAAGCCCTTCCTTTGCAGGTTGGAATGGGTTGGACCTCCACTTGGGTTAAGATAGCTGCGTCGATTGTTTTGCTGGTCACATTCACTTGGATAGGCACCCTTTTTCTTCCGCATGGAGGAAGGGCTTATTTTACGGAAGTTAGCTTAGTATCCGGCGACACAGTTCGAACTGAGCGTTTGTTAGATGGCTCAACCATCATTCTCAACAAAAACACGACGTTAAGCTACTTTCAACCACTCTTTTCTAATCAAAGACTGGTTCAATTTCGATCCGGGGAAGCATTCTTTGAAGTAGCACATGACGGCGAAAGACCATTTGTGGTGGAGGCGGCAGAGTTTTCCGTACGTGTCTTGGGTACTTCCTTTCATGTAAAAGCAGGCACTATCACACAAAAGGTTATATTGGAAAAGGGATCGGTAGCAATAGCTTCTGCAGCCAGTACAATTACGCTTTCCCCCGGCGAAATGGCTATATTGGATCAGAAAACCCAGACCATCCAAAAAAGCGGTCTATCGAATACCTTATACCGCTATTACGTCAGTAACCAGTTTGTCGCGGATAGTCTGCCGCTCGCAGAACTTGTTCAGGCTCTTAGTGAAGCTTATGGAGTTGTTATTTCCATCAGATCCTCGGTACTTCAATCCACGCCTATTAGTACGACGCTTTCCTATGGGTCATTAGAAGAAAATTTGACGGTGATTCAGGAAACGCTGCAAGTACGGATTTCGAAGGAGGGAGAACAAATTGTTATATACTAAAACCTATCTTTGCGAATGCATCCATCCGGTTTAGTATGCTGAAAGCAGGTTTACTTATTTTTATGTTTAGTTTCTACGCATCATTTTTTCTGAGCGTCGCTGAGGTATTTGCCCAAAATCACCTGGATCAGGAAATCGACGTTGACGCCGCGTCCGGGCTGAGTATTCGGCAGGCGTTGGATCAGGTTGCAGCGGGGAGGGACTTTTATTTTTCTTATGCCAGTTCCTTAATTGGGGTTGATGCACGGTTACCCGTTGAGAGATACAGCGGGACGGTGAAGGACTTTCTTACCCTCGCCTTGGGAACTGCCTATGACTATAAGGAAATTCCAGGATATATCATCATTCGCTATGCGCCGGGCATGCTGGATGTGGCAGCGGACATCGAAAATTCGGAGAAGCAAACGACCATCAAGGGATACATCAAGGATTATCAGACTCAGGAATCGATCGCTTTTGTAAGCATCTATGAACGCAGTCAGCTCATATCAACAATGAGTAACCAGCAAGGGTACTTTGAGATCAAGCTGAAAAACCCACAGTCGTCCCTGTGGGTGACACTAAGTAAAGAAAACTACAGAGATACCACTTTTATGATCTTACCGACGGTAGACATAAAGGCTAAAACAATGCCCCAGCGATTACGCTTTTCCCCACAGTCAGGTAATGTTGACATGGTGGAAGGCAGTTTTTTTGGCCGGCTTTTTATTGGGTTTAGGCAGCGTATTCAGCGTATCAATTTGGGCGGGTTTTTGGGAGAAAGTCCCTATCAGATGTCACTTGTTCCGGGAGTAGGATCCCAAGGGATGTTTAGCAGTCAAATGGTCAATAATTTTTCTTTGAATCTTATCGGAGGGTATTCAGCCGGGACGGAAGGGTTTGAGACAGCAGGTATTTTTAACATCAACCAACAGAACGCCAAGGGATTTCAGGTGGCGGGAGTAGCAAATATGGTAGGTGGAGGCATGGAGGGGATGCAGGTTGCCGGTTTATACAATATAGTCCTGCAAAAAGCCAACGGTTTTCAGGTTGCCGGACTGTATAACCGAACCAAATCAGGTAGCCAGGGTTTGCAAGTAGCTGGATTGTATAACCGGACGGATAGCGGTTCCCAGCATCAGATAGCCGGGCTTTTTAACAAAACAGATACTTCCGATGGTGTGCAGATTGCAGGGTTATGGAACTACTCTTCAGCTAGGGCAGGGGCGCTCCAGCTAGCCGGGTTGATAAATTATTCTCACGGGGCGGTGGATAGACAGGTCGGTGGTCTGGTAAACCGAGCCACCTATGTGCGGGCGTTTCAGTTGGGCTTTATAAACGTGGCGGATTCCAGCAATTATCCCATAGGGCTACTAAACTTTATTGCTAATGGAAAAAAAAGCCTTTCTGCCGCAATGGATGAATCTGGGGCACTCCAACTGTCCTTTCGAAGTGGCGGCCGCAAGCTGTATGGCGTTCTAGGTCTTGGGTATTTTCCGACTAATTCCCAAACACCCGCAGCCTATGATGTCGGCGTTGGGGTTTATTTAATTGAAAAACGCACATTTTCATTAGATACGGAATGGGTAAACCGCGTATTAACCGACTTTCGGTCACGATCTGATTTCGTTGCTTCATTCAGATTGCTGCCCGCGTACAAAATGTCACCAAAGACAAAGGTCTTTCTAGGACCTACCCTAAACTTTGCAGTACTAGACCAAAGTCCGGACAGTAAACTTCCTGGACAGAAATTAGTGGAATACACCAGCCATACGAATGTATATGGCGTCTTTGCCGGTGTCATCACGGGGATGCAGGTTAGCTTCTGATAATACCTTTTCGGTCCTACATGCAAGCAGTACCAGCCGTGGAGTGATACCGTAATATATCATCCAAGTAGTTTTTCTATGATATAGGCCGGATATGTTGCCGCATAAGCGTCTTTATCTTCCATTTCGCATTCCAAAGAATGTTCGAGTTCATAGATCAATCCCAACACAAAAATCTGATCCATGTTTAGGTCTTCATACAGGTTGTCGAATTTGCGCCGGCCTAGCAAGCTGATTCCATAAAGGCGAAATACACCGATGACTTTCCCTAGATTAGCGTAAGTTTTCCGAACGTGTTTTGGCGGATGCTCTTGAACGTATAGTGGTATGCGATTGGTTAAAGGAGACATACGGAAAGTGGTTTATAATTAGAAATGAACGGTATAGCTAAGAACCGGCAAGGTACCTAGCTGTAGGATTGGTGTTATTTTCTCGGAGATGCTGTTCCAATAGTAGTCTGTTTTTGCGGCATTTCCGGTTACATTTTGTACATCCAGCTTAACCTCCTGGCTAAATTTTTTCTTGTCCACCCGGTAGGTAACTGCGACATTCAACGAAAATATATCATCATTCTTGGTTTCAAACGCATCACTTTCACGGTAAATGGCCCTGCCTGCGGCGATAGAGGCAGCCTCATCTACGGGCAACAACCGGCGTCCTCCGAGGAGGGCTGCCCTGCTGTTTACTCCCAACACCCTTACTTTTCCCAATTTGTTTCCTAGTTCAATTTCTTTCCCAAAGAGTACATTTCCGAGATAGTTGCCATTAAATCTGGTATTCCGCCACTTGCCATCGCCGGCCACGTAGGTGGCTTCAAACACGGACCCTGTCAGCAGAAAATAATATCCGTCGGCAAATAACCTTTCCAGAGTGACCTCAAGTCCATAGTTTTCACCCTTACCTGCGTTTACCAATGCTCTATCCGTCCAAAGTTCATCTTGGTTAAGCAGGGAATAACTGCTTTGAATGTCCGGATCAATCGGAATGTTATAAAGGTACTGATGATAGGCCTCTATTTTCAAAAACAGCTGATTTCCCAGCTTATTTTCGTACCCGATCACCACATGCCTGGCCTTTAACAGAGCTAGATGCTTATTTGGCTGCGAGAGGGCTTCACTTTGCGTGTTCACTAGTGCAAAATAGTTCGGCAAGGAGGTCATCTTGCTGTGTTGCCCGATTCCCGCGGTAAATGCTTGGCTATGGCGCAACTCCCAACGCAAGGAGGATCTTGGTTCGATAGCGAAGTCATCGTATTGAGAGGTTCGTTGACTATGCAGACCATTTACAAGGGTAAGATTCGGACCAAGTCTCCACCGCCAACTTGCATAGCCTTGTACTAGATAGGCATTACCGGTATGATCCTGATTGATTACGGGTTGGTCCTTGCTTTTTTCATAGTATATGCTTTTGAAGTCAAAAACAAAGCGGGAGAATACCACGCCGCCTTCGACAACATTTCTGCTATTTAGTTTTAGATGTATGGTGGATGCTGCTCTGAGGGTCTTATTCTGCAAATCACCTTTTGCGGCCTCTCGGAAATCCATTTCGCTCATTGGAATTTCACTTTGGAAGCCGCTGCCATTGGTGGCTAAGGAAACGGAATGCTGCATAAATGCATCTGTTCCTAAAGGTAGGTAATGGTTTATTCCGACAATGCCCAAATTGCTCTCTTGATTTGCTTTTTCGTTCATTAAGGTAGGATTGTCTTCATCAAAAAATTCCATAGCCAGTCCGCTTTTACCTCCTAGTCCAAACAGATCGAAGGTTCCTATGTGTGTAGTAGGGACGTGAAGTTTAAAAGCCAGATCCTGATATTTTGGAACGCCACTAAAATCCACGATACCCATGTCGCTAAGCATACCCAGCGTAGAATACCTGTAGTTAAATAGGTAACTGGCACGGCTGTTTTTGTGGAAAGGTCCCTCCAGTGTTACGTCAGTTCCCAAAATCCCTACTGAAAGCGACTGTTCTGCCTTGGCATCGTTTCCCTTTCGAAGCTTCATGTCGAAAACACCCGCAAGGGCGTTTCCATAGGCTGGAGAAAACGCACCGGTGAAAAAAGACGAATTGGCGAGCATTTGACTATTTAGGGCACTAATCGGACCTCCGGTCAGCCCTTCCTGACCAAAGTGATTTGGATTTGGGATTTCAATGCCTTCCAGTTTCCATTGGATAAACCGTGAATTATTTCCCCTTACAATAATGTCGTTGTTTCCTCCGCCGTCCGAATTGACTCCTGCATAAGAAGCAGCCATTCTTGCGGGGTCATTAAAAGACCCTGCAAAACGTTTGGTTTCCTCAACTGTGAAGTTGCGGGCGGACACCAATACCATCTCATCCGTCGTCCGCGACTTATCCGCACCGCTGTTTATTACAACCTCGCCCATTCCAACGAAAGTTTCCCTCAGTTCCGATTCCAATAGGGTTTCCTTTCCAGCTATCACCAAAAGGTTTGGCACGACTGTTTCCTCGTATCCAAGACTGGAGATTTTCAAGTCTATTCGTCCAATTGGGATGCTAGTCAACGTAAAGTTTCCTGACTCGTCTGTTGCAGTACCAATAAGCGGATGGGAATTCAATATGACAATAGTTGCCGCCGGAATTCCAATTTTCGTATCTGCGTCGACGACTTTTCCTCGGATAGCCTGAGTAGGTTGCTGGGAAAACAGTAGGGTACACCGAAGGCAAAGGATAAATCCGATGCCCCATGTTTTTAAAGAAGATTTGTTCATAGGTACAGTTTTCTACAAGACAACCAAGATCAGGTATACCCTTAGCTAGTCGCTTCTTTTTTGCGCTGATTCGCATGGCTTTATTAAAAAGTAAAGACAATCGGACAGTAGCGGGATGTCTGTGTGGCTGATATTAATCCGTCAACAGGTGTCGTGTCATTTATATTATAGAAAAATTTGTCGTAAATTTAGAAAATATTTAAGATAGGGGACTGTTTACAGCACCTATTCGCTCCACTGTTAGTTTAAAACACTACTCAGGAAAACAGATCTCCGGTGATTTCCTCGCTATGACATTATTGTTAATTTACCTGTTTACTGCATTGATCGTCTCCTTTTTATGTTCGATCATGGAGGCTGTATTGCTTTCCACCCCACTTTCCTACCTAAAGACAAAAGCGGAAAAAGGTGCCAAAGGTGCCGCGGAGATGATTAAGCTTAAGGAAAATATCGATAAGCCGCTTTCAGCTATTCTTTCTTTTAATACAGTGGCCCATACTGTCGGGGCAGCCGGCGTTGGTGCACAGGCAACGCTGGTATTTGGTGAGGCTTATTTCGGTTTGGTATCTGCAATCTTAACCCTTTTGATTTTGGTAATTACCGAAATCATCCCCAAAACCTTGGGCGCAAATTATAGTAGGGAACTGGTAGGCGTTGCGTCCAAAATCATCCGTGGAATGATCTTCGTTACCTATCCGTTGGTCATTATCTCAGCCGTGCTAACAAAAGCACTGGCAAGGGATAAAAAGGAGTTAACCATAAGTAGGGAGGAGATCTCGGCTTTGGCCAGCATTGGCACGCAGGAAGGTATATTTGCGGATAAAGAGAATAAAATCATTCAGAACTTGATTCGATTAAAAAGTGTCCGGATTGTAGAAATCATGACCCCTCGCACAGTGATCGTTTTGGCCAATCAGGAGATGACCTTGCAGGAGTTTTTGAAAAATAAGGATTTTTTGCATTTTTCAAGAATACCGGTTTACGACATAACAAGGGACAACATTACCGGGTATGTTTTTCGGGAAGTAGTGTTTGAGAAATTGGCTGAAGATCAGTTTGATTTAAAGCTAAAGGATATCAAGCGTGAAATTCTGGCATTTCCGGAACATGCTACCCTATTTGACGCTTGGGATGTAATGCTTCTCCGAAAAGAGCATATCTCAATCGTTATTGACGCATACGGTGGCGTTAACGGAATTGCGACTTTGGAAGATATTATCGAATCACTTTTAGGGTTCGAAATCGTCGATGAAAAAGATCAGGTTGAGGACATGCAGCAATATGCGATGGAGCGCTGGAAATCAAAGCAAAAAAAATACGCACTGCTTCGTGATCATAAGTTGTAGGTCAAAGAATACGTATATTGTGCGTCTGTTCTGAGTAGGTTGCCGTTTATTAGATGCCGTTTTTTATGAAAGTTGGTTTACTTGTTGTTTTGTTTTTTTTCGGATATTCATCCGTCAGTTGGGCGCAGAAAGGTGGATCTCCTTATACGCTCATCGCGCACCGGGGAGGCGTAATAAGTGATGATGCTCCTGAAAATAGCTTGGCAGCTTTGCAGGAAGCCATCGATAGGGGCTACTACATGGTGGAGGTGGATATGCGACTGACTAAGGATAGTGTTTTGATCACACAGCATGATGCCCACTTTCGGAAGTACTTTGGTACCGACCTCCAGGTAGCTGACATGACTTGGGATGAAATTAAACAGCTGCAACATCCCAGCGGATACCGTGTATTAATGCTTGAGGAAGTGTTGGCGCACTGTGCCGGAAAAATACACGTCATGTTAGACAATAAGATTTCCGGGATGGATGAAGCAGTGTTCACTAGGGTAATCGATTTGCTATCGGAATACGGCATGTATGGCAATGCTTTGATGATCGGAAGCAGTGCGTCTACTGAGTTTTTTACCGGAAAGCTTAGGTTGAGCTGTACGCGTGAACAATTAGAAGCAAATCAGAAACGAGAAGATTACTCCCCTGAACATTACTATCTTTTCTCTCGCGATATTTCACGTGAAGATGTCCTTTGGGCACAGGAAAATGGAATTATGACTGTAGCCGCTATTAACAGCTTTGCCTTTCCGAAGGAAAACCTTATGGAACTAGCCCGAAAGCAGGCAGCTGAGATGATAGCTAACGGCGTGCGTATTTTTCAAATTGACGGTATTTTTGAAGACTTTTTCAATGACTAAACGAATCGGCAAGGGTTTCGTGTTTTTTGATACTTCGTCTCGAACTCGGCGGTGAGCTGTGCGTTCACTAGTACCTTGGAGATTTTCCCTTTGGAACGCTGAGGCTTTGCCAAGGTGCGTCCGCTACCATTTTGGCAAGGTAAATAATCTGTCCGATATGGGCAGCATAGTGTGCCAGCTGCCTGCTAATGGCGTCTACAACCGAGTGTTCTTTATGCCCGATCTGCACGATGCGTGTCAAGTCGGCTTCCGTCAGGGCTTCCAAGGTATCGAAAAGCACCTGCCATCCCTCTTCCCACTTAGACCACAATTCCTGCATTGTTGTGATTCCCGGCTCAAATTCCTCATCCCTTTCCCTCCAGGGTTTTTCGCCGTTGGTCGTTAAAAAATCGGTCCATCGGGATAGCATATTTCCCCAAAGGTGCTTCACGATAACGGCAACGGAGTTACTCTCTTCGTTGTACTGCCAAAAAACCTTTTCCTCTGGCATTTGACGAATGGCCTTTTCTCCCGCTAGCTTATAGTCCTTGAAAAGCTGCGTTACGCTTTGTAGGTAGTTTCCAGTTGTTGACATCGTTTTAATTTTCTAAGGTGTGATAGGGTCAAAAAGGGCATTATCAAATCGACCACGGGTTAGTTTAATTGTTGAGGCACTAGAAGGTTCCATTCGTGATTTTAACATTTTTTTTCAAATTTGCCAAAACATTTGCTGTATTCATTACGTCTTAGGATCAACTTATCCAACTATTATTAGCTCATGAAAAATATAGCTGCACTTAGAAAGACCATTGGCGTATTCCAATCCTATGGTATTCCTCTCACTGGAAAAAGGAAAGGTGTCAATTTTTATGACGACCTCCGCATGGACAAAATATTCGTGTCCGGTCTGATTTATGAACTGGAATCGGAATTGAACAAAGAACTTGAGGACGATACCGCAGCACGTATTCAAACTCCCTCTGAACTAATCTATACCCTCCTTCAGGCATCCTAATAGAGTCTGGTGAGTTTTCTGAATTTCGGATTGGAAGGCGAAATTATCTATAAAGTTCCCTTATCTTGCGGGATAAATGGATTGTCTCCTCAGTGCCTCACCCGTTTGCTTGCGAAAGTAACCGAAACTGGGCCCTGAAGAGACGAATGTAGTCATCGCAAGTTCACGAATTCAGACAAAAAATGAGTCAATTGATTATCGATAGTTTTGAAGGGTTCCAAGCCTATGTTGGTCAAGATTTGGGCGAGTCCAATTATCATAAGGTTACCCAAGAACAGATCAACCTGTTTGCAGAAGCCACCATTGATCATCAATGGATACATACCGACCCAGAAAGAGCGAAGACTGAAGGGTCCTTTGGTGGAACTATCGCGCATGGATACCTGACCCTTTCCCTTGTTCCTTTTCTATGGGACCAGATCGTTCAGGTGAATAATCTAAAGATGATGGTTAATTATGGCATTGAGCATTTGCGCTTTGCCAATCCGGTAAAAGTAAACGATGAGATTCGCATGCACGCCCACTTGGCGAGTATTAGCGATTTGCGCGGCACCATCAAAACGGAAATGAACGTAAAAATTGAAATAAAAGGCGAAAAAAAGCCAGCGCTTGCCGGGACATTGATTTTTTTGTATCACTTTCTTTGAAGGTATACCGAAGAAGTAAATCATTACCCATCTGACATGGCATACTCGGACGATAGGAGGCTTTATCCGTTGGCAGCTTTTACTTCCTATAATGCCTTGCCGATGGGAATGGAAATTTTTGACCCGATTTGCTTGTTTTAGACGGACCTTGACAAATAACTTTTCATAAAAGGGCAGCCAACTCCGCTGCCTTATGTATGTTCATTTTTTCGAAGATGTTCCTCTTGTGTGCCCTTACGGTAAAAGGAGAAATAAAAAGCTTGTTTGCTATCTTCTCACTTGAGAATCCATTGGCAATTAAATGGGCTATCTCCAGTTCGCGTTCGGTTAAGGATGCAAGGGGGTTATCTGCGGGGATAAATATTTTTACAAATTCTTTATGGCCAACAAGTTCATCGTAAAATTCCGCCTTAAAAATTATTTTATTATCGGTTTTATGATCCGTGATGTCAGTTATTGTTCCTAGTCCAATCAATGGATACCCTGTTTCCTTGTCAGGAATTACACAGAACTGACTAAGGAATTTTCCGTAGGTGCCATCCCCCCGAAGTGCACGGTAATTATTGGTATATTTTACTTTGTCTCTAAGAGAAACCGGAATGTCTTTCGCAATTTCTTCAGCCAATTGAAAACAGTCCTCAGTGAGTATTTTTTTATCTGCAGGATGCATAATCGAAAAGGTATATTTCATTCCCAGCTCTTCCATCCTTTGCCGAAGTTCTTTCTCAGGTAGACGAAAAAGCTTCCCAAAGATATTAGGACTTAAATACTTTATACCTAGGTCCACATAACTAAAGATGTAATAGGTCATTGGATCCAACTCATTAAGCGACTTCACTACCGAATGGGTTTCCAATAAAGTTTTTAAGAGACTTTCATAGTATGATGGCGTCCTATTTAGCAGTTCCTTACTGAATTGGAAAAGATTTGAGGGAAATTGTTCTTCCTGCTTCATATTGATCCTAAAAATACTAAAAAATAGGAATTTATGTTTTCTCTGATTGGGTTTGTTTGACCTTATTTTTTTCCTGTACTGAGTTGTAAATTAGTCCTTTTGGTCTATTGATTACGGCAAAAAATGACACCTATTTTGCACCCGTATTTCGGAATGTAGAAATATTCAAATGGATAGGCAAAAGGCTAAGATCTTTTGAATTTCTCACTTACCGAATATTGAATTTACTAAACCAAAAAAAATCCGTTATGAAAAAGTTTGTTATTTTCTATTTTGTATTACTGTCTTTTATGTCATGTCAAGACGAGGATTCTATGCCGTCGAAGGTTAGGTATGTAAACCTCAACAACGCCACCGCAAGTCAGCATAAATCCTACAGCTTGGATATTGATGAGGATGGAGACAGCGAGTTTTTGTTCACCACGGTATTGGCAGCAGATCAGCTGGGAGACTACCGGCATTTCGTAATTGTTCCTACGAGAGCAAATCAGGTATTTGAGATAGCTGGTAGAGTTGGAGTATTGGAATTGGGACAAGAAATCTCTCTTGGAAATCCATTTGAAAAGAATGTTGAGCCGATGGTCATAAAGCGAATTTCAGATAGCGCGACCGGTTGGAGTGGGGACTGGAAAGATGTAAGTAATAGGTTTGTTGGCATCCGCTTTAGGTTGCGAGATCAAGAATATTTTTATGGATGGATTCGGGTATCATTTGATAAAATGACGGAACAATTTATTGTCCATGATTTTGCCTACAGGACAACCGTGGATCGGGAGATAAGTGCGGGGGCTAAACAGTAAGAAAAAAAGAATTCTTCGCTGAAGAAATTAGCTGACAAACAGCATTAGGTTGGAACACGTTCCAGGGCGATTTTATAAATACCGAATCTGCCTTGAGTTTTAGTGAAATGATTCAGTTGCTGGGCAAGCAGACTCCTGCTTATCCTCTACGAACGAGGTTTGGGTATTCCAATTTTGGATTTATGATAGCCGGTGAGTGTGTAAAAAATATTACCCAAAAAACGTGGAATGAATACTTGCACGGCCGCCTATTAGCCCCCCTGGGAATGACAAGAACATTCGTTTTTGCTGATGACATTACGATCGAAAAAAATGTTGCAGTTGGGCATACGCTGGTCAATGATTCAATCAGAGTACTCTCAGGTGATATGGTTCAACCCTACAGCCGATGTTTGGCAAGGTGCAGTTCCCTTTTGTAATTGAACAAAATCAAGTCAGATCTTTTACCTTATTTGTAGATGGTTTTGTGGAAGCAGATGGATATGAATTCAAAAAAGTGGATTAGAAAAAGCCAAAAGCACCATTGATTAGTTCGACCTGAACCACACTTGGTTCAGGTCGGTTTTTTTGCGTTTAAATGAGATTTCCTTACCCATAGGTGGTACGACTTTCGACATTTAAAGAACAAAGACCCTAACGTAGCCTAGTAGTTGAAAATTTTAAACGTCGTCCCTATAAAAAGGAGGTAGAACGCCCTTGCTTTTTTTAGAATTTTAGTATTCCTCTTCGGCGTCGATTTTTGAAAGGCTGCCTTTATTTATTTAAACGAAACAAAAAAGAGCACCATACAGGTGCTCTTTCGGATCAATAAGGTTAATCTAGCCGTTTGCGTTCTTCTGTGCTTCCACTCTGCTGGGAGACGCGGAAATTTTCGCCTTGGGAGAATTTCCACCTTATCCCTACTCGGATTGCTTGCATATTGTTATACTGCGACACATCCGTATTGATCTGGTCAAAGAGGATTCTTCCTGCAAAACGCTGGGTCCGCAGCAAGTCAGATCCGTTCACGCTGAGGCTCCATGTGTCATCTTTAAAGCTCTTTGTAATTCCGGCATCAACCCATGCCATACCGTTGATGACCATCTGTCCGTATCGTGATCGGCTCATATACATGCCGACTACCTCAGCCTTCCAGCCTTTTCCGAAGCTTAGGTTGTGTTGTGTACGGACCATCATGGATAATTGGCTCACATCCAGCATTTCGTCTCCGAGTTGAGATTGAAAAGTGTTGTTACTCAGCTGCAATGTATGATTTGAGGTATACCAGGTAGCGAATTCTATAGGTACAATTGCACGGAGGTTCAGGTTTTGGGTGACATCCAAGTTTTGTACTTGTATTGACGTCTTCCTTGTTTCATCGTCCTGAATCATAATCTGACCAAATGCATTGGTGGTTCTTGAGTACCCAAGGCTTAATTGGTAGGTTCCTTTGATCGTGTGATTCATTTCCAAGTTCGTGGCATATTGGGGCGTGAGGTTTGGATTGCCCACTTCCACTGTCAATGGATCTATGTAAAACACAAAAGGGTTCAACAAGCGGTAGTTCGGTCTAGTAATACGTCGATTACCCGTATAGGTGATTTGATAGGTATCACTTATTTTATGATTTAGGTTTACGGAGGGAAAATAATCTAGATAGCGTTGGTTGTTCACCTGATTTGATGTCACCGAATTGCCCGTAATGTCAGCGTATTCCAGTCTAAGCCCCGCCTGAAGTCCGAGTTTCTCTCCTAGCCCAGTTTTGTAGTTTCCATAGGCTGCCAGTACGTTTTCGTGATAGATAAAGCGGTTGCTGTTTTGATCAGGATTGAAGGGGCCTTCTTCGGTACTTTTGAATAGTTGAAGGTCGTTGTCCGATTTTACCCAGCTTCCTTTGACACCGGTTTCCAATTCCTTGCCTTTACCCAAAGGTTTGACGAAATCTGCCTTGGCAGTAAAAATATGGTAATTCATTGCGTTATCTGTACGTATACGGTCAAAGCTACCGCCCAAAATGTCATCGTTGATCCAGTATCGGTTGGAAAGAAGGCTGTTGCTTCCAGCATTCATCTGAGTGAAGTCCACGTCGGCGGTCAATTTTGTCCCAACCGTATCAAGTAGGCCGATGTAATGAAAATTCGCGAATAGGCGGGAATTGTCTGATCTGCCGTCGTTGATTGCCCTGAGGTAGTTGATATCCGGATTTCTGGGATCGGATATCTGCGTCTCCGAGCGGCCGTCCTCGGTTCCATCCTGTCTAGAAGCCTGTACGTTGATTCCAACAGAATGAATATCATTGATTTTGTAATCCGTGCCTCCATTGAAAAATAAATTTTCCCTGATCAATTTTAGCCGTGCTTCTTGGTCAAAGTCGGACACTCCTTCCTGTAACTGAAATCTTCTTAGGATTTCCAAGTCGTTATACTGCGCCCATTCATTATAGTTAATGCTGGCGTTAGACGTCCACTTGCCCTTTTTGATGTTAAGGTTAGCGCCAGCAGTAGGCGCATGGAGTCCGTTGTATCTATATCCAAGGTTGGCGCTTCCGTTGATGCCGTTGAAATTGTTTTTCTTAAGGGTGATATTGATCACACCTGCTGCACCTTCCGCATCGAATCGTGACGAGGGGTTGTTGATAACTTCGATGCTTTTGATATTATCAGCGGGCATAGCTCGCAAAAAGTTGGCGAGATCGGAAGCACTCATGTAAGTCTGACGATCGTCCAACAAGACCACTACCCCAGAGCGGCCGTTGAGATTGATATTGCCGTCCGCGTCGACGAACACGCCGGGCGATCGCCCAATCACGTCTAGGGCGGTGTTTCCCTCTGCTAGCACAGTCCCTTCAATATTAACTATTGTCTTGTCTGCTTCTATCACGATCTGGGCACGCTGCCCCGTTACCGTGACCTCTCCCAATGTAGATGCCTCGTCAGTCAGCGTCAATGTTCCGAAATCCCGATCTTGACCTGCGGATAAGGTAAACGGTTCAGTCCGCAACGTGGTATATCCTATACTAGAAACAACCAGGTAGTATTTTCCGCCTTCGCTAACGTTCATTGCAAACCTCCCATTTTGTTCACTTACTGCACCTACGGCGAGAGCCTCGGTTGCCTCGTCCAAAAGTGCGATATTCGCGTAGGGAAGAGCCTCTCCGTGTTGGTCCATAACTGTTCCGGTTAATGTACCATTTTCTTCGTTTGCCGCCAATTCGCTGACCCCGGTAAACAATGCGAACGACAGAACTAAAAACGTAATTAAAATTTTCATGACATGTGCTGGTTTGTAGATTTACCGTACCTACTGAAAAAGCGGTGCCAAGCTCAAAAAAAGTCTATAATCAACAGAAAATCAGTTTACTATAAAAAAAAGAGAAATAACTACCTGTTTCATTATCGAACAGGTAAACCGTTCGGTCTGGGAACAAAAAAATCCCCGTCACGAATTTTGACGGGGATCTACGAATTTCACTGATCTCTTGGATTTATTTTGCAGCAGCAAATCTCTCGCTTACTTCCTCCCAATTCACTACTGACCAGAATGCGCTTATATAGTCAGGCCGTCTGTTTTGATAGTTTAGGTAATAAGCATGCTCCCATACATCCAGTCCTAAAATGGGTGTACCTTTCACATCTGCCACGTCCATAAGTGGATTGTCTTGGTTTGGAGTGGAACTCACCTGAAGTGCTCCGGCACTATCTACGCTTAGCCAAGCCCATCCTGACCCGAATCGGGTAGCCGCAGCTTTGGCGAACTCTTCCTTAAAGGCGGAAAAGGAACCAAACTTGTCATTTATAGCAGATGCCAAATCACCTGAAGGCTCACCACCGCCGTTTGGAGACAATATGGTCCAAAAAAGTGAATGGTTATAGTGACCGCCCCCGTTATTTCTCACTGCGCCCGGTGCTGAGGAAATGCTTGCCATCAGTTCTTCAATAGATTTACCTTCCATGTCCGTGCCATTCACGGCACCGTTCAGGTTGGTAACATAGGCATTGTGGTGTTTTCCATGGTGGATTTCCATGGTCTTTGCGTCGATGTGTGGTTCTAACGCATTAAAATCGTACGGTAATGCTGGAAGTTCAAAAGCCATTTCTTATTTAATTTAAAGGTTAACAATTTAGTTTGTTGATTGGTAGCTAGGTATTCTAAAAAACCTACTAAACCAACCAAGAATGATGAAAAATGGTTCTTTTTATTTGAGGAAACTCTAATTCCTCAGCTTTTTAAAAAACAGTCGCAGGATTTCGCCAGATTCTTCCGCCAGTGTTCCTTGTTTTACCACCGTTTTGGGATGCAGTAGGGAAGGGTGAACGCGGCAGTAACCGCGGGTCGGATCTTTGGCGGCAAAGTGTAACTCACCGATCTGCGACCAAAAAAGTGCTCCAGCACACATGGTGCAGGGTTCCAAGGTCACATATAGTTTACACTCGGGAAGGTATTTTGCTCCAAGGTAATTTGATGCCGATGTCAGTGCGATCATTTCCGCATGGGCAGTTGCATCGGTCAGTTTTTCTGTTTGGTTATAGGCCTTCGCAATGATCCTATCCTTACATACGATTACCGCACCTACAGGTACCTCTCCCTCTTCAAATCCGATTTGGGCCTGTTTAAGCGCCTCGGACATAAAAAACTCATCTGTGTATAAATCGATCATCAAAAATGTTTTTTCGAAACACCATAACCCTTAAAAAATTCCTAAAAACAAATCAAATATTTCCTTTCTTACCCCATCATTGATAATCAGCGCCAAAATAAGGGAAATAACCAAACCAATTCCTGCTTTGGTAATGTCATTCATTGCCAATCGATATGCCCTAACTAGACGGGCTTTTCTTTTTGATAACTTTCGGGATTTTGCCAGGGCAATCGCTAGTTCTCTACCGCCAAGCAGCCCGATAAATACCCAAGTTGTACTCATGGGCATGTCGCTGTATCCTTTAAAGTAAAACAGAATCAAGGCATAGACGAGATCCACTATGGTAGCGGCCCGAACGTCTGTTACCTGTGTTTTGGCATTGACAATGTCCTGAATCTTATCACCCTTAAAATAGAACAGAAATCCAAGTCCCAAGAATACAAAGCCCGTGTAGGCTGAGAATTCCCAGGCATTGAGCTCTCTCGGGAGGAATACCGCTATGTTAGCGGCATCCTGCATGATCCATACCGCCCATAGCAATCCTGATGTTATCCACTGGAATAGATACCAATAAGGACTTGCGGTACCTTTTAGATAGCTTTTCACAAAGCGTTCCAGCACAAACCACACCAGGATAGCGGCAAAAAACGCAACGAAATAGCCAATAAAACTTTTTTGCATTACGCCGAGGATAGTACCTGCTTTATATGTAAAAACGTTGAGCAGCAGAAACGTGGTAGAAACTGGCATCCTTAGCCTAGTCATGACGAGCAGCACAATCGGTGCGGCAAGCTGCAAAAAGACGAAGCTCTCCGGTGCTTTATCCAGGCCATCCACACGAAGCCGCTGATAGCTGACATCACCGGAATAGTAAAACCAACTGAACGTCACAGTGCCTACAAAGATAAGCCCCATAAACAACCATAAAAAATACCATTTCTGACGTTGGTTGGAGGCGATAAAAGTGCCTATTGTCTGTATGCTATCATTGGCGATGGCTGAATAAGCGGCAAGAGCAAACCCAAACCACATCGCCGCATAGGTGTAGGGGGTGATAATTCCTGCAATGGATACTAAGATGCAAACAATTAAAAGAAAAGACTTTTCCTTTTTTGTAAAATCAAAAAGTGAATAGGCAGCTTTGGATAAAGCGTCCTGGTTGATATTTTGATCTTTTAATTTGACCATGTCAATGCTTTGGCTGGTGAAAATGCAGTCACAAAGTTAAATAAGTTTGTTATAGCTCAATGTTACTAAATTGTTAACTACCCTAGTAGTCAAAAAAAATACGATCTTTTAATGAATTCCTCGATAAATCATTTCGTCTAAGAGATTAAAGATACTAAATTTTGTGTGAATGCGAAACATTACCCGCAAAAGTATTTGACCTAATTCGCTGCCCTATTAAACGTTAACATAACCTTCATCCAAAAAAGAAGCGATTCGCTTTTTTCTGTCGGAAATTTGCGCAAATTTTACCTTGTAAATTTTGAATCAGCAAATGATTTCTACCGAGAAAGTAAAGAGATGGAAGCCCAACTGGGTAATAGTTGTCGCCTCTGTCCTTGCGCTTTTGTTGTTTATTTTTTCCATAGACCTGCTTACCCTGTCGTTAGGACTGTTGAATAGTGAGCTTGCCAATGATATATTTAAAGCGACGAACAATCCGTTTGTTGGGCTATTCATCGGGATATTGATGACAGCGCTTGTTCAGTCTAGTTCAACCATTACCGCGATGGTGGTAGCTGTGGTAGCCTCGGGAAGCATCAGTCTGTCACAAGCTGTCCCCTTGATTATGGGTGCTAACATCGGCACTACCCTAACATCCAACCTGGTTTCGCTGAGTTATATCATGCAGCGAAAGACGTTTAAGAAAGCCCTCTCCGCAGCGGTTGTACACGATTTTTTTAATATTATCACCGTTCTGATACTTTTTCCCTTAGAAGTATATTTCGGGTTTCTGAATAAATTTGCCACCTTTCTTACCCAACCGTTCCTGTCCGAAAACCATCCCGGATCGGGGTTTAATCCTCAGCGGGTTTTCTTACGCCCGATCACTGTGGAGGTATCCTCGTGGATAGAGATTCCCCTTCTTTGGTTATTAGTTGGCGTATTGCTTTTGTTTATGGCTATCTACGTGCTGTCCAAGTTGATATATCGCTCATTGATTTCCCCTCAGTTCAAAAAGATCAGCAAACATGTTTTTCGGGAACCATTTACCGCTTTTGGGTATGGAGCATTTTCTACGGCAGCGGTGCAATCCAGTACCATTACCACCTCCCTTATCGTGACTATTGTGGCTACGGGAAAAGTTTCAGTGGCAAAGGCCTTTCCTTTTATAATCGGCGCGAACATCGGCACCACCATTACCGCTGGAATAGCGGCACTCTATCAGACCGAGGCTGCTATCAGCATAGCCTTGGTGCATTTTCTGTTTAATTTAATCGGGGCGCTGATTTTTTTACCTTTTCCATCCGTAAGAAATATTCCCGTGCAACTAGCTATCCTGTTTGGCGAAAAAACGGTTAAAACACGGCTAATTGGCCTTGCTTATATTTTGCTCACATTTTTTATTATTCCATTTCTACTGATTTATTTCAATCAGGATTAGCATCGCTACATACCTACATTGTTTTCAAAAAGCGGAGCGTCCTCTCATTGAAAATTTCCGGTTTGTCGACATTCACTACGTGGCCACAATCCGGAATGACCTCCAGGATGGCCGAACTGTGATTTTTTACCAATTTTGTGATGGAGGGTAGAAACATGTAATCCTCCTGACCCATCACGTAAAGTGTGGGGATGTTGCTGTCTTTAATCCTAAAAAATGATAGTAAAGGATTGACTTGGGATACCAAGGTAAACCATCGAATAAACTCTTTTTGATACAGCTTTTTAGCCTCCTCGATAAATAGGTACCGCGATTCCCGGTGCTTTTTACGCGGCATGATGATAAATGCAAACAATTTGTATAACAACAGGTAGGGAATAACGGACTTTAACAAAAAGCCTAGACGCATGAGGACCTGTCCCCGTACGTTTAGTTTCATGATTGCTCCCGCTAGTACAAGGCTTTTAACCCGGCTGGGGTAGCGTTCGCTTATTTCTCTAACGATGATTGTACCCAAGGATATTCCAACGAGGTGAGAACGCTCGATACCTAAGTGATCTAGGACCTCTATTACCTCATCTCCAATGACGTCGAAGGAGTAGGTTTGAAGTTTGTCGTAAGCAGGGCTCTTTGATTTGCCATGGCCCCGAAGATCCACCAGCAATACGTTAAACTCCTTTTTGAAATCGCGGATTTGTTTATACCAAATAGAACTGCTTCCGCCGGCTCCATGAATAAAAGTTACCCAATCCGGAGAAGTTTTGTGGCTATATATCGTGTAATGGAGCATCTGAGATAAAACACTAGTTAGTAAAAAAAGTTTGTTTTTTCCGAAACATTTGATAATAAACTATATTGGTCAAATTAAACGGCTGTCGAAAACCCGAGACCGCAGTGAAATTCTCCCGATCATCGGTCCATTTTTTTCTACGGGAAGCTACTTGAGTGCAAGGTTGAGTGAATCATTTCCAATCATTTCACCTCCAAGTGGACTTCCATCATCAGTTGTATTTCAACTAGTTACGTACACCGATCAAACCAGTTGAGCTGTTACTGCTGCACGATTCAATGCGCTGTGGGTAGTTGGCCGCTACCTGATCTTTACTTCAAACAGTAGAACTATGGCTGCGGCGTAGGGCAATAAAAAAAGGGATCGAATTATGTTTACCTAATGCAAACCTAACGCTAAAGTCCGTGCACCAACAGCGGTCTCAGGCAAATTAGTGCGACTTTAAATTCCCTTTTTTTGTTTCCTGACTACTTCCTTAGGGCAATTAGTCTTCATTTAGCGAACCGAGCCACTTTATACAGCTGTCCGGCCAGCCCTTTTGCGTCCCATCTTTGTTGATTGACAAGGAAAAGCCATGCTCTCCTGTAGGATAGACATGAAGTTCTGCCGGTACCTTGTTGGCGGTCAACGCCTGAAAAAATTCCAAACTGTGGCGTACGGGCACAGCGGTATCGTCTTGCGCATGGAAAATGAAGGTGGGTGGTGTCTCGTTACTAACGTGTTTTTCGTTGGAGAAGAAATCAATCAGGGATGGGTTTGGCCCTTGGCCCAAAAGGTTGTCCCGCGAACCGCTATGGGTGTATGATCTGTCGAAGGAAATTACCGGATAGCCCAAGATGGCAAAATCCGGCCTTGATGACACTTGTTCTACCGGATCTGAATTTGCTTCATCTCCTTGATCGAAATGGGTGGCTAGGGTAGAGGCCAAATGCCCTCCTGCGGAAAATCCCATAATGCCGATTTTTTCCGAAGAGATATTCCATTCGGATGCGCGTGCACGTACCAGCCGGAGGGCCCGTTTTGCATCGGTTAACGGCACCAAATGGGGTTCCGTTTGAGACATGGGAGAAGGAAGCCGATACTTCAGCACAATGCCCGCAATACCGTGGCTATTGAGCCATTTGGCTATATCGAGCCCTTCCCAGTCGTAGGCAAGTACGCCATATCCGCCTCCAGGACAGATTACTACGGCCTGATTTGTGGCATTTGCTTTAGAAGGCAAAAAAACCTGAATTGTCGGTTGCTGAACTTTGCTGACAACCGTGATGTGGGTCTGCTTAATTTCTTCCACTTCTGAAGAATTAAATGAATAGGGGATGCTTCCCGCTTCGTATAGCGGTAGCGTAATGGGCTCTAACTGCGCAAAGGCTACCGTGGCCGTACAAGTTAAGGCCATAAGTGCTGTTACTTTTTTCATAATAAAAATGCATTGAGTTTACTGGTTAAGACTTCTTATTGGGAAGCTTTCAGCATCAGTGCAGCTCCGTATGCAGAACCAAGCGGAAAATCAGAAAATTGAAGCTCGAATCCGGGGAGCAATTCCCCCAATACACGGATAAAAACCTGATTATGAACGAATCCCCCGTCAATATACACTTTTTTTATTTCAGAATCACCAAGGGCAAGTTTAAGTGAAGCAACCTGCATGCGGGCCAATCCCCAGAGGACCTGATGATAGGCTGTGTCAAAGTCAGGATAGGACTCGGGTTTCCACCTGTTAAAAGAAAAGATATGTTCCACTAACGGTGTCCGTTGAATTGTCTCGGGGTAAAACTCGGCCTCTGTTTTTCCCGAGAGCAAGCCATCCAGGTAAGCTTCATCTGCTTCAATTTCTTTATAATATTTTGCAGGTTTGTCGAAAATCAGGTTTAGTTTTTCTAATTGATGGTCCAGTTCATAGCCGAGAAAGAAGCGGCTCGCCTTTACGGTCTCCCCCTGAATGGAAAGAAAGTTCAGGCAGTCATTTTGCAGTTCCCCATAGGTCAGTTCTCCTACTGGGAACGGATTTAAGGTGATACTCCATGTACCTGTGGATATCAATACAAAGGGCTCTTTGATCTTCAGTAAGTAGGAAGCCAGGGCTGAGGAGCTGTCATGTATGCCCACGCCGACCTGAACCTGCTGCCCACAGATTTCTTTTCTAAAGGAGTGTGTCGTCGGGACAGTGGCTGGCAACTTGTTCGCAATACCCTCCGAATACACCCATTCGTGGTAATCCTTTTTTGGAAAATCCCAAAGCTTGGTATGACACCCGATGGAAGTAGGCTCTGCAACAGCCTCTCCCGTAAACAAATAGGAAATATACTGTGGAAGGTGAAGGGAATACTGGATCTTTTCAAAGATTTCCGGGCGTTTCCGCTTAATCCAAAGAAGTTGAAGACCGGAATTCAACATGCCTAACGTTGGGGAGGCGGTTATGCGATTGATCTCTTCCTCGGGATAACTGGCATAAAATTCATCATGCAATTCCTTGGGAAATTCCTTCAGGTAGTTATAAATTGGGGTTACGGGCTTCCCAGATGCGTCAATGGATACAAACGAAGCACCATAGGTGGAAAAATTAAGCGCTTTTACCGAATAGTCCGGGTTTTGGCAAAGTTCTTCGACCTTCCCCTTGGCCCATTCAGTGATTTTTTCCAAGTCATCACATTCCTCACCGTCTTCGTCTACGATCGTAGGAAACTTGACATATTCTTCACTCAATTCGTTTAAATCCTCATCAAAAAGGAAGAATTTCTTATTGGTTTTACCAATATCAAAGATTGCTATTACGGGTTGGGCCATTTGCTATAGATGGTAGGGTATAGGAAAAGCCCCGTAAAACACCGTAAGAGCACGGTTTCACAGGGGCTTTCGTATTACAGTCCGGTAGATAAGGACTTTAATCCTCTTTCTTTTATGAGTTCTTTTCTGACGCTAATTGTTCTAAATACCTGAATGGGATGTAAAGCCCCACCGGCCTGCAGCCGCGCCTCCGCAATAAGGGGGCGTACGTCTGTCCGGTATGCCTCTTGTAGAATCTCCTGGGCCATAGTAGGATCATTACGCTCCCTTGCCTCCTCAAGTGCTACCCGATCTATCAACAGCGCCTGCGCATAGGCCAGTTGAATTGCCTCTACCGACTGGAGTAGGTCTTCCAAGGGATCCTTCAAGTTATGGCTGGCATCTATCATCCACGCAGGGCTGGGATTGGTACTTTCTGGATCCTCCATCCCTGCTACCAATTCATTGAAGATCAAAAAGAGTTGATAGGGTTTCATCGCACCTACGGTGAGGTCGTCGTCGCCAAATTTGGAGTCGTTAAAATGGAACCCTCCTAATTTGCTTTGCATCATCAGCGTAGCCACAATCTGCTCAATATTGGTGTTGGGCAGGTGATGTCCGAGATCCACAAGGGTAAACGCGCGTTCGCCCAATTGGCTGGCAAGAAGGTGTGAGGTACCCCAATCCTGAATGACGGTCGAATAGAAATATGGTTCATACGGTTTGTACTCGACAAATAGCTTCCAATCTTCGGGCATTCCCGCATATATTGCTCTAAGAGAATCCAAGGTACGCTGCAGCGCTTTTCTGAAGTTCATTTGTCCGGGGAAAGATGATCCGTCAGCTAACCAGACGGTAAGGGACTTTGACCCTAACGCTTCCCCATATCGAACAACTTCAAGGTTATGATCGATAGCTTGCTTCCTTACGGCCGCAGAGGTATGGCAGAGCGAACCAAACTTGTAGGAATGCAATTGGTCCGGTTGATCCTGAAAGGTATTTGAATTTACAGCATCAAACAACAAGCCATGGGATGCAGCGTGTGCCTTGATTGCTTCTACGTCAGAGGGAATATCCCAGGGAATGTGCAGGGAAATGGCTCCTGAGGCTTTATTAAGTGCGTGCAAAAGACCCACGTCGTCCATTTTCTCTTCTAGGGACCTTGGTTCCCCACCACCCGGGAAGCGGCCAAAACGCGTTCCCCCGGTACCTAACGCCCAGCTTGGGATTGCTATCTGAAAATCCTGAATTTTTTGGATAAGGTGAGTAGGTTCCAAGCGCTTTTTTTCCAATACCCGGCTTAAATGACCAAAACTCTCCCGATGATCTGGAAGAGTTTTGTCATTGTGCGATTGGACAACTTCAGCATCAATTCGCATAGCTGTGATTTATCTAACAAAGGCTGCTGCTACACCGCCATCCACGTTCAAAATATTTCCTGTACTCTTACTCAAGTCGCCACCAACAAAAGCGAAAACGCCCGCAGCGATATCAGCCGTACCGATGATTTCATTCATGATCGTCCGCTTTGCATAAAATGCCGGGAGTTCTTCTATGGCAATGCCATATGCCTTGGCTCTACCTGCGGCCCAAGCACCTTCCCAAATTTTACTTCCTTCAATAACCGCATCAGGATTTACCACATTCACCCGGATTTTATCTGGTCCAAGTTCCGCCGCTAACAATCTGCTCATATGAACTTGGGCAGCTTTGGCTGTCCCATAGCCGACATTGTTCGGCCCGGAAACCAATGCGTTTTTACTTGCAATGTTAATGATGTCCCCGCCTTTATTCTGTGCCCTGAGTATAGCTACGGCAGCTTTGGAAACCGCAAATTGTCCTTTTACCAAAACATCCTGCAAGATGTCCCAATCCTTTTCAGTCGTTTGTTCAATGGGTTTGGAAATGGCAAGACCAGCGCAGTTCACGATGATGTCCACTCCACCGAATTTGATTGTTGCTTCCTTCAGCGCGCGTTCGATATCCTCCATGCTCGTCACATCCATCAATGTTCCGGCGCCGGTATCTTTGTTGTATGTGGCTACAGCCGCATCCAGGTTTTCTTTATTGATATCTGTAATGAACACGCAGGCTCCTTCCGCGGCCAATCTATCCGCAATAGCTTTCCCGATACCGCCTGCACCTCCGGTAACGAAGGCAATTTTCCGTGACAAAGGCTGTTCTTTCGGCATACGCTGTAGCTTGGCTTCTTCAAGCAACCAATATTCAATGTCGAAAGCTTCTTGTAGCGGCAGGGAAACGTATTCTGAAATAGCCTCTGCACCTTTCATAACGTTGATCGCGTTGATGTAAAATTCGCTGGCAACACGGGAGGTTTGTTTGTTCTTCGCATAAGAGAACATGCCAACACCAGGCCATAAAATAACTACTGGGTTCGAATCCCTCATCCCTGGGCTGTTAGGCCGCTTGTGGTTCTCGTAGTAGGAGGCGTAATACTCTCGGTACTCCTGAAATGCCTCTTCCAAGTGTGATTTAATTGAGCTGATATCGCTTAGGTCTTGGTCTGCAGGAATGTCCAGCACCAATGGACGTATTTTCGTTCTTAAGAAGTGATCCGGACAACTTGTACCCAAAGGAGCGAGTTTGTCGATATCGTGGCTGTTTATAAACTCAAGTACACGCTCGTCATCTGTAAAGGTTCCTACCATGCGGTCGTAGCTTGATGCGAGCCCTCTTAACAAGGGAGCAATTCTTGCGGCTTGATCTTTTCGTTGGTCACTTTCCAAGGACTTTACACGCTGTCCGCCGAAAACCGGCCGATTTTTGCCATAGTTGTCCTCTAGGTATTGTGAAGCTTTTTCGATGACTTCAAGGCTATTTACGTAGCATTCGTAGGCGGTATCTCCCCAAGTAAACAAGCCATGGCCTCCAAGCATGATTCCGCGGATGCCAGGATTGTCGTTTACTGCCTTTTCCAGTTTCAACGCGATGTCAAATCCTGGGCGCTGCCATGGAACCCACGCAATTTGTCCCTCAAAAAGATCTTCGGTAATTTTTTCTCCGTCTTTGGACGCTGCAATAGCGATCGCTGCATCGGGGTGCAGGTGATCAATATGCTTATAAGGTAAAAAAGCATGTAGAGGGGTATCTATAGATGGCGCTTTTGAATCCAAGTCATATATGCAGTGATTGAATAAGCCCACCATTTCGTCTTCAAACTCTAGGCCCCTGTAGACGTTTTTTAACGCATGCAACTTTTCTTGATACAAACCGGCGAGCCCGCTCCGCTTAAGTGTACCTATATCTCCCCCAGATCCTTTGATCCACATGATTTCGGTTTCCTTCCTAGTAAGCGGATCAACTTCCATCGTCTTGCAGCTAGTGTTGCCTCCCCCGTAGTTTGTAATCCTCAAATCAGAGCCCAAAATGTTGGAACGGTACAGCAGCAACGCCACTTGATCGTCTCCCAGCTCTTTCTCCTTTTCCTTATCCCAAAGGTAATTTACGTGCTTAAAGTTTCTATCTAAGACTGACATATATGAATTTAGTTGTGTATAGTTAAGGTTTGGTTTAGGCGAATATAAGGTATCATGGGCCGTCAACTATCCTGTTCTGTGCTGTAATGAGACTAAATTAACTAAAGATGCTAGTAATTCTGGTTCAAAAATACGCATTGGAAACGGGAAAGGTATAATAATTTAATTGTTTTATACTGTCATCGGCTATCAGCATACTAGGGCATTTTCGCTCGATTTAGCTATAAGGAGATGGGCTTGTAGATGTCCACCCACCGTCGATTACAAGACTTTGGCCTGTGATGTGCCGGGCATTTGCGGATACCAAAAAAGCTACCGCATGGGCGATATCTTCTGGATAGGCCGGTTTTCCTAGCGGGGTAATATTCGACCAGATTCCGACAAAATCCTCCTGCATAGATGTCCGTTCGGTAACAGTCGCACCTGGCGCTACAGCATTCACGGTAATGCCATATTGGGAGAGTTCTACAACCAGTGTTTTCGCCAATAGCTCTAAACCGGCTTTTGTCATGCCATAGGCCGCGAGGTTTTTGTGGGCCTGATGTCCGGTTACAGATGACATAAACAAAATGGCACCTCCCGTACCCTGCCTGATCATCTGCTTGGATGCAGCTTGGGCCAAGAAAAAGCTTCCTCCCAAATTTAACTGCGTGACTTTCTTGAAATCGTCGGGACTAAAGGAGAGGAACTCACCATAGATGGTTATCCCCGCATTTGGGATGGCTATAGTAAGTGCACCGAAATGCTCCACAGCGGTATCTACCATACGCTGTATAAATTCAGGATCCGAGGCATCGCCTGCAAGCCCAATACAGGATTGCGGAAAAGCGCTGTTAATTTTAGAAACAGCTTCGGCAGTTAATGTGGGGGCCAGGTCGTTGAGGACAACCTTGACACCGGATTTTGCCAGTTCGTGTGCGATGGCCAGGCCAATACCTACCCCTGCCCCGGTGACGATTGCCACCTCCAGCGTATTCTTACTCATAAAATCATGCTCGTTGATAGTTGAGAAAAGCGTCGGTCTTGGATGACTGGGAATAGCTAACAGAGACCGACGCCAGTGACTCGAATTTAATGGGAATCCTTGTTGACCTCACTGCCTGAACTGCCCCGTAGAAAATCCAGGTCTGCACCTAGGTTAGCTTGTTCTACATGCTTGATATACAATCCGACGTACCCTCTTTCGACAAGGGGTGCGGGTCTTTTCCAAGCCGCTTTTCGTTGGATAAGTTCCTCATCGGAAACTAAGACGTTGAGTTTTCTATTGTAGACGTCAAGTTCTATCATGTCGCCTGTCTGAACTACTGCAAAGTTACCCCCTTCTGTAGATTCGGGGGTGGCATGAAGTACTACGGTGCCGAAGCCTGTTCCGCTCATCCTTCCGTCAGAAATCCGCACCATATCGGTAATGCCTTTAGCTAGTAATTTTGGAGGCAAACCCATATTCCCTACCTCTGGCATACCCGGATAACCTCTTGGACCTACATTCTTAAGAATCATTACCGATGTCTCGTCAATTTCAAGCTCTGGATCATCGATTTTGTTTTTATAATCATCGATGTCGTCAAATACTACCGCTCTGCCGGTATGACGCATGAGTTCTGGGGTTGCAGCGGATGGCTTGATGATGGCGCCTGTCTCACAAAGGTTTCCTTTTAGCACAACGATACCAGAAGTCGGGTTGAATGGCTTATCAATTCCAGAAATAACTTCCTCGTTATAGTTGAAGAATATGGCATTTACCTCGCCGATTCCCCTACCTGTGACGGTGATGGAGTCGTTGTTCAGGTGGTCCTTCAGCTGCCTGATGATGGGAGGTAACCCACCGGCGTAGTAGAAGTCCTCCATAAAGTATTTACCTGAAGGCTGTAGGTTAGCCATTAGCGGAATATTTTGGGAAAATGTATCAAAATCCTCCAACTTCAGGTCAACGCCGATTCTTCCTGCTATTGCCAATAAATGGATCACAAAATTGGTGGATCCTCCAATGGCCGCATTTACCATGATGGAGTTTTCAAAAGCCTCACGGGTAAGGATATCACTGGGTTTAATGTCTTTTTCCACCATCTTGACGATTTCCATCCCGGATAAGTGCGCAATAATCTTTCGACCGGTATCGGGTGCTGGTATGGCCGCGTTTCCGGGAAGGGTAAGTCCGAGCGCCTCTACCATACAGGCCATGGTGGATGCAGTTCCCATCACCCCACAGTGTCCGTCACTACGACATAGTCCCCTTTCTGCCTCAAAAAGCTCCTCTTGGTTCATCTTACCAGACCGCCAATCTTCGCTAAAGCGCCATATATCGCTGGTGCTAATCCCTCGGCCCCTGTATCGTCCAGTGAGCATAGGTCCGCCCGAAACAACAATAGTTGGAATATTCACGCTACAGGCTCCCATAACGAGGGAGGGAGTGGTCTTGTCACAGCCGCAAAGCAATACAACGCCGTCCAGTGGATTGGCACGGATGGATTCTTCTGTATCCATGCTAGCCAAATTCCGAAACAGCATGGCTGTAGGTTTCATCACAGTCTCTCCAAGGGACATCACGGGAAACTCCACAGGATACCCTCCGGCCTCTAAAACCCCCTTTTTGACAAATTCAGCTAACTCCCTAAAATGGGAATTACAAGGGGTCAATTCAGACCACGTATTGCATATTCCGATAATGGGCTTACCCGCCATTTCATGGGTTGGGATTCCCTGTTTTTGAAACCACGACCTGTATAATAATCCGTCTTTACCAGTCTTGCCAAACCAGCCTTGGCTTCTTCTTTTTGATTCTCTCATACTGTGATGGTTATTTTTCTTTTAAAGGTTTAATTCCACTATTGACCGCTTATAAACGGGACCTATGGTAACAGGCCGTTTAACTCAAGAGAACAGATGAGGCGTTTGGGCCGTTTTTGCGGTATCAGGTTGGCGGTTGTTAGCCCGAAATTAAAATTTTATTTGATAAAATCCACGGAAATAAATTTTCAATAAAAAGTTGTTCCCTATATTAGGATGCTAAAAAACAATAACACACCAATAAGTAATCTATAATGAGTTTTCAAATCAAATCATCGGCCGAAGTATATGATGCTATTATTGTAGGATCAGGTGCGGGAGGGGGTATGGCCAGCAAAATCTTGTCTGAGGCAGGGTTAAGCGTAGCTGTGGTAGAAGCAGGAAGTGACTTCGATCCTGCACTGGAAGAATACCGTACCCAAATGCGTTTTCCCTGGGAATCTCCCCGTAGAGGGGCAAGTACTGTACGCGCATTCGGCGATTTCGATGCGGCGTACGGAGGCTGGGAGATTGAAGGAGAACCCTATACCCGCAAGGATGGAACTCAGTTTGATTGGTTTCGTGCGCGAATGCTGGGTGGCCGTACAAATCACTGGGGAAGAATTTCCCTGCGTTTTGGTCCCGATGATTTCAAACGAAAAAGTATTGATGGTCTCGGGGACGATTGGCCGATCGGGTATGAAGATGTGAAACCCTATTATGACCGTGTGGATAAAATCGTTGGGGTCTTTGGCAGCAAGGAAGGCATCAGGAATGAACCTGATGGGTATTTTCTTCCACCGCCGAAGCCGAGATTGCATGAACTTGCCTTTATGAAAGGGGGAAAGAAAATCAATCTTCCCGTAATCCCTTCTAGGATCTCCGTACTTACCCGCCCTGTCAACAATGAGCGAGGCGTTTGCTTCTTCTGTGCCCAATGCAACCGGGCTTGTCAGGTTTATGCCGATTTTTCTGCAGGCACGGTGTTGGTAAAGCCGGCTATTAAAAAGGGTCATTTAGACCTTTATACGTACGCCATGGTAAGGAAAGTCACCACTAATGAACAAGGCGAGGCTACCGGAATTTCCTATGTCAGCAAGGTGGATATGCAGGAATATAAGCTTAAAGCTCGGGTTGTTGTTCTCGGTGCGTCAGCTTGCGAAACTGCCCGCATTATGATGAACTCGAAATCAAGCAGACATCCCAATGGGCTCTCGAACAGCAGCGGGACACTTGGAAGGTACCTCCACGATTCAACAGGAGCAAGTAGGTCTGCCTTGGTTCCCGAATTTCTGGGAAGAGACAAGTACAACGAGGACGGAACAGGTTCCATGCACGTATATACACCTTGGTGGTTGGACAATAAAAAATTGGACTTTCCGCGAGGATACCACCTCGAATTTGGCGGAGGCATGCGCATGCCGAACTACGGCTTTGGATTTGGTATGGAGAGTATGCGGCAAAATATCACCAATGAATTCGGAAATCCCGGAACAAATGGTGGCTACGGAGCGGGTCTAAAAAAGGATATCCGTAGCGTCTACGGCGCCACTATAGGCATCGCCGGTCGGGGAGAAAGTGTGCCCCAATATGACAACTATTGCGAAATCGATCCCAACGTGGTAGATAAATTCGGGATTCCCGTGTTGCGATTTCATTATAATTGGACAGAACACGAAGTGAAGCAGGCTAAGCATATGCAGGATACCTTCGAGGAGATATTCACGGCCATGGGTGCAAAAATCCTGGGCAACAAGCCGGGTGCCGATACCCAATACGGACTAGCCGCACCCGGAAGGATAATTCACGAAGTGGGTACTTCCCGTATGGGCGACGATCCGAAAACCTCTGTGCTTAACAAGTATTCCCAAGCCCATGAGTGTAAAAATGTATTTGTGGTGGACGCAGGATCCTTTGTCTCCCAAGCCGACAAAAATCCCACTTGGACGATTATGGCGCTCTCTATCCGTACGTCTGAATACATTATTGATCAGCTGAATAAGAAAAATATTGGCTGAAATAGGCCTGATGTCATTGGATTAATGCTTTAATGATGTATTGACTAAATCCCCGAAAGCCATTCGGGGATTTTTTTGTACCGTGTAACCGTTGCTTCTGCCTCTTGTTAGAAGTTTTTTTGATAATTACTTGCTGGCCTAGTTTCCCAACAATGACTCCAAAATCCACATTTGCCATTTTAATGGGTTTGAATTTTACTAGACTAGCAGGTTGAAAAGGCTGTTTAATGTATCGTAGGCTAACTAGCATTCAAAAACTTAATCAGCTTTTTCCACAGCCTAATGCTAGACCCTAGCTTAATACGCCCTTGTTTCTTGATTTATGTGCGCGCTCCACAATTTAGGGCTGATTGATTACGGCTTAGTATGACCTAATGGGTAATCGCCTATTTCCGTTCAGCTGTACCTTATCGATTTCCAAAACATGCCTTCAATTTAGGCCTATAGCCGAAATTAACGATATCAGCCGAATTTGATATTTTCTCCTTGTAAATCGAACATTAAATGTTATAATTGCAAGGATGATTGCACGAAAAGCACAAGCGGAGATAATGGATTTGCTGGAGGAATATCCGGCAGTTGGCGTTTTAGGGCCAAGGCAGGTAGGCAAAACTACCTTGGCTGAAACGATTGCCTCCTCCCTAAACCCAGATCCTATATACCTCGATCTGGAGAGCCCTACGGATCTTGCTAAATTGCACGATCCGGAAAGCTATCTGGATTTGCATAGCGGTAAACTTATTATTCTCGATGAAGTGCAGCGGGCGCCTGAACTGTTTGCTGTCCTGCGGGGAGTAATCGACCGTCGTAGGAGACAAGGGCACCGTGTTGGTCAATTTCTGATTTTAGGCTCTGCTTCCCTCGATTTGTTGCAACAGTCCTCAGAATCCTTGGCCGGGCGTATTGCTTACAAAGAATTATCCGGTATTACCGTTGATGAACTCGCTGATACGATAGATCTGGAAACGCTGTGGCTTAGGGGTGGCTTTCCTGACAGTTGTTTGGCCCGCAATGACACAGCTAGTCTGCGTTGGCGATTGAACTTTATCACCACTTATCTGGAACGGGACGTGCCGCAATTTGGCCCGAGAATACCCGCCAATACGCTCCGAAAGCTATGGACCATGCTAGCGCATGGCCAATCCGGCCAGTTGAATATCGCGCAGCTCGGGGCGAGCCTCGGCGTAGCTTCACCTACGGCAAAGCGTTATATTGCGCTTTTAGAAGATTTGTTGCTAGTGAGAACATTATTGCCTTGGTCAGGAAATGTTGGAAAACGGCTGGTGAAATCTCCAAAGGTATATATTCGGGATAGCGGGATCACACATGCCTTGCTCAATCTTACCACGCTGGATGACCTCTTGGGACACCCAGTCGCCGGGGCGAGCTGGGAGGGGTTTGTTATAGAAAATTTGTTGTCCTGTCTGCCTGTAGGGGCAACGCCATGGTTTTACCGTACCTCCGCAGGAGCCGAAATTGACCTAGTGATTGAACAGAGTAAAAAGCAGTTGATAGCGATAGAGATCAAAAGGTCGCTGGCACCGACGGTTTCGAAAGGATTTTACTTGGGATGTGAAGACATCGGGGCGACCCATCGGTATGTTGTCTATCCCGGAAAGGAACGCTTCCCAATCGGCAAGGAAATTTCCGCTATTTCTTTAGTTGGAATGATGGAAATGCTGAAGGAAATAAAGGCATATTGAAGTTCAGATTGATTAGGCAAAATTAGTTGACTGAGATAGGTGTAGGCTGCAATACATCTCCCTATCAAAAGGAATTTGCGATTCCCATTTTTTCCGAGCTATAATTCCTATATTTGTAATACTATGATAGTAGTAATAGACAAAAAAAGGTATTAATTAATATAATGGTATCACTTATTTCTCCAGCGAAAGCACAGCAAAAAATAGCGCAGAGCGTTAGGGAAAGAAGGTTATTGTCGGAGCTGACCCAAGAGGGCTTGTCCGAGCGTTCCGGTGTTCCATTGGCTACCTTACGAAAATTTGAGCAAAAGGGCCTTATATCGCTGGAATCCTTACTGAAATTGCTTTTGGTAGTTGGAGGGTTGGAAGAACTAACGGATGCCCTGAAACCTCCAATTCCAACATATACTTCAATCGAAGAGGTCTTGAAGGATAATAGCAAAAATACCCGAAAAAGAGGACGCAGAAAATGAATCTACCCATCACCGATATAAAAGTAGGCATTGATTTTGGAAAGGGAATCGATCCGGTTGGACGTTTGGTAAGTAGTAGGGGTATAATATATTTTGAATACCATGAAGAACATATCCAAAAAGGGATACAAATTTCTCCGTTTCGGCTTCCTCTAAAAAATGGTGTCGCTGAATTGCCATTGAGACCTTTTGAGGGTTTGGCAGGAGTTTTCAGTGACAGCTTGCCAGATGGTTGGGGAAGACTACTTTTTGACAGGATGCTGAGGGCCCAAGGAATAGTGCCATCAACCATTACCCCTTTAGACCGATTAGCTTATGTAGGCACGTATGGTATGGGGGCACTAATGTATGAACCGGACAACAGCCCGTCTGAGGGAGATATCACAATTGATTTAGATCAATTGGCTATACAATCAAGGGCTGTATTGGAAGGGAGTTCGGAAGAGGTCATAAATGAACTACTGGCGTTAAACGGGTCTTCTGCTGGAGCACGTCCGAAAGCACTTATTGGTGTGGACAAGAGTCGGAAAAGGATTTTATACGGGGCGAAGCATCTTTCCCCTGACTTTGATCCTTGGATCGTAAAATTTCCAAATTTCCACGACGGGCCTGATGCCGGCGCAATCGAATATGTGTATGCGATGATGGCAAAAGAAGCGGGGGTGGCAATGCCAGAGGTTTTTCTGTTTCCTTCAAACAGAGGAGGAGGGTATTTTGCAGTACAACGCTTTGATAGAGAAGGAACCAAAAGGCTTCACATGCATACGGCAAGTGGATTGCTACATAGTGATTTCAGAACACCCGCGTTGGATTATGAAGATTTACTGAATTTGACGGGAGCATTAACAAGAGATATCCGTGAAGTTGAGAAAATATATCGCTTGGCTGTTTTCAACGTTTTGGCGCATAATAGGGATGATCATGCCAAAAATTTTAGTTTTCTGATGGATGAATCAGGCTCTTGGAGATTTGCACCTGCCTATGACCTTACTTTTTCGGGAGGACCAAACGGAGAACAGAGCTGTACCATACTGGGAGAAGGGAAAAACCCAACTACAAAACATCTTAAAAAGCTGGGTTTGGAAGCCAAACTTTCTAGTGAATTCGTGGGTGATGTTATTGAGCAAACGAAGCAGGCCATTGGGAAATGGAAGTCGTTAGCGGCGGAATTTCAGATAGCAAAGTCCAGCTTCAAGTTGATTGAGGCAGCGTTAAATAAGATCTGATATCAGAAAGAAATCAATCACCAAATACGTGAAATGAACTAAAAATCCCGATTTTGGCTCCTACATAATGGAAGGGATTCCATCGGGTCCTTCCTTTTCAAACTGAATCCTACTTTCCAGCTTTAATTCATCAAGATTGATACGTTCAGCGTAGGTTTCCATGCGGTTAAAATTTATCAGATAGCTTTTGTCAGGGGATAGTTCGGACAGGAATAAATTATCCCTCAAAAAGATATAGCCTTCCCCAGAATCTACCCATACGGTATCTAATGTAAAAGTCAGTTTTTCAGAATCCGACCCTGTTTCCAATCTTGCTTGGCCTGCTCAATACGCTCCTTCCGGCTGCTTACAAAATTCCACCAAATAAATCTTTCCCCCACAGGATCCCCACCCAATAACATAAGGGTAATGGCTTCCCGCGCTATAACTAGCGCATTTACAAAATGTAAGTCTTTCTATATTGCTTTTCGATTTGATTATTATTTCGCTCTAGGTATCTTGTCTCCGAATTCTTGTCACTTATGACCACTGAAACCCCAAACCTGCGCACCGAAATACTAGCTGGCCTAAGTACCTTTTTGGCCGCATTTTATATTGTGATCGTCAATCCCGCCATCCTTTCGGATGCGGGAATGCCCTTCGGGGCCGTGGTGACGGCTACCGTACTGGTTGCCGGGTTTGGCAGTCTGATGATGGGGCTTTATGCCAAAAACCCCATAGTAGTCGCGCCGGGGATGGGTATCAATGCCTTTTTCACCTATTCTGCTGTAATCCATTACGGGCTAACCTATCAGGAAGCGCTTGGTACGGTATTTTGGTCGGGAGTAATTTTCCTGTTCTTGTCTTTTTTCAAAACCCGGGAAAAGATCATCCAATCCATACCCGAAGCGCTAAGGCATGCTGTATCCGCGGGAATAGGCTTGTTTATCTGTTTTATTGGGTTTCAAAATGCCCATTTTATCGTTTCTAATCCCGCTACCTTAGTAGCGATGAATACCTTTAAAGATCCCGTAACCTTAACTTTTTTGGCGGGACTGCTGCTTACCGGAGGGTTGATTGCACGGAAAGTAACAGGCGCGATTATTATTGGAATTCTTTTCACCACCTTCCTGGCGTGGCCCATTGGCCGATGGTGGGGTGATGCTTCCGGGATCAACTTCGGATCTCCAACCTTGGTCAACTACAGCGGACTGTTCTCCATGCCGGATTTCAGTTTAGTCGGAGAAGCTGCCATTCTCGGATCCCTGCAATATGCCTATATCCCTGTCATCTTCGTATTTACCTTCACCATTCTCTTCGATGGCATCTCCACCTTTGTTGGGCTTGCCGAGGCTTCCGGACTAAAAGATCCTGATGGAACCCCTCAGAATATGCGAAAATCCCTACTTACGGATGCCTGTGCCACACTATTCGCCGGCTTGGTCGGAAGCAGTTCGGGTACAGCTTTTATCGAGTCAGCTGTCGGAATTGAGGCAGGTGGACGGACCGGCACTACAGCCGTTACGGCCGGCCTGTTGTTTCTACCCTTCATGTTTTTCTCGCCCTTACTCTCGGTCATTCCTCCCATGGCAAGTTCCATTGCTTTGGTGCTAGTCGGGTCTTTTATGATGATTCCCTTAGTGCAGATCCGCTGGCGGAATGCCGACGAAGCCATTCCTTGTTTTCTTACGCTCGTACTAATTCCGTTCACGTACAGCTTATCTACGGGAATTTCGTTCGGATTTATCAGTTGGACTGTATTGAAGCTGCTAAGCGGCAAACAGGATGAAATCAATCCAATGTTAGCTATTATCACTGTATTCGCCATTTTCTTTCTATGGATTTAAAAAAGCTATTGCCTGCCATTCTTTTGCTTCTTCTTTGGTTTCCGGGATATTCCCAGCGACTGGCTATTATGGGTGCAATGGATCAGGAAATTTCCATCTTGGTCGAAGCCATGCATAAGCCAAAGCTGTCTACTATTGGGGGCATTGATTTTTATACGGGAAAGCTGAAGGGAAAAAAGGTAGTTGTCCTAAAAGCCGGGATAGGCAAAGTAAACGCCGCCTACAGCACGGCTGTTCTAACGCAGAACTTTACCCTCGAAGGGTTGATTTTTACAGGCGTAGCCGGGGGGTTGCATCCTGAGGCCTTGCCTGGAGACATTGTCATCGGAACCTCTCTGGTACAAGTGGACTTTGGTATGTTAAATTCGGATGGTTTTACTCCTTGGAATTTTAGGAACTTATCCGGAGAACCACATCCTGAACTCTTGCTATCTGCTGACTCCTCATTAATTCAGCTAAGCCTACAGGCTTCCAAACTGGCTGAATATGAAGCTATTTCAACCCGAGCGCCACGGATCTTTCAGGGAGTCATTAGCACTTCTGACCTATTTGTCAGCGATCCGGTAAAAGCAAAGTGGCTATACTCGGAATTCAATAGCTTAGCCACTGAAATGGAAGGGGCTGCCGTAGCCCATATTTGCCGTTTTCTTGAGATCCCTTTTGTAGTCATCCGAAGCTGTAGTGACAACGCAAATACCGATGCCCACGTCGACTTCAATGCCTTCGTCGGACCGGCCGCCGCTAACTCTGCCAACTTGGTGTTACGCATGGTGGAGTTGATGCAGCAGTAGCATGATATCTTAGGGGATTGTTCTCGGAGCCGAACTATGACCATTTCTCCGCTAACGGGTACCAACTGCGCCTCTTAGCTTACCTGAGGTGCTTTTATCCGCATGCTGGCGATTCCGGTTTTCCCTGCTGTTTTAGCTGGTAAGTGGTACAACATGCCGCGCCAATTCGGTATATCGACAGTATCAGAGATGCATCCCTGAAGCTGTCTGTTTCTACGAAAGCGCCCCTGGAGGAGGATCCTTGCGTCGGAATTTTTCATCTGGCAGTGGAACAAAGGCCTCATGGTCGTCAGGTGGTAATGGAATTCTACCCTGCTTCCAATCCTCTTTGGCTTGTTCGATGCGCTCTTTTCGGCTGCTTACGAAATTCCACCAAATAAATCGTTCACCCAGCGGGTCTCCACCCAACAACATAAGCGTGCTTGTTTCCCGCGCCTTGATCGTGGCTGCCTCATTTTTGGCAAACACGATCAACTGGTTTGCCACATAAAAATGTCCCTTATGTTCCAAACTACCATGGGCGATATACACCGCACGTTCTTCATAGCCACTGGGGATTTGAAGGGAATGGCCTGCTACTATTTCTACGTGGAGGTAGAAGAGCGGAGAATGGGTAGGTACATTGCTTTTCAATCCATATGCGTCACCTGCAATTTGGCGCATCCAAAGCCCTTTCTCCTCAAAAACCGGTAAATGGTCTTTCTGGTAGTTGACGAAAGAAGGATCACTTTTCTCGTCCTTTTCGGGCAAGGCCACCCAGGTCTGAATCATTTCCAGCTGCCCGCCCGCCAATACCGCTGTATCCTCAAAGCGTTCGCTATGGGCGATGCCTTTTCCAGCGGTCATCCAGTTGACTTCCCCGGGTTCGATGACCTGCTTTACGCCCAAGCTGTCTCGGTGGGTGACGTTTCCTTTAAACAAGTAGCTGACGGTGGATAACCCAATATGCGGATGGGGAAGCACGTCCATATTGGGTCCCTTTGCAGCAGAGAGCTTCATTGGGCCGGCATGATCCATAAATACAAATGGTCCCACCATGCGTCTCATGCGAAAGGGGAGGATACGGTTGACCGCCAAGCCAGGACCGATGGCAGCTTTACGGGCGTCAATGACGATTTCAGGCATAGGGATAAGTTGGTTGGACGAACGGTTAAGGTACCCAATCGAACTAAAAAAACCGAACGATGGATAAAGGAAATCCGCTATTACGGCAAACGGGAAAAGACCCTGCCAAGTTTTTGAGACATCGTATAGTTCTCCGGAGTACAACCAATACCGAAGGTGCTACCAGCTTTAGCTCAACGTGCTTCTCATCCCTTCAATATCACTACTATCTGTTTCCAGCGGATGTCCAAGTAGCTCGTACCCTTTTGGCGTTATCACGAAGTTATCCTCTATGCGTATGCCCCCGAACTCACGGAAGTGCGCAAGTTGATCGTAGTTGATATAGTCGGAACAGTGCTTTTCAGCCTGCCACTGATCGATCAAAAGTGGGTTGAAATAAATACCTGGCTCCACAGTAAGTACATGCCCCGACGCAAGCTCCTTACCAAGCCGAAGAGACTTTACCCCAAATTGGGTGCTTTTCTTAAGCGTGTCGGTATATCCCACATATTCCTCTCCCAAATCCTCCATATCATGGACATCGAGACCCATCATATGCCCTAATCCGCAGGGAAAAAACAAGGCGTGGGCTCCGTGGGCTACGGCATCGTCCAAATCGCCTTTCATCAGTCCTATGGCTCGAAGTCCTTCGGCGATTTGCTTACAGGCAAGCAAGTGTATATCCAGAAACTTCACACCAGGTGTCAACGCATGGATCGCAGCTTGATGTGCCCTGTGGACGATGGTATATACTTCTTTTTGTCCATCCGTAAAGGAGTGACCTACGGGAAGCGTCCGGGTAATATCGCCGGCATAGTGCATCGCTGTTTCCGCACCGAAGTCACAAAGCAGCATCTTTCCTGCAATCAGGGTATTGGAATAATTGTGGTTGTGAAGGATCTGACCGTTTGTAGTGATGATAGGTGTAAACGAAAGATTGCCGCCAGACCGGATGGCCTCTCCGGTAACCATGGCCACGAGTTCGAATTCCTTCATGCCGGGTTTGGCTTCGCGCATTACCTTTTGATGCATTGCGGCAGAGGTGGATACTGCACGCCTTATTTCCGCGAGTTCCTCATCGGATTTTACGGAGCGCAAACTTACTACTCCCTTTATAAAGGGAATAGATGCTCCTGAAGCAATGTTCCCTATAGGTACTCGAAGTAACGCAGAGAGTTTTTGGGCATTTTCCGGGCGGTAGGGAGGAAGAAAGTGAATTCTATCGCTAGGTACATGCGCAAGATAATTGCTTATAGACGTTGAAGAGGATACCCTATCAACGCCGATCTGACTGGCAAGATCCGCTAACTTTGGCGTTACTCCGTGCCAAACGCTCTCTTCCGGTGTAAAGTCATCGCCAAAAAGGATTTCCCTATCCTCATCGATATCTATAATAGCTGAAAGTCCGGGAAGGTCCAGCCCAAAAAAGTATAGAAAGGTACTGTCTTGTCTGAACGGATACCAATTATCCTTAAAGTTCATGCTGCTTTCTTCATTCCCAAGAAAAAGCAACTTTCCGTTACCTACCAGTTGCTTAATCAGGCTTCTTCTACGTACATAGGTTTCTTTTGAGAATAGCTTTATGCCATTATCCTTTTCCATTCTTTACAGGTGTCTATTGCTGTCATTAATTTTTCCCAACAGCGATTTTGGCTCAGTTGGCAGTATTATTTTTCGTCTACAAGTGCTCCTTCCAAGGAGGGTAATGTAGGTCGTATGGCAAGTGAGGAGCGAATGATATGTAGCACATGGTTTCGCTCCTCGCCTACAAGGGGAAGCCTCGGGGCCCGCACGTATTCGGTACCCATCCCGGTAGCAACTTCGGCCAATTTGATGTATTGTACCAGTTTGGGATGTATGTCCAATTCCAATAAGGGAAAAAACCACCTGTAAATTTGCAAGGCTTCATTATGGCGGCCTTGCTGCACCAAGCGGTAGATGGCGACCGTTTCCCGTGGAAACGCACATACCAACCCTGCAACCCACCCGTCGGCACCTAAGGTTAAACTTTCCAAAGCCAGTGGATCTACCCCACCGAGGATTTGAAACCTACGCCCGAAGCGGTTTATCATTTTCGTTATTACCGTCAGATCCCGGGAGGATTCTTTTACCGCCTGAATGTTTTTGCAGGCCTCAAGTTCCTCAAACATATCCAGCGTGACCATAATCTTATAATCGATGGGATTGTTGTAGATCATAATGGAATGCGCTGTGGCTTTGGCAATTTCCTTAAAGAAAGTGACCGTCTCCCGGTTGTCGGCGTTGTACCGCATGGGAGGAAGGACCATAAAGCCGCTGATGCCGCTTTCGTTGGCGGATTCAACAGCCTCCAATGCCTTTCTTGTCGACTGTTCGGCAATGGTCAGTACTACCGGTACTTTTCCTTCTACCAGCTCTACGGTAGTTTTTACGAGGGTTTGCTTTTCTGAATCTGTCAGTGTACTGGCTTCACCCAAGCTACCTCCCAAGATGATCCCGTCTACTCCAGCCTCCAGTTGAGCTTGAATGTTGGTTTGGAATGTTTTTATATCCAACTGATCGTCGGCTGTAAATTTGGTGGTAACTGCTGGAAATACTCCTTTCCATTGTATCATAGCTCAATTGTTAAAGTGAATTAATCAGTTGCTTATGTGTGTTATTGATGGTATTCGAAGATGATACTACTTTGCTCCCGGAGGCAACTTGTCCAGCCAGAATTTTTCCATTGTCTGCCTGAGATGGAAGGAGGTGTTTTCTCTCTCGTTGATTCCATGGGCGCGCATGGGATAGGACATCATTGAAAAGAGCTTATTGTGTTTGATCAGTTTATCCACCAACATCTCAAAACTCTGATAATGTACGTTGTCGTCAGCCGTCCCATGGATGATCATCAGATCCCCTTGCAGCCGTTCGGCAAAATTGATCGGTGACCCGTCCCTATAGCCTTCCGGATTTTGATCAAGCAAACCCATATACCGTTCTTGATAGGTAGCATCATAAAGCCGCTGATCTGATACAAACGCAACAGCCAACCCAGCCTTGTAAATTTCAGGATACCTGAACATACCATTGAGTGTCATCTGACCTCCACCACTCCATCCCCACATTCCGACCCGGGAGGTATCGATAAAATCATACGTTTCAAAAAGCTGTTTTGCCGCTTCCATTTGATCTTTGGATGCCAGGATGCCAATTTGCCCGTAAATGGATTTTCTCCAGTCCCGACCTCGCGGCGTCTTAGTACCCCGGTTGTCGATACTTACCACGATATATCCCAGATTGGCCATGTATTGATGCCATAAATCCCCATCCATCCACGCATCTTGTACCGTAGAACCTGCAGGTTCACCATAGACATAAAAAAGCAAGGGATATTTTTTTGTAGCATCGAAATCGATTGGCTTCAACATCCACGCGTCAAGCACTACCTCGCCAATATCCACTTTAATGAATTCCTTTGCCCGAAGCCCTAGTGCTTGGTAGGCTTTACGTAGCGAGTTGTTGTCCTCTAATACCCTGAGGGTTTCATGTTTTGGCAAGCTGACCAACGAAATAATGGGAGGGGTAGTCGTGTTCTGAAAGGTATGAATGGCAAAGGAAGCATTCTCTGAAATCTGGTAGGCATGTTGTCCAGAATAGTCTAACGGCGATATTCGCTCCGCTTTGCCGCGTTTTTTTAGGGAACTCCTATAAAGGTAGCGTTGGGTAAAATTTTCCGGCGAGGCGATATAGTAGACATAGCCACTTTGCGGGTCGATATGACTGATCCGCTCCACATCGAAGTCCCCTTCAGTAATCAGTTCCATCGATTTTCCATCCCGCTATACTTTATAAAGATGCAGCCAGCCATCTCGTTCGCTACTCCAGGTGAAATAGTTTTCCTTTTCCAGCCAGCGAATGTTGTCGTGGATATCTAAAAAGGCAGCGTCCTTCTCAACCAGAATCTGGGACAACTCCAGCGTTTGGGTATTTCCGATCCATACACTGTTTTCGTTTTGGGGCCGGTTCAACTGTTGCACCATGACTTCGTTTGATCCGGGGATATAGTCCATCCGTGCCAAATAGTTGTTGCGGGGATCCCCGGGGAAGTCAAACCAGCGGGCTTCTCCTCCTTCACTGGACACTACGCCGATCTTCACCTCGGAAAGTCGGTCTCCCACCTTCGGATAGGGCATAGGAATAGGTTTGGAATAGATAGAATCCAAATTGTTAATCAGGTAGAAAACCCCTACCCCTTTGGTATCAGAACGCCAGAAGGCGATGTCTTTGCCGTCAGGGCTCCACCTAAATCCATCTCGGCAGTTTAGTTCTTCTTCATATACCCAATCAAAGGTCCCGTTAATAATGTCGTCATCACCGTCGGAAGTAAGTTGGGTGATCACTCCTGTTTGTAGTGATTCGACATAAATATTATTCCGGCTCACGTATGCTACTCGGGAAGCATCAGGCGAAAATTTGGCAAACATCAGCGTTGTTGACGGGATACCCCTGCCAAGCTGATGTAGCTTCTTTGTATTCAGGTCCAGTACCCAGTAGTCTCCCCGGGTATGGTACCTCCACACTTTTCTTGTGTTCGTAAAAATCAGCAATTTCCTGTTATCGGCTGACCAGTAATAATTCGCAACAGGGAGGGGTGTCTGCTGCCCCTCAGGTATCAGTTCCTTAGCGGATATCAAGACGGATCTTTGTCCTGTTTTGGCGTCGTAGGTAACGATTTCATCCCCTCCCAAGGCCTCGTTTTTCTCAATGCTGGAGTATCCATTTCCGTCTTTCATCCAATAAATCGGCCCAAAGCGTTTCTGGGAAAAAGTTCGCTCCTTATAGATAGCTTCCAATGTAAGGGCGGATTGGGACAACAACGTAGCTGAACAGGTGAACTGAAAAAGTAAGCTTAATAGAACAATTTTTTTCATGTGTTTATATTTTGTCGTAAAGGGTCAGAACTTTTCCCGATAAATTGGGGTAGCCTGTCCCGATTTATATCGGCGCGGAATCCCTTTCTGCGGCAGGAAGGTCGCACGAATAGTCATCCCCCTGTGTGTGGCCTTCACCATGAATGCCCGCTTCTCCGATAGGCAGGCTCGATTTCAAGCGATTTATATGTCAAATTCTCATTGAAAGTTATGTTGTTAAAAGTAGTAAATGTCCCGAAAATATCACCTTGTTCGTTCCCATAAAGATATGTTTTTCATCCAAGTTTACGATTCCATCATTTTAACCAAAAGATGTGGTATTTTACCTTAGTAGTAAAAACTACTACTATTTATTTTACAAAAGAGCGAAGACTTGTAAACCCGAGGCATTTGTGAAAGCGATTCTTTTCTAGCCCCAAAAGCAGGATTCTCATTGGCAAATCCAAGTATCAGTTGGCCCTTTTTAAGACTTTGTTTCTATACTCCAGTGGCGTCATCCCCGTGACGCTTCTGAAATGTTTGTGAAAATTTGACAGGTTGTTGTATCCAGAGTTGTAACAACATTCCGATGTATTGAAATCATCTTGATACAGTAGCCTACATGCGTTTGCGATTCGGACCTCTATCAAAAATCTCGAAAAGGTCTTTTGGCTTTTGTATTTGAAAAAGCGGCAAAAGGCAGTAGGGGACATGTTCACAAGCGCAGCCACTTGTTTAAGCGTAATTCGCTCGCTGTAATTACTTTTGATAAAATCAAACACCATGTTGATCTTCGGAATATTTTCCTGCACGGTATGAATAGGAATACCGAGGGAGGAGATAAACGTAAGTTTGTTATCTTTGGAAATACCTTCAAGAATGTCAAGCAAGCCGAGGTAGCGTTCAAATGCCTGTTTTAATGTTAGGGCATTGAGTTTCTTACTGATCATGGTTTGCTGCTTGTCAGAAACCCGAATGCCATAGACCGAAAAATCAAGCAGTCGCTGAATGGCATAGGCCTCCGGGATGTCTTTAAGCGAGCCTTTCAGCACATCCTGGTTGAAAAAGACGGAGATGGCGCGGGCCTTTTTATGACCGTGATCGGGAAAACCAAAACCGCTGTTTCTAAACACATGGGGCAGGTTCTTCCCCAGAAGATATACTTCGCCTTTGCGAAAAGGGACGACACTCTCTGAAACAAAGAGGGACCCCCCACCTTCAAGGATTAAAGTGATCTGAAATTCTTCATGAAAGTGAATAGGTTCGAAGAAATCGTCCAAATCCCAACACTCAACCCGGATCGTTTCTTCCTTCAGTCGCGGTACTTTAAAATGGAGTGGTTGCATCGGTTTATCAGCGTGGCAAGGGTAAGATAATGGAATAGTAAATTAGCATATATGCATGTAATAAGCAAAAAAGTAAATCCTTTACCCCATAAAGGTTAAGATAGCACACACAATTGTTAATTTATGATACTGTTCGCCTTCAAAATTAGACTACATTTAATTACAAAATATAATAGCATACTAGTATGGGTTTTCCGAGCATATTTAACGACGTTATCGGTCCGGTAATGAGAGGTCCTTCAAGTTCTCACTGCGCCGCTTCTTTGAGAATTGGCAGAATCTGCCATGACCTGATGGGTGGCAGCATCTCGAAAATCGAGATTGACTTCGATCCAAACGGGTCCTTAGCTACAACCCATAAAGAACAGGGATCTGATATGGGCTTATTTGGCGGATTCTTGGGATGGGAAGCCTACGATGAACGCCTTGTCAATTCGGAACAACACATTGGTGCATCGGGAATTCAGGTCAAAATCAACATAAAAGACATTCAGGCCGAGCATCCAAATACATATAAAATTACGTTAACCAATCCCTGGGAAACCCATCAAGTGGTGGCAATATCGACGGGAGGGGGCATGATCGAAATTATAGAGATTGACGGAGCTGCTGTTTCCTTTGCCGGTGATAGTTTTGTAACATTGATCTATACATCCGACCCCAAAAGCCTTGTTTCATACCTGAATCAAAGTGCCCTCTGCGATAGCCTTGAGATCCATTCAGGAACTCAGCCCTTTATTGCCTTGACAGCGCTTGAATTTTTAGATGAGTTATACCTTAGGGATCTTCGCGAAATGGAGGATGTGAGCGATGTAAAACTGATCAAGCCCGTTTTGCCCGTCCTTACCGCGAAAAATCAGGAGGTTCCTTTCATCACATGCGATGAAATGTTGGCCTATAACCGGGATGAAAGCCTATCCCTATGGGAGCTGGCCGTCCGGTATGAAAGTATCCGGGGGAATATCTCCGAAGAAGAAGTCCTCTACAAAATGGAACAGATTCGAAAAATTTTGAAGGATGCTGTCGAAACAGGTTTGAAAGGAACAAAATTCGAGGATAGGATTTTGGGGCCACAGTCGGTGAAATTCAAATCGCAGATGGAAAGCAAAAAGCTGGTGGAGGGGGATGTCCTTAATCGGATCATTATGTATGTCTCCGCTATCATGGAGGTGAAAAGTTCCATGGGTGTCATTGTCGCAGCACCGACGGCAGGTTCTTGCGGCGCCATGCCCGGGGCTGTATTGGGAGTAGCGAATTCCATGGGTCTCTCAGACGACGATACCGTAAAAGCTCTCCTTGTAGCTGGGCTAATCGGGGTTTTTATCGCCGCCCACTCTACCTTTGCCGCTGAGGTGGGAGGCTGTCAGGCCGAGTGCGGGTCGGGTTCTTCTATGGCAGCGGCCGCGATTGTAACACTAGCCGGAGGCAGTTTAAATCAAAGTATTTCCGCAGCTTCCATGGCACTTCAAAGTTCGTTGGGTATGATCTGTGATCCCATTGGAAACCGTGTAGAAGCGCCCTGTCTGAACAAAAATGTGATGGCTGCATCCAACGCGTTGTCCTGTGCCAATATGGCCTTGGCGGATTATGACCATTTGATTCCGTTGGACGAGGTGATAGAGACCATGTATGTTGTTGGGAAAAGCATTCCCAATACGTTAAGATGTACCAATCTGGGCGGATTGTCAATCACCAAAACGGCCAAGGAGATCGAACGGAAGCTGGGACAAAACCAGTTCTACAAAAGCTGCTAGAAGTAACCGTTAGAAAAAGAACCACATAGTCCAAAATGAAGGCTCGGAGGTTTTGTGAAAAATCTCCGTCCTTTTTAAACCATATAGTTGCATAGTTCACATAGGGATTTTAGAAAACACATGTCGACGGTTTAATAACAGTGCGTGCTATATGGCCTATTTGGTAAAGTCTTTCTTTTAAACCACATAGGCACATAGTCCACATAGAACTTTTTTAAAAAAAGACCGTGTGGCTAGTTTAAGAACTTTCCGGACGATGTGGTAAAGTCTTTGTTTTTTTAGCCACATAGGCACCTAGTTCACATACATTTCAAGGGACATCCCTGTCGCCGATATAAAAACTATGCCTGCTTTATGGCCTATGTGGTAAAGTCTTTCTTTTAAACCACATAGGCACATAGTCCACATAGAACTTTTTTAAAAAAGACCGTGTGGCTGGTTTAATATCTATTTATCTGTAGGATGTGGTAAAGGCTATTTTTTTTTAGCCACATAGGCACCTAGTTCACATACATTTCAAGGAACATCCCTGTCGCCGGCATAAAAACTATGTGCGCTATATGAACTATGTGGTAACATCTTTTTGCTGTAAAAGGATTTAACGATGCCGTGGCAGGGGGATGTGAATTAAACTATCTTTGTTTTTTAACTACATATGCATCTAGATAGGATATATTTAAGAAATTCCGTTTCGACTCATTTAAAACTATTTGGTAATATCTTTTTACACCTTGGACGCTTCGATTTAAAAAATCTCAGGATCCGTTACATACCGTTATGTGGTCACTTTTTCCTTTATTTAGCCATAGTAATCGTCAAATCTTCGCCTAGTTGGTGGATGGTATTTTGGATTAGACCCTCTATGGATTTACCGTTTTCATCTTCTAGCGTATAGGTGATTTCCATTACCCAAGTTGGTTTGATGGCGGGTAAAGAAAGTAAGACCGATTTTTTATCTGCGGCAAGTTCAGCCTTGGCTACTTCCAACGTTTGCTCGTTGTGATGCTTCGATCCGTATTTTCTGGATCGTAACAGGTCCCACGTTTTCACGGTATAGTTCGTGACCTTTTCCGCACTGCTAGGATCCAGCCTGCCGGTGAACGTAAGCAGCATCCCATTTTTGTGAGCTTCTAGGCCTACAGGAATAGTCATCGGTTCATCCACTTTTCTTATGCGATACAATCCCCCCAGTTGCGGTTGGGAAGATCCCCAGGCAGATAATCCGCATAGATACAGTTGTCCATCCTTAGGATTGAAACGTCCTCGCATTACCCCGGTGGAAAATCTGGGAAGTGGCAACTCAAACACGCCACCCTGAAACTGATCTCCAATTTTTTCATGGGGAACTAAAAACACCTTTCCATAACCGTAAGAAAAACTCAGCAGTTTTCCATTCAGCTCTCCCCACTTTTTACTATCCACCCAAAGCAATTCAGACGGGGATCGATCCCTATCCCTTTCCACCCAAACCAAAGGCTGCTTCATGCCGGTATTTGAGCTGTCAGCCGGAGGGTTATAGCCAAACATGTTTCCATAAAAGCCACCTTTCTCCACCCAGTTGATCCTGTTCATGGGATTCCAATGGCCCTCTTGGTCGGTTACAATAAAGGTTCCGTCCGGATTGATGCATACCCCATTGGCGGCACGAAAACCCGTAGCTATAATTTCTGTTTTTTGGCCATCGGGACTTACCTTCAGTAAGGTACCATGTTGGGGAACAAGTGCTTCGCGGGCATGGCGAGCGCTTTTGGCATAGTAGAGATTTCCCGCTTTATCTACCTGCAATCCCATGGCAAATTCATGGAAATGGTCTGTCACCTGTTGGTCGTTGTTGAAACTTTCGTAAAAATCTGTTTCCCTGTCACCGTTGAAATCATGTAAGCGTACGATCTGATCCCTGCATGTGACATACACTTCTTCATTAATAACTTTGATTCCCAAAGGCTGAAACATCCCCGACGCCACGCGCTGCCAAGTCAGCTTTCCGGATTTTCCGGTAAAGCCTTCTACAAGCCATACATCTCCGTCAGAAGAACAGATTACAGCTTTGTTAGCGTCTTTAAAAAAGTCAAGTCCGCTCAATCGCAACTGATTTTTCCACGGACTATTGAATGGAGGATTTAAGATGTCAACCTGAAAAGCGCCTTCTTGTTCTCCCTTCAAAATGTCGGTTGTAAGCTTTTGGGGGTACCTTGCCGAACCTCCTTTAGTGTATTTCTCTAGGGATTCTGCTGGTAAGCTGGTTTTGGCATAAGCTTCAAGCCCCTCCATGCCTGCCTTTCCCAACAATAATTTGATCTTAACTGGCTCGGAACTTATAATTTCCATAACAATAAACCCATCCTGTTCTTTGAGTATAGCTCCTTCACCCACTAATGTTGCAGCGGTACCTATGGGTGCAACCCTCATTTTCATTATGTTGTCGGATGGGATAATATTGAACGTTCTGGTGAACACAGGCATTTCATTGCTACTTTCCATCCCGAATGTTTCCAAAACCTTACCTTCTCCCACCGTGTAGGAAATGATAACCCGATCTTCAAAGGGATATAGCCCCTTGTAATGGGCCCACTCCCGCGGCAAGGGTCCAAACTTTCTTTTGTCCCTGGCCGTAAAGCGCGGATCTTCAAAGGAGCCTGTTTTTGGATGCGCCCATCCGGGTCCGGTTTCATTCTCAAAGTGGAGGTCACCAACCGTTCGGGGGGATATATTATGCTTTCCGTTAAAAAGTATCGCTTCCCAATCTATGAATCCCTCACCTGTCCAGGCTCCCGCTACACGCAGCAGGTCGTGGTCAAACATCATCCAGGCATTGCCGGCGGCAACTCCGCCAGTTCCTTTATCAAGGCGCACAGCAATTCCCTTGTAGGCAAAGTTAGCGTCCCCAAAATTCTCATCCGGTAAGGGCTGTACAGGACCGGTAGATCGTTGCCTTTCAGGTGCGTCCAGTCCAACCAATTCATAGGTGTTAATCAAAAAATTACCATAATCCATCTCCGCCCATGGTTTGAACTCCCTGGGAGCAGGGCCTTGCGATGTCCCTGCAGGTAAACTTGCCAAATACGCATCGTCCAATTCAATAAACTGACTCGGATTTTCTGTACGTAAATAGGTTTCACGGAGGAAGTTGATGATGTCGTATTTTTCTACCGGGGTCAGGTTAATCTGCGGAGGCATAGATCCATACCCCCTCGTGAGGGTTTGATACATGGAATAAGGATCCTTGCCCACCTTAAACTCATCGGACCAAAACTTAAGCGAGGTAGGAATGGAGCCCTCCTGTTCCGGACCACCGTGACAGTTGAAACAAATATTGTTGTAAATATGCTCCCCCGTACGGATAGATTCTCCATGCCTGTCTCCCCAAGCGGTAATCAGACTTCTATGGTCTATGTCTTTTTCATAGTCAGGTAAGTCTGCTTCCTGAAGAATAAAGCCTGGCGTGGCATCATCTTGGTTCCTTGCACCATCTGAGGATGAATTACAGGCAAGCAGCCATACACTTACAACGGGAACGAGTAGCTTGTAACGGTTTATGTTCATTGGAGACTATTGAAATGGGATTGGAGCAAAAGATAACCTAAAATTTGGTAAAGCAAAAGAACAACATGGATTACTTCGGCATACGGCCCCACCAAGGGCCTTCATCCCTTATCTCCAGCCAGAGCCGTTGCATTTTGGGAATGAGTTTAAGAAGTGTGGGGTATTCGATCGTAGAGAGATCCTGTTTTTGTTCCAGGTCTGTCTTTATGTTGTATAATTCAAAGGTAGCAGGGACCGCTGTTTTCAGCCAATCCACCGCCTGATGCTGAGTAGAGGTGGGATGTGTTGCCACAAAATGCCCTCGCTCGGGGGCCAGTCGGCCAATGAGGACATAGTCACCGTCCCGCATCGCCATTTGTGCCATTCCCGGCATGTGGGAGGAGTTTAGGAGAAAGAACCAAATCGGCAATACAGCTCTTTCATAAGGTCTGTTGAGGAAGGCATTAAACGCATCGGTGCCGTCTATGATGCGATCTCTGGGGACAGCAGCCCCAGCTAATCGGCAAATTGTAGGCAAAAAATCAGTCCCGTTAAAAAGCTTGTCGCTCACCGTTCCGGCCGGAATCTTTTCGGGCCAGCGTATCAGTCCCGGTACCCGATGGCCTCCTTCATAGGGAAATCGCTTCATCCCTCTTAGGTTTCCTGGTGTTCCAAAACAATAGTCTCTAAGGGTGTCCTCCCATGCACCGTTTGATTCCGCCAGGGAAACTGGGTATTCCGGGCCGTTGTCACTGGTAAAGATAACTAGTGTGTTATCCCTCAATCCTGCGCCGTCTATAAATTGCATGAATCGACCAAAAGTGTCGTCAAGCTGGGAGACGGTACCATAGTAGGACATTTTATTTTTGGAGATATCGGTGGTGGGTCGTTCTACGCCGCCGTATTTTGTCAACAGTGACAAGGCATCGACTTCCGCATTGTTGTAGGGATCGGAAAACCGCTGCGGAGGATCTAGGGGTGTATGCGGTTCATTGCTCGCGATAATCATAAAAAAGGGCTTAGTACTATCCCGTTTGTTCTCAATCCAGTCAGTGGCCTCATCGGTGATAATGTCGATATACCAGCCTTCCATTTCGCCCACAGGTTTTCCATTTCTCAGGAATTTGTCAGGGTTGCGGGGACCGGTGTTGAAGGCATTCACGGAGGTAGCTAGCGAATAATCA
>WGNT01000020.1 GCA_016124425.1 Cytophagales bacterium
CCGAATTGAAAAATATTGGTTGGTTCATCCAATTAATAGTACCATTATTGTTAACAATTCCAGGTGTTCCTGAGAAAAATTTCCCTTCCACCGAAGTAAGATTTAAGGTTCCCTCTTCACTTATGACAATGGTACCCGAGCCGGCAATTGTGCCGCGGTTCCAGGACATGGTACCGTTGATTATTAAACCATCACCTGAACCATTAGCCACATTGAGGATGCCTGATAATATAAGTGACCCTCCTGCTTCGACCACAGTTTGGTCAATGGTTCGTGTATCAGATACAGTCACGGTATGGCCTTCCCTGATGGTGATGTTTTCATCTGCCGATGAAGGCACGGCAGAGGCCGCTATCCAGTTATTTCCGTCAAAGCGTTGCCAAGTGGCAACCGAGTTCCAATTTCCAGATTGAATAGTGCGGTATGAATTTAATACCTGGGATTGTGCCATGGCAATGGTAAAGGCACAAACAGCAAAGAGGGTCAGTAAAAAACGTATAGTTTTCATCATAAATTTGGTTTATAGGATTATAAATTTGGTGTAAATAGAGAAGTAGTAGCATAGCTAAATACAGCTATTCAATTGATTTTAGGGATTTTGATTTGGGTAAATTTCCCATTTTGACCAAAGGAAAAAAATACTATAAAAGTACTATTTTTGGACTACGAGTTATTTATTTGAAAAGCTTTCCTGTGATGCTGATACACTCGGAAAGAATTGAGTAAAAGACCTTCAAGAAGGTAGGTCTTTTTAAAAGAAAGCTGTAACAGCTTCCTAATTTTTTATACACCGTACGCAATATCCAAAGGTTTTTGTTTGACCCGTGGTATGTATTTGTCCGTCAACAAAGGAAACCCCTCGTCTAAAATTATCAACTACTTCTGGTCCACTATCCACAGGTGACCACCAATCTGAATATCCACCAAAACTCGGTGAAACTCCACCTCCATTATTCATAAATCCTGAAGAGGGAAGGGCTGAAAATCCGGAGCTATTGTAGGAGGCATTTAGCGTTGACGTCTCCATTAAATCGAGGCGTATTTGGAACTGTGGATGGTAGAAAATAAAATCCTTTCATGCCACGGTGTGCCGCATCTCAAATTCCGACTTCGTTATAGTTGTCTAAAAAAAATTGAATTTGTTGTTCCGCATCGTCAATAAACGCATCTTCTTCGGTACAAGAAGCCATTAGCAACAGAAAGCCAAAAAGAAAATAGAAGTGATTTTTTTTGTAAAGACCTATTAAAAAACATAAGGTACTTTTATCAAGATTTTCATAGCGTAAAACTTTAAGGAAAGGTTTTTGGTAGAAATTATAGGTATCGTAAAAGTCCACCTAATTAGTACATGATAAAATTTCGCAAAAGTGCTATTCTATCACCATTTACATGTTCAGGATGTAAATGATGTATTCTGAAAATAAGGGAAAATCTTGAGGGAGAAAATAAGATAAAATTCATCCGTACATGTGTTTTAGACTTTCCAGTCGCATGAGCGGGAATCTGTCCATGACGTAGATCTGAATAAAGAAGGGGGTTCCCCATATCAACTTATAGTGGGGGCTAACAAAAACCCCAAACAACATTACCGAAATTACGCTACAAATCAGTTTTTTCTGTCGAAAAATAAGAACCGGCCAAATTAAAAGCATTCAGAGTTCTTTACTAATACCACGAGTCCGGCCCAATTTTTTACTCCAATTTTCTTGAAAATATTCCTTCTATGAGTTCTAATGGTAAAGGGACTTAGGCTGAGTTTTTCTGATATCTCATCGTTTTCATATTGGCTGAGAATCAATCGAAGAATTTCAATTTCTCTTAATGAAAGACAAAAGTCCTTGGCCATTTTTATACAAAATCCATCTTCTGATGAAGTGTTTGCTTGCTTTTCTTGAGATTCACAGAAGTAATCTTGTCCCTTCAAGACACAATTTATAGATTCCATTAGTTCTTCGACAGAAGTATTCTTTGGTACTAACCCATCCGCGCCCAGTTGTCTACAAAGTTGTAGGTGGTTATCATTATACTGCCTACTTAATACCAGCGTTTTAAGACTCGGAAAATTCCTTTGCAAATGTCCCAACATCTGAAAACCGTCCATTATTGGCAAAATAAAATCAAAAATCAACAAATCCGCATCATATCCCTCTTTCAAGAATTCCAAAACCTGCTTCCCATTGTTGAAACATTCCCTTATTTCAAACTCAGAGTTAGACTTAAGGATGTGATTTAATCCCACAACAAATATTTCATGTTCGTCTGCGATAATTATTTTTGTACTCATGATAATACTCACGGTTTAAATAAAGACTCCTTTAACAAACCCCAAAATCCCCTAATTTTCAATTACTAAATAAAGTCGTATAAACTGTGTTTTTCTCCCTTGTAGCAAAGAATTCTTAGATTTGTTTTAGACAAATCTACTTGTTTACACTTCTCCGAAATTGTAAAAAAGCGAACATTTTACTCTGGTGAAAAAAATTACTGTATTATCGGATACCCCGATTTGGATTGTTTTCTTTGAAATCAACATCATAATCATTGGGATTTTTTAAGAATTTCAATGGGGTTTTCCGGTAAATTCTACAAAATCCTTGATCAAATGGGATTGATCTATGTATCCCTTTTCTGACAAAAATTCAAAATATTGGATTAAAATATTTTGAATTAGAATAGTTGAATTCAGGTAGAATTGCTGCAAGAAAACATTGAAATCCAGCACCTTGAGAATGGCCAATTTTTTTACAAATCTGTTAAAGATCGAAGTAATACCTATTTAAGCATCATACTAAATATTGTATTTCTCATCTACTTACTTATAAATTAACTTATAGAAAAATAGATGTGGAGATTAAATAGAATAAACTTTGCATTCAAAAGTCCGTAAATTTTTTCAGTAAGTTAACCAAACCAGCTAGATTTCTTACACCAAGCTTTTCGAATATATTTCTCCTATGTGTTTTTACAGTATACGGGCTTAAATTTAACATTTCACTGATTTCGTTAGTTTCAAATTGATTTAAGATGAGTTGGAGAACCTCAATTTCTCTTTTGGAAATATAGTATTGTTTTGCCAACATGTTGTAAAATCCATCCTTCTCTATATTGTTATTGGAAGCAGGCGTGTCGTTAAAAAAAATACCTCCTTTGATAATAGATTGGATCGACTCCAAAAGGACCTGTATGGGTGCATCCTTACCAATCATGCCATCCGCACCAAGATTTTTGCACAGTTCAATCGTTGAATCAGTCCTGTGCATACTCAAGACTAATTTCTTTACATTTGGATAATCTCTTAGCATATGTCCCATAACCTGTACGCCATCCATTATAGGCATATGAAGATCCAGAATTAATAGATCAGCCGTATAACCCTGATCAAAATAATCAAGAACCTGCTTTCCATTTCTGAAGCAATCACCTAAATGGTAATTAGGATTGGTATTGAGAATCTCCTTCAATCCCGAAGCAAAGATCTCGTGGTCATCGGCAATAATGATTTTAGTTCTCATAGAGAATAGGTTATTAGAAATTGACAAAGTCAATTAATTTTACTCCCTTACTTTTTAAATTCTACAATCTGATTTAAATAAAGCTTCGATAAAATTTTTATTCTTCTTATTTCTTTTTTGATTTAAGATCAATAAAAGTAGATAAGTGTTACGGTCGAAAATTGTAAAAAATCGAATTTTTTTATGAGTTCATTATTAAACGAGTCGAAAACAATCATGACATGATTGTTGATGGTGAAGTTGCTAATGCCCATTTGGTCGGAAATCTATTTTGTGTTTTAGATCGTCTGCAAGTTGCTTCAGGACTTCAGCTTTTTTAAGGGTAAGTTGGTTATCCTGCTCTTCGCAACTCAGGATCCCGAAGAGGAGCTTCCATTAAAAATAAATCCCCTAATAGAGCTGTAGAATAATAGTATACAATCAAAAACGAGCTCCTTCGAGTCATTTTCACTATGGTTATTATCTACCTTTTTCATCTGCAGTGGAGAATTCTTACATAAGAGAAAAGGTAAATCAAACCGCGACTGTTCACCGTAGCGTTTGATGCGTAGACAATTCGCCGGCAAAAAATGGGATGATCTTGATTCTATAGGTTAAGAAGCAGTCCATCTTTACCTAAAGCCAAGACAGACCTCAAATGCCTTGGAAAATAGTGCCGAAGAGGCACTCTTAAAGCAGCTTACCATTCCAGTTCCCTCGCGGTTATAGTGATTCCAATTTTATGTTCTCCTAGGATAAAAGGTAGTTTTGTTAACTTAGAGAATCATCTTAAAGTAGTTGTTCCAATAGTTTTTCCCGTTTCACCAAGTAGTCGAAGCGCTCATTGTCTTTGACTAGGGCAATAAATGGATGGCCAAGTTTGAGATATCGTTTTAGTTGCTGCTCTTTTGTTGAATCATCGATGTCTGATTTGATGTGTTCTGTTATTAGCGCGTCACCGAGAATACCTTCCACCAGTTCCGCATTAAGCCAGCAAGCGTGTTCTTGAATAGTAGCGTCGGAAGTAAGAGGTACCCAGTCATTTTCCTCAGGTGGCGGTGGAAAGCCTCCTGGTGCTTGAATCTTTAGCAAAAACTTCTGTAATAAATCGATACTTGGACTAGGATTCGCATTGTCCCATACAAATCCAAGCTTCCCCTGATATGAAACAACGCTAGCATTTGGAATTGTATTGGAATAGGCTTCAGCATATGCAGTTTCCATCCATGGAAATCGTTGCGCAAATGCCCACCTTACTTTTTTCGATTCAGCCCAGCCTACAAGTTTTTTTCGGGTACTAGACGTGGATTCTAAAAATACGATTCCGTTTACCGATTTCATCTTATCGAAAATGATTGCCATGATGAATAACCGAGATGACAGCCATTCACCTCCATTGCCAAGATCCACAATAGCATAGTCTGCTATACCTCCAGCTTTAAGTTGAGACAGAAAATTACCGGCGGTACTGTCATTTACATTTACAGCAGCTGCCCTATGGCGTAGGTCTATCGTTCCTTCCTTTTGCCAGTGCGGATCAAACGACTCCGCCTTTGCCAACTCCAACGAAATACCCGCTACCTCCAGCTTAGTGAGTCGTCCCGCGATACCTTTTACTATCTCTGGAATATCCTTGCGGAATAGCAGAAAGATAATTATCAACGCTAGTGGATAAAGAATGGCACTTGTAAATGCGGCAACGTCTAGTGTCGTGGTCATAATTTAGCGTTTTGAAGTGTCGCTTGTTTAATTCCCTAATGCAATCTTTTGAACCCCTGAATTTCAGACTCAAAACGATTAAAATTTACGCTTTTGACTATTTAAAAGCAAATGCTAACAGCTATCAGTTTGTTTTAAATTCCTGTTTCACAAAAAGTCATGTTATCCCTGAATACGTATTTTGTTGAAATTAAAATCAGGTTAGATTTTACGGAAAAATATGGAATCGGATTCCATATTTTTCCATAAAATTTGAATATGATTTCTCGCCAAGCTACTAAAAAGTTATTGCAACTGGCCAGCCAATTCAAGGCTGTGGCTGTAATAGGTCCACGACAGTCGGGCAAGACTACCCTGGTAAAGTCGCTTTTTCAGGTTGAAATCAAATCCGGCAAAACAGTCCATCAACAGTTTTTCAAAAATCTATTGTACTGGTTAAGGCTAAGTGGGAACGAAAGCGGAGTGATCCTCTATGGGGGCGAGCAACGCCAAGAAAGAAGTAATGGAATTACCTTAGAAAGTTGGCGACAATTGGCAGAGGAGGGTTTTCTTGAATAGAGATAGCGGTATGCCCAGCAGGTTGATCTAAAAACAGGCAGAACGTAATCTATTTGTTAAAAATGTGGGTCCTCCTTTTTTAAAAAAATCCAGTAAAAAACGCAGGGGTACGCCGCGGACACGAGCGCTTTTCTATTCCTTTCTGACCTTTGTGATCCCTATGCGTCCTCCGTGGTGCTTTTGTTACGGCACCACAGTGGACGCAAAAGTGTTTTACTTATTTTTCTGTAACTGACGGATCAATTTGTCCACGGCTTCCTTCAGCATAGGGACCCAGTTTTCTCCTTTGACCTCCGCAAAAGCATCGGGTCCTGGAACGTATACCCTAAATCCAACAAGGTTTTCAGCAGATGCACCCTGTCCTTCCGTTTTGAAATAAATGTCGACGCCGTTTATATCAGGAGTAAATTTTGACAGCTTATCGATAGAAGACCTGATTTCCTGCTGCACCGCGTCGCTGATGTCCAAGTGCACCGACTGAACGTCGATTTTGATTCCCCTGTAGTTCTCAGTATAATTCATAAAGCTTAATATTGGTATGAAAATAATTAATCTGTCTATGCTGACAGCAGAAAGACTCGTTCAAACAACGGACCAAAGTAAAAAAAAGGCCTATTATTCATAGGCCTTTTCTTGTAAACGTACTTTTGTAAATGCTACAATTTATGCCTCCGATGGAAGCACGGAAACATACGACTTACCGTCATATTTCTTCGCAAAACTAACCGTCCCGTCCGTCAACGCAAACAGCGTGTGGTCTTTACCTATGCCGACGTTTGTTCCGACATGATGCTTGGTGCCCCGCTGTCTTACGATGATATTTCCGGCAACAACCGCTTCACCGCCAAATTTCTTTACGCCGAGACGCTTACTTTCTGAATCTCTACCATTTCTGGAACTACCGACACCTTTTTTGTGAGCCATAATGTTAAAATTTTAGATTATCTTTTCAGTACTGGTCTTATGCTTACAAGGAAATGCCCTCGATTAGGATTTTTGTGAAATCCTGTCTATGACCGTTTTTCTTTTTGTAACCTTTTCGTCGCTTCTTCTTGAAGACGATTACTTTGTCACCTTTCACGTGTCCGAGCACCTTGCCGGATACAACTGCGCCCGACAGTAAAGGGGCACCTATCGATACAGTTCCATTGTCATCTGCCAACAAAACCTGATCGAACTTCACGGAAGCGTCAACATCAGCCTGCATCAATGGTGCATAGATTTGTTGATCTTTTGTTACTTTGAACTGCTTACCGGATATGTTTACTATTGCGTACATAAACTGGTTGATATAAATCGATTTATCAAAATGGAGTGCAAATATAGCTTTCTTTTGGAAAGATAAAAAATTTAGCACCAATATCTTGTCTAAGAATGGATACCCGTAAGGTTGGTTACTTCCTGCTTACAGGAGTGTTTACGGTAATAATACCGTCATGTTGCGGAAGTTCATCCACCTAGTTTGGCAAAAACTATCATTATTTGCTCGAGTTACCTTGTGGAAAGGATGAAATCATCGAGCTAACGAAAGTTTGACTATTGGTCAATATTATCGGGATATTAAGCTTTGGAAATTATTTTTTCATTTTAAAATTTTTATTACAACACGCCTTAGGGGGAATTTAAATTGACATTTTACTTTAATAAAATCAGTATTTTCCCCTTTAATTCAGCTACATATATTGATTTGACCTGTAGTCAGTTTTGAAAAACAATTTCAAATTTTTTCCTTTTCTTTTTGACTTTTCTTGTCGTTATTTGTTAACACTTTACATCAACCCAACGGGACGATGCTCCATTTTTCTAGTAACCGCCTGAGATTTCGGGTATTTTGGCTGAAAAGTGGATTCAATTAGATTGTAATCAAATTCAATAGCAATGAAAGTAGAACCGATATTAGAGCAAGGAGACAGCAGCAGATTTGTTTTATTCCCCATTCAACACGACGACATTTGGGAGTATTACAAAAAAGCTGAGGCAAGTTTTTGGACGGCGGAAGAGATCGATTTAGGTCAGGATCTACAGGATTGGAAAAACCTGAATGACGGTGAGCGACATTTTATATCCCATGTGCTTGCGTTTTTCGCAGCAAGTGATGGCATCGTTAACGAAAACCTTGCCGAGCATTTCGTGTCGGAAGTGCAATACACTGAAGCGAAGTTTTTCTATGGCTTTCAGATTGCCATGGAAAATATCCATAGCGAAACATACAGTCTGTTAATTGACACGTATATCAAAAACCCGGTAGAAAGAGACAAGCTGCTCAATGCAATCGAGCACTTAGATTGTGTCAAAAAGAAGGCCGACTGGGCGCTGCGTTGGATTGACAAGGGGGATTTTCAGGAACGGCTTATCGCATTTGCCGCAGTGGAGGGGATTTTCTTTTCCGGATCCTTCTGTTCCATATTTTGGCTGAAGAAACGAGGCCTGATGCCTGGTCTTACGTTTTCAAATGAGCTAATCTCTAGAGACGAGGGCTTGCATTGTGATTTTGCCTGCCACCTTTATACAAAGCATGTAGTCAACAAGCTTCCGCAAGAGCGTATTAAAGAAATCATCACAGACGCCGTTGCGATAGAAAAAGAATTTGTAACCGACGCCCTTCCGGTAAAGCTGATCGGCATGAATGCCGACCTAATGTGCCAGTACATCGAGTTTGTGGCAGATAGGTTGTTGGTTGAGTTGGGTTGCCCAAAGGAATGGAACAGCACCAATCCGTTTGATTTTATGGACATGATCTCGCTACAAGGAAAGACCAACTTCTTTGAAAAGAGGGTAGGTGATTATCAAAAAGCAGGTGTCATGAAAAATAAAGAAATTACGACGGGAAGTAAATTTTCAGTAGAAGAGGATTTTTAGTAATTTTTCAAATTTATAAAGTGTAAGGATATGTTAGTAATTAAACGAGATGGACGAAGGGAATCGGTAAGGTTTGATAAAATTACCGCCCGCATAGAGAACCTGTGCTATGGGCTTGACTCAAGGTACATACACCCAATAGAAATCGCCAAAAAAGTCATTGACGGATTATACGACGGGGTAACGACCACCGAATTGGATAATCTGGCCGCTGAGGTTTGCGCTTCGCTTACCGTAAAACACCCGGACTACGCAACGCTTGCTGCCCGGATAGCTATATCCAACTTGCACAAGACGACGAGTCAATCCTTTTCCAATACCATGAAAAGGATGTATACGTACATTAATCCAATCACCAACGAGAATGCGGCATTGATTGCCCCGGATGTCTACGGTATCGTGAAGCAACATGCTGCCCGCCTAGACGAGGTTATTGACTACAACCGGGATTTTGATTACGATTATTTTGGCTTCAAAACACTGGAAAGAAGTTACCTAATCAAGCTGGACGGAAAAGTGGTAGAACGACCGCAACACATGCTGATGCGTGTAGCTGTGGGCATTCACAAAGAAGACCTGGATTCAGCAATAGAAACCTACCATTTGCTTTCACAACGATGGTTTACGCACGCGACACCAACCCTGTTCAATGCGGGTACACCTAAGCCGCAGCTTTCCTCCTGTTTTCTTTTGACGATGAAGGAAGACAGCATTGATGGGATCTATGATACATTAAAGCAATGTGCCAAAATATCCCAATCAGCTGGAGGAATAGGCCTTTCTATTCATAATATCCGAGCTAAAGGATCCTATATCCGCGGAACCAACGGAGTATCCAACGGTATAGTCCCCATGCTTCGCAATTTTGATATGACCGCCCGATATGTAGATCAAGGAGGTGGGAAACGTAAGGGCAGCTTTGCCGTGTATTTGGAACCTTGGCATGCCGACGTAAAGGAATTCCTCGACATGAAGAAAAACCATGGCAAAGAGGAATTGCGAGCGCGGGATCTTTTCTATGCCATGTGGGTTCCCGATCTATTTATGAAGCGGGTAGAAGCCAATGAAGAATGGTCTTTGTTTTGCCCGCATGAAGCTCCTGGACTAGCAGACTGCCACGGTGCGGAATTTGATCGCCTTTATGAAAAATATGAAAAAGAGGGCCGCGCCCGCGAAACGATTAAAGCGCAAGAACTATGGTTTGAGATCCTGGAATCGCAAATAGAAACCGGAACTCCTTACCTTTTGTACAAAGATGCTGCTAATGGAAAATCCAACCAGAAAAATCTAGGCACCATCAAATCATCTAACTTATGTACCGAGATTATCGAGTACACCGCTCCGGATGAAGTAGCTGTATGTAACCTGGCTTCCCTTGCGCTGCCTAAATTTATCGTTGAAGATAAAAAAGGGAAAAAGTACTTCGACCATAAGCGTCTATATGAAGTAACGAAAGTGGCCACCCGAAATCTGAACAAGGTTATCGATGTAAACTATTACCCCGTAGAAGAAGCCCGAAAATCAAATTTCCGCCATAGACCCATCGGGCTTGGTGTGCAGGGATTGGCCGATGCATTTATCTTATTGAGAATGCCTTTCGACTCTGATGAGGCTCGCGGACTGAACGAAGATATCTTCGAAACGATCTATTACGCAGCGATGGAGACCTCTATGGAACTTGCTAAGGTTCACGGAACCTACGAAACCTATGAAGGCTCTCCGACTTCCAAAGGTATCTTCCAGTTTGATATGTGGGGTGTTACGCCTAAATCGGGTCGTTGGGACTGGTCGGCGCTGAAAGAACAGGTGAATAAGTTCGGTATTCGAAATTCCCTCCTCGTAGCACCGATGCCAACCGCCTCCACTTCCCAAATCCTTGGCAACAACGAGTGTTTTGAAGCTTACACCTCCAATATCTACACGAGAAGAACCTTATCTGGCGAGTTTATCGTGGTGAACAAACATTTGCTGAAAGACCTTATCGAAGTTGGCTTGTGGAATGACAACATGAAAAATAGGCTTATTGCCGCAAACGGATCCGTACAAAATCTACCCGATGTGCCACAAAACCTGAAAGACCTGTACAAAACCGTTTGGGAAATTTCCCAGAAAACGGTGATTGACATGGCTGCTGACCGCGGTGCGTACATCTGTCAGTCGCAAAGCATGAATTTGTTTTTGCAGGAACCTAATTTTGGCAAATTGACCTCCATGCATTTCTATGCCTGGAAAAATGGACTCAAAACAGGCATTTACTACCTGAGATCCAAAGCGGCTACCAGTGCCATTCAATTCACAGTTGACAAGAGTCAACTGGAAAACCCCGCGGCAAAACCAGTGGATGCCAAAAAACAAAATCAGGAAGCCATTGCGTGTTCGCTCGACAACCCAGACGATTGCGAAATGTGCGGCAGTTAATCATTAACATGAAATAAGTAAAAAGCCCTGTAGCGAGCTACGGGGCTTTTTTTATTGGTTGCGCAATTCCTATTTTTTCTGTTTGGGTGGCTTACAATCCTTACAAAAATCAGCCAGTTCATCTAGATCCTGCTTGACTTCAGCATGTAACGTTCGCAACCTATCATCCACAAAACCCAGATTCGTTTCCTCCACAGCATCAGAATGCCTTCCTGCCAATTCCTTTTGTAGTTCGTGGAATAAAGGTTCGAAAAAGCGGATATTGGAAAAGGCCCCTTTATTGTCATAAATCGATTTTCTGAATTTTCTGCTATACAACTCGATTAGGTCGAATTCATACCGGGCGAAATTAAGCAGCTTTTCCATGGAGGATTCACTATCTGCCAATATTACCGCAGCTTCCGGTATGAAAACTGTACTTACCCTCGCGTTAAAATTTTTTGTCAACATAAATTCAGCATTGCTCATCTGAAAAGAAAAATCCATTTGTGCAGAAGAATTAATATAGTTAGTCTGGGCGCCGATTTTGGTTTTTGGTGAGGCAAAATCACTGACGTTTAATACATAATCCGCGCTCCAATAAACACGTTGCTGCGCGATCGAGACGAACACGAACAGTATACTAAAGGCAAACAATAACAGATATTTTAGCATGTCCGATATTTTTTACAAAATTAAAGCATTTGGATTGTAAAAAGAAAGGGAGACGCGCTCAACGACGGTTTTGCCGTTGAATTATTTGACTGGATCAGTCAACGCCAACCGGATGCTTGGATCTATGGTCATCATCACGCCAACGTGGCTCCCTTCAAAATCGGCCTAACACACCTCCTGACGAATCAGCTGGGATATCTGCAGACAGGGGAATATGCAGGATTTAGCCAAAAAAGCACCTGGAACGTATAGCATTAAACAAGGGAGAAATGAAAATAGACAACTTTTATCAAGCTGCATTTGAGGAAGCACTCGCCGGTTTCAGTGAAGGGGGCATACCAATCGGATCGGTACTAGTGCATCGAGGCGTAGTTATTGGCCGGGGACATAACAGGCGTATACAAAAGGGCAGTGCCATCCTGCACGGCGAAATGGACGCCTTGGAAAATGCGGGAAGGCTACCTGCTGACATCTATAAAAACAGTGTACTTTACACCACGCTTTCGCCTTGTGCTATGTGTACTGGGGCCATTTTGTTGTATAAAATTCCCAAAGTGGTCATTGGTGAACACACTACTTTTATGGGAGAGGAAACATTACTCCGGAGTCGCGGAGTAGAAGTGGTGGTCCTACAGCACAAGGAAAGCATTCAGCTGATGGAACGATTTATCAGGGAAAAGCCGGATCTTTGGAACGAAGATATAGGAGAACCGTAATTGAAGCGCGTGAGTTTACCAGGTGCGGGCCTGTCGTGCTATTTCCTGAGTTAGGCACTTATTTCAATAGAAAAGCTTAGGGGAAAGGAGTGGGGTTCGATATATTTGTTAGATTCTACACACTAGGATTTCGCCCAATTCAACAAAAATGAAAACTACGCTGGCATTGCTTATTTTCCTTGGCTTTTTGCTTCCGTCCTGCACGTCGAATACCCCCGTCGAGAAATATCAGCCGCCGATATTAACCCCATTTGATAACGTAGCCCCGGTCTCCGAAGCGGATTTATCCGGAGCACAGTTGGCAAATGCCTATTGCATAGGCTGTCATCTATTTCCCAAACCAGAATTGTTGGACAAGAAAACGTGGGAGGACTATATTCTCAACAGAATGGGGCACTACTATGGAATCTATGAAACAGCAGACATCCGGAAGGGCATTATCGAGGGCGGAAGGGCCGGGCAGTTCGTAGAACGCGCAAATCTATTTCCCAAACAACCGTCGTTAGATACAGCCATCTTTAATAAGATACGGGCCTATTACTTAGTCGAGGCTCCTGAAGCATTGCCGCAAGCACCACAACCGTCAATTAAAATGGGTTTGAAAAATTTTAATGTTGTACTCCCATCGTACAGGGCAAATAATCCGATGACCTCCTTGGTAAAAATAGTTGCACCAAACAAAATCTATGTCAGCGACGTGGGAACATCAAGCTTGTCCATCTTGGATGGCCAATTCAAGGTACAGCGAAACGCGCCTACCAGAGAGGGGGTCTCATGGATTTATGAAACGAGCGACGTCAGCTTGGCACTTGTTATGGGGACCTTCAATCCGACCGATATGAACATAGGGTACCTGATGACCCTTCCTCAAAACAGGGGGGGAGATGCGCGCATTTTGGTATCCGATCTACAACGACCTGTGCATTTCGATGTAGGAGATTTGGATGGCGACGGCAATGACGATTTTGTAATCTGCGAATACGGCAAGCATACCGGGTCCCTCTCGTGGTGGCAACAGGACAATTCCGGTACCTACCGTCGCAAAATCCTCCGAAATAAACCCGGTGCAACCAAGGCCTATATACGAGACTTGAATAATGACGGAAAATTGGACATCATCGCGCTGTTTGGGCAAGGGGAAGAAGGAGTCTTTATCTACCATAACCAAGGAAACGGCAACTTTATCGAAGAAAAAGTTCTTGCGTTCCCGCCGAGTTATGGTTCAAGCTATTTCGAACTGGTTGATTTCGACGGAAATGGCTTATTGGACATCCTCTACACAGCTGGGGATAACGCAGATTATGATCCCATATTGAAAAGGTATCATGGCATCCGATTATTTGCTAATGACGGTTCAAACCACTTCAGTGAAACCTTGTTTTACCCTCTAAACGGAGCCTACAAGGCAATCGCCCATGACTTCGACGCTGATGGAGACTTAGATATAGCAGCGATTTCGTTTTTTCCTGATTACGAAGATTCACCACAAGAAAGTTTTGTTTACTTAGAAAATAAGGGCGACATCCAATTTGAAGCTTCAACCTTTGCTGAGTCGGCATCCGGAAGGTGGATTGCCATGGACCTTGGTGATGTGGACGGAGATGGAGATATGGACCTCATGTTAGGCTCCATGATTTTTGGGACAGATTTTACCGACTACTTTGATAAATGGGCAAAGAACGGCGTTCCCTACCTCATTCTGGAAAATACAGCCAAGTGACACGAAAGTATCAGGTACGTCCAAGTCAAATTGACGCCTGATAAAGAACAAAGGCGTAGACAAAAAACCGTACGATCCGCCAAAGACTATAGGTAAGGTATTTCCTTGGGTCAAGGTTTCCTGCACCACTTAGCAAAGCAATCGCAGAGAACGGTATGGGAGTAATGGAGGCAACTACGACAAGATACGCACCATATTTTTCAAAAAGCAGTAAGGACTTTCTCAGCCAAAGGCGGCGGATCTTTATAAAGATCAGGGTGTCTTTGATACGCCTTCCCAAAAAATAATTAAACGCTCCTGCCGAATAGGAAATCACCGACAATATGGCAATTCCGACATAGTAATTCCCTAAATGCCCCGTCCTAAAAACCCACAGCATAAAAACCTCCGGAGGAATAATTCCAAAGAGAACTTCTGAACCTATAAAAAGAGAAAGTACAAGTTGGGTATTATCATAAATACTACTGAACCAACGCTCACGGAGTTCATTTGGAAAAAACTTGTTGAATAGTAAAAAAAGCCCAATCAGGACGATCAAAAAAATAAAGCCCTTGATCAGCTGATTGATCAAAAAGACTCTTTTTTCCTTTGCGCTGACTTCCATTACACAAAACTAAAAAATAAAACCTACAAAAGGCTGAAATTTCTCCTCCTGCTCCATTAATATTTGATTGCGGGATTGTTACTAGCCTTTATCAATACCTTGAGACCGAAAATTGGGTATTGGTTTAATTTAATGCACCCTGACTTGGTCTTTGACACACGAGGATAAGTCCCTCAAACGGCATCTTGCGATCTGTGGCATTCGGTTTATTTTTCCGGGGCTTTTAGCTATCTTCGTTTGAAAATTAAAAAAACGCTATATGGAAATCACTGGAAAAATCATACAGGTGCAGGAAGAACAATCCGGCAATGGAAGAAACGGTGTTTGGAGAAAGAAGGATTATATTCTAGAAACAGGTGGACAGTATCCCAAAAAAGTATGCCTTACGGTGTGGGGAGAAAAAATAGACCAGTTCAATATGCAACCTGGCGATCAGGTAAACGCCGGCATCGAGATAGAAAGTCGGGAGTTTAACGGACGCTGGTATACGGACGTAAAAGTATGGAAAGTAACTAAAGATGGGCATGGATCCGGTCCTACTTCCGCTGTAGGTAGTCCGCCTGATGTGACTACCTTCCATGATGAGGGAGGTGATGACATTTTGCCTTTCTGACAATTTGATCGCCGATCCAACGTTCGCAGGGCTACGAAGAAGGGACAAAGATACCCATCCGTTTGTCTGCTATTGCGGGAGGGGGTGTTCAATTCATGATGGCTGAACACCCTTTCCTGACCAATAATTTGCTAAAGTAACTTTGCTTCTAGGTTCGTTTAGGAATTCCGCAGTAGATCACTTTCGTTATTTTTCAGTTATACAAGCTGGGTATAGGGACCTCCATTTGCCGTATTGTTACGACCGCTAACGGATCCTGCGGCATTGTCATTAGGTATCCCCTTTGAGTGGGTAGAACTGCTCTAGCCATTGCCTCGCCACATTTCTCTCTAGACCCATACAGCTGACCATCCATACTAGGAGTAGATAAGAGGCTTTTAGAACCTCTTCGTTCCCCTAAACTCCATGGCCTCTCCCTTACCAAAGCCATAGCTAACGCCGAGGTTTATGAATCTGCCCCTTTGACGGAAACTATATTGGGAGAAGTCCGCTGAAACAACCTCACTCTCCGTTACTCTTGATGCGAATACATCCCGGACACTTAGATTTACAATTGCCTTTCCCTTCACTATTTTCTTTCGCAGGCCTATGTCCGCCAACGCAAAGCCTTTGTTGAGACGCTCAAATGTATGAAAAGAGGATTGGTAATCCCCGACAATTTCCAAGGTGAAGTCTGCGGGTAAATCGAATTTATTTGTTATCCGTCCCGTCCATTGGTTGGTAGTGAACCCAAATGGCCTAGATTCGTAGGTCCCGGTGCGGTCAAAATAATTGTAATTAAAATCTACATTCACTGCCCACCAATCATTGGGAGTCACCTTTCCGTTAACTTCCAAACCCGTTACCTGGTTCGTTCCGATGTTCATCGGCTTCGTGATGTTCACTCCATCTTCAAAAATCGTCACATTTTCCACTGTCTGTGTGATGTACCGATGGTATATCGAACCGCTTAGGGAAAACAAGGAGTGGTCGAATATGCCGGTCACTTCATAGCTGTCTATATATTCCGGCAGCAGATTTGGGTTGCCCGTGCTCACGTTGAAGTTATTGCGGATCCTGTAGAAAGGGTTAAGATCAAAGAATCGCGGTCTAGAGATCCTTCTGGAATATCCCCCCTGTAGGGAGAAGTTTTTCACCAACTTGTAGGAAGCATGAAGGGTCGGAAACAGGTTGGTAAAGTTTTGGTGATTTCGCTCGTTGGTTTGTTCAAGTTCGGTAGTAATATCCGTGTTTTCCATGCGTAACCCTAGTTTCAAACCGAATTTTTCTTGTTCGTAGGCGCCTGTCCCATATAGACCAAGAACTTTCTGAGAAAACAAGAAATCGTTAGTCAAGGCGGGAATTACCTGCCAGCTTCCAGATTCAAAATCGCTGATAGCAAAATCGTTAGTTACTTGGCTGATTAGGTACTGGGAGCCGGTTTCAAAGGTGATTTTTTCTGAAAACGGCCGTGTATAGTCAGCTTGAAAGGTGTATTCTGCTTGGCTAAAATCGTTGACAGAACGCTGCCTTTCAGCCTGTGACATCTCACCGAAGGTAGGAGTGTTATCAAACAACGATGTTTGATCCTTCGCAAACGAACTTCCAATCGCGCTGATTAGGAGAAAATGATCCTTGTCTTCTGAAAAGTCACTTTTGTATTGAAGTTCATACTGCCATTTTGGGTTGCCCGCCTCGGTTGATTCACCCCGATTCCAACTGGATACAAGCGCATTTGATGGGCCCAACATAGAAAAACGACTTGAGGAAAATTCCGTCTCTCCTTCAAAGGCATAATTTCCTGACAAGGTGATTACGTTATTTTTGTTGATATAGTAATCAGCCCCCAAAATCAGGTTGAAAAACTGCTCATTTTTATCTGCATTACCGAAGCTTTGTATTTCCGTCCCAGTAGACAGGTTTTTATTCACCATCTCAAAGTCCTCAGGCATCGTTCTATATCCCACGCCCATTTGGCTAAAAAAATTGAATTTCTCAGTACGCTTATTCATGCTAAAGCCAAGACTATGGTTGTTTGGTACACCCGTATTAAGCGTAACGGATCCATTTATGCCCCGTTTTTCATCTTTCTTCAACACGATATTTATGATTCCGGAAGTGCCTTCTGCATTGTATTTAGCCGATGGGTTGGTGATTACCTCTACACGCTCTATCATATCCGCAGTCACTGTACCAAGGGCATTTCCCCCATCACTTGTCAACACTGAAGGTTTTCCGTTTATTAGTAGTTGAACACCGCCGGTGCCTCTTAGCAAAATTTGTCCTTCAATATTTACATTTACCGAAGGGATATTGTTCAGCACATCCAACGCGCTTCCGCCTGCACTACTTAAGTCCTGACCGACATTAAAAACCCTTTTGTCCAGTTGAAATTCCGTCGTGGATTTTTCGCCCCGTACAACGACTTCATCCATCAGTTTGGCATCGGTTTCCAATGAAATTGTTCCGAGATTGATAGTACTATTTTCTAGCTGGAAATCGCGTATCTCGCGTGTAAGAAAACCCATAAAACTGATTTCCAACAAAAAATCGGCGCGCTTAGTCACCAGTAAAAGCGTGCCATCTGCTTGGGTAGTGGTACCGGCCAATAGCTCACCAGAAGTTTTATCCAGAAGTTTGACCGTTGCAAATTCGATGGGTGATTGGGACGCTTGGTCCACTACTTTTCCGGTAACTTCTATATCTTGTGCCTGTACACCGTGCAACGCAAGAATAAAATACAGAAGACAAATTAACGTAAGTCTCATTTCTCTATTGGCTTTTAGTAGATACAAAAGTCGCCAAGAATAACCGGGGTAAAAAATTAAATCGGTGAACGACCTAACTTACCCGATAAACTGCACCTAGACGCTTTTCCGGTCGTTTGACGGTAAAAGTCTGCCGTTTACCCATTACTCTTGAAAATTAGTCAGATATACCTCATTTTTGGTGCATGCAATCCAGTACAACTAACCAAACATCCGCACAAAAGGAACTGGTTTTTCAACTCGTTCTTCATGCGATTGTTTTTCATTTTGTGATCATTGACCATGAAAAGGGGGAAATGGTGTATGAGCTCGAATGGTACCAGCTGCTTTTTTTTGCAAATTATGTACTTGGTAACCTTATCATCAGCTACGCTTTATTGCCACGCTTCTTGTACAGAAAAAGGTACCTCGAATTTGGGATCTATTTTGGATTGGTTGTGTGTATGGTGATTTTGATGGAGGAATTTGTACTCGAAAAAATAATATTTCCAGATACAAGAGGAGCCAGCTTCCGCGGGGCCATGTTTAGTTTAGGCGAGGTACTTTCTGTGTTGGGCGTATTGGTCGGTGTGAGGTTCGCTTGGGACTCTATCCTCAGGCAGCGAGAAATTGACGCACTTAAAATAATGGTCAATGAAAGTGAACTGTCATTTTTAAATAGCCAAATAAA
>WGNT01000031.1 GCA_016124425.1 Cytophagales bacterium
AGCATGGATTTTTTCCCGACGATACTTTCTTTAGCAGGTGTACCCCATGCACCAGAGGATGGCAAAAGCCTCGTTCCGTTACTAACAGGTCAGGGACCGTTAGACAGGGATGAGCTATTCTGGCATTATCCGCATTATCATGGAAGTGCCTGGAAACCGGGGTCTGCGATACGGAAAGGAGATTGGAAATTGATTTACACCTATGAAGATACTGTTGTGCAATTGTATAACTTAGCGGACGACCCTGGGGAGACGACGGATGTTTCCGCAACCTTTGCAGATCGTACCACAGAGCTAAAACAGGCATTGATGCAAAGGCTTAAGGAGACAGGTGCAAAATTCCCAACTGCTGTATCCACAAGGCATCGTGAGCCTTAGCCAGTTGGAGCGGCGGTTAGCATTCCCGCCAATGGTTCAGGAGATACAAAGCCGGTAGCCTACCGATGAAGACATCGTTTGCAGACAAAGATTGGATTGGGTAGTTTTTAATTGTAAGTAATAAGTAACTTTGCGGGATGATTCAACCTATTGCCAAAAAAGATATTAGAAAACTTAGTTTGCAGGAACTAGAAGTGTTTTTTGTCGCCATGGGAGACAAGAAGTTCCGTGCAAAGCAAGTGTATGACTGGCTTTGGAATAAATCCTTAAAAAACTTTGCGGAAATGTCCAATATTTCGAAAGCTACACGAGAAATGTTGGAGAAGCACTTTGTAATTAACCATATAAAAGTAGATCAAATTCAGCGGAGTAGCGACGGCACGATAAAAAATGCGGTAAAACTTTTTGACGGAAATATAGTGGAGTCCGTGTTGATACCGACTCCCAAGCGAATCACTGCCTGTGTTTCTTCCCAAGTCGGATGTAGCCTCGATTGTAATTTTTGCGCTACCGCTAGGCTCAAGCGCATGCGAAACCTGAATCCGGATGAAATTTTCGATCAGGTGGTTACAATCATGGAAGAGGCAAAGTTGTATCATGGCAGGCCACTGACCAACATCGTGTTTATGGGCATGGGAGAGCCATTATTGAACTATGCAAACGTTCTATCTGCCATAGAAAAGATCACTTCCGCGGATGGTCTGGGACTTTCGCCAAAGCGAATCACGGTCTCGACCGTTGGCGTGTGCAAGATGATCACCAAGCTAGCAGATGACGACGTTAAGTTTAACTTAGCCGTTTCCCTTCATTCGGCGATCAATGAAACGCGTAGCAGGCTAATGCCCATCAACAACAGTAATCCGGTGGAGGACCTTGCAGAGTCACTTCGGTATTGGTATGCCAAGACCAAACGGCGGGTGACCTACGAATATGTGATCTGGGAGGGAATTAATGATGACGAGGTGCATGCAAATGCATTGGCAAAATTTTGCAAAATAATTCCTTCCAAAGTTAATTTGATTCAGTATAATCCCATTGATGATGGGGAGTTTCAACAGGCCGACCCAGAGAAGGTCGCAATGTACATGAGGGTATTGGAAGGTCAGGGCATTGTTGCAAAAGTGAGAAAATCGAGGGGGCAGGATATAGATGCTGCTTGTGGACAGCTAGCCAACAAGAATGATATACATCCAATGTTGGATAACGATTGAAAACACAGCTTATACGCTGCTATCAATATATTCAACAAGACATCGATACAAAACATGGACAAGTCGCTAATAATGTCTGAGGCAACTGCATTATTTAACAAAGGTGGATTCAGCTTAGCTGAGGGAGAAAAGTTGATTCAACAAAGTTCTATCCCGGTGGAGGCGTTTCGCGCGGGTTTCGGTTCCCTATCAGCCCTTATAGCCGCTATCTTTCAGGAGCTTTGTCGCGAATCCGACTGTATATCAGAAGGTCTTGACGACAGCGGAACTTCATTAAAAAGGTTGCTCAAAATGACGCTTGAGTCGTATAAAGTTCAAACCAAGTACATGTTTATTTTCCTGCATCTTCATGAAATTATTGAACAAATTGAGCAGGTGAGAGATAGATACTGTGAATTGATTTCGCTGCGAAAAACGCAGTTGATTCATCTATTCAAAGTGTTAGAAAGTGAGAAATTATTACGTGGAGAAATAAATACCGGACAGTACGACAACCTGGCCAATCAGATGATCATACTTTCCGATTTTTGGCTGTCCCATAATTACATGGTTTTTGGAAAAGATAGTTATAGGCCGGAATATTACAGCGAACTTGTTTTCTCAATTCTGGTTCCATACTTGACAGAACGCGGATTGGTAGAATATCGTGATGCAATAAACTAAGGCCGATTACTTGTTACTAAAATCAAATAGTTTTCGTTTTTCTTCTTTGCTTAGATTGTCGTACCCCTTTTCGGCAATCTTGTCTAGGATTTTGTCAATTTCCTCCTGAGTTGTATTTGTAGTTGTATATTGCGGAGAACTCGCCGCGGGAGTCGGTTTTGAGCGATTTGATTCGCTGCCGGTTCTTCGATAGGTAACCTTTACTTTTGGTTTTTTGGAAAACAAACTGGTAAAAAAACTGCCTATAACCTGAATTGGCAGACCGATATCTTTTCCCTTGTTCAGTTGTAAAATGTAATAATACCCCAAGATCGCTCCACCCAAATGGGCGAGCTCTCCACCGGCATTACTACCCGTAGAATTGGCGAACGCGATCAAAACGTAAAAAATCGCAATGTATTTGATCTTTACCGGCCCAAGCAGCAGCAAGTGAAACTCCGTATTCGGTCGAAGGGTAGCTGCAGCGACAACAATCGCAAATACGCCGGCACTTGCCCCTAACATCAATGACCCTTCTAATTGGTTGCTAAAATAAGGAGCAAGGTTGTAGATAATAAGGTAGAAAAGTCCTCCGGCGAGGCCTCCAAGGATGTAAAGGTTTACCAATTTTCTACTTCCGAGATACTCATTGACCAGTAGTCCAAACCAGTACAGGAACAACATATTAAATAGAATATGAAAAAATCCCTCATGTAGGAACATGTAGGTGAAAAGGGTCCACGGTTTCGTTATCAATGCCGGAATGTAAGCAGGCATCATCAAAAACGAGATGATGGACCTGTAGACCGTTTCAGCACCACCGAGCGTCAAAAACACGCGAAGTACCATGAAGGCAAGAAACAGAATAATATTGATCGCCATGATCTTATAAAGACCGTTATCTTTATGATCAAAGGCATGCTTGAGATTATACCAGAATCCTCCGTACATATTAGTAGAAATTTCGTCTGTCCCGTTTCCAATACGTAACCAAAACGGCACCTATGGCCAATCCGGCCAAGTGGGCAAAATGGGCTACGTTGTCTGCGGGATTGCTTACAAATATATTATATACTGTGTAGAGTCCATAGAACAACACAAGGTATTTTGCTTTTACCGGCATAGGAGGAAACAGTAAAAACAGTTGTGTATTCGGAAACAACATTCCAAAAGCAATTAGGATTCCAAACAAAGCACCCGATGCCCCCACCATCGGTATATTGACTAAGCGATCCCGTATTCCCAACATATTCATATTTGCCCGTTCTATAAGGGCCTTATCGGAAGGATTACGGCTGAAGTCATCGATTAGGTCATATATGCTGGCGTTAAATAAGTGCCTATTGGCAGAAACGAATCTGTTGAAAATCTCCGGATCAGGGTTTTCAACGAATGCCTCTATTTGGTTATTCAGTTTGTTGATCTTGTATATGTTGTACCCAGAGTAGAGTATGCCTGAACCTATGCCACACACCATCCAAAGAATGATGATCTTTTTAGGACCAAGAAACTGCTCCAGTAGAGGACCGAATATGAACAGGCCAAACATATTGCTAAAAAGATGCCAGAAATCCGCATGCATAAACATGTATGTGACAAACTGAAAGGGCATAAAATAGCGCGACTCTATGTGATAAAGCGCAAACCACGCTGACAACTGTGGCATGAAAAACATGGTAATGATGTGCATGCCGACCGTGATGATTAGTATATTTTTCACGGTTGGGGTAAGCGCTCTGAACATAATTAATGTCGTTATGATTGGTTAAAAAAACTATCTATTTTAGTTAAATCCAATTTTATAAAGGTTTTGTTCCCTGTAGGACTGTAATTCGGGTTCTGGCATGAAAACAACTGACCTACCAGGTTTTCCATTTCCTGCTTGGAAAGCATGCTTCCTCGCCTTAAGGCCGACTTTTTTGCCAAAGAGCGGGCAAGAATCTCCCTTTTGTCCAGTGAAAGGGTGGATTTGAAGTGCTTAAACTGTTCAAGTAATGATTCGAACAGTGCTTTTTCATTTGTAATGGTAATGTCCGCAGGAACGCCTTCAATGACAAGTGTATTATGCCCGAAAGGGTTCACCAAGAAGCCCAAGTTGCCCAACTCCTCCTTAATTTCCATCACCAGCAAATAATCCGAGGGACTTAGGTTTACCGTCTGCGGGAATAAGCATTGTTGGGAAAACGCCTTTGCCTGCTGAAGCTGCTTTACATACTTCTCATACAAAATACGCTCATGGGCCGCTTGTTGGTCAAAGATTAAAAGCCCCGAGGCCATTTGGGCCACAATATATTTCAATTCCACCTGAAACATACTTCCCGACAATCCTCTATCCGGCTCAATATGCTCCGCCGGCTGAAGCGGTTGGCTTGCTTTACTCGAAAAGGTTAGGGTCTCCGTCGAATCATCCAGCCGGTCTTGAAAGCGCTCCTCATTGGAACCTTCTGTTTTTCGGTTGTCAGAAAAAAGACGTTCCCACCCCGTAATGTCCTGCTTTCGGCTTAAAGGCGACTGAAAATTTTTGTAAGAATTTTCAGCACTTACTGCTTCCTTCTTTTCCCAATCATTTTTCCAGGTTTCTGTAAAATTGACATCTAAGCTAAAATCAATCGTAGGTACGACATGATGCGCCCCAAGCGACTGCTTGACAGCGGAACGCAGCAAGCCGTACACTGTCCGTTCATCGTCGAACTTTATTTCTGTTTTTGTCGGATGGACATTGATATCGATATGTTTGGGGTCGATTTCCAGAAAAAGGGCATAAAATGGATGCTGGTCAGCTGCCATTAGCCCCTCATAGGCATTCAAAACCGCATGGTGCAGGTAGTTACTTTTGATATAGCGGTGATTGACGAAAAAAAATTGGTCCCCCCTTGTTTTTTTTCCGCTATCCGGTTTTCCCACATAGCCCTGAATCCGCAATAATGGAGTCTCTTCCTGACAGACCACAAGTTGATCCTTGTAGGACTGCCCAAGCAGCCCAACGATACGTTTACTTAACTTTCCCTGACCCAGCTTAAAGAGCTGCATGTCATTTTGGTAAAATGAGAAACAAACCTCTGGGTAAGATAATGCTACACGTTGAAACTCCTCTACCAGGTGTTTCATTTCCACGGCATTCGATTTGAGAAAGTTTCTTCTCGCAGGTACGTTGAAAAAGAGGTTTTTTACGGCTATAGACGTTCCGTCAGGACATCCGATAGGCTCTTGCTTTTTCACCTCAGATCCTTCTATACACAGCAGGGTCCCCACTTCGTCAATAGCACGCTTGGTTTTCATCTCCACTTGCGCTACTGCGGCGATAGATGCAAGCGCTTCGCCGCGAAACCCAAACGTACGCAAGCTGAATAGGTCGTCGGATTTTCTTATCTTTGAGGTTGCGTGCCTTTCGAAAGACATTCTCGCATCGGTAAGCGACATTCCCGCGCCATTATCGATTACTTGGATGAGCTGTTTTCCCCCTTCCTTTACCACTACCTGGACGTCATTGGCTCCTGCGTCTATGGCATTCTCCAGAAGTTCCTTTAGAGCAGATGCGGGGCGTTGTACCACTTCTCCTGCTGCAATTTGATTGGCTATGGCGTCAGGGAGAAGCTGAATTAGATCGTTCATTTAGAAGTTTTTCCTTTAAGCTTAAAAAGTAGGATTAGAGATCCCACCCCTATTCCTAGGTAGATAAAATAATAGATAATTTCTGGTCCTACATATACATAGCCGCCAAAACCTGTCAATAATAACACCACAATCAGCAGACGGATAACGCCAGTGCTTTCAAAAATACTAGTAGGCTTTTTTTTGATCGGACTGCCTTGCGTAAATGCTCCACGTATAGATGATCCGGCACCCAAATAGGATGCGGCTGAATCGTCTTCCGAGGGTAATCTGCCGTCTCTTTCAAGGTCCATTTTTATTTTTGACGTGCGCATCGCAATTTCCTCCTTGACAGGATCATAGTGTCTCGGTACGATGTTAAAACGCTGTGGCTGAGAAGTTCTGAATATGGAAGGAAATTTCATGTGTTTATAATTTGTTTTTCAGTTGCCACACGGAATCTCGCAATTTATAATCATCACTGCATGTGACGGGTACGTCATGCCTGCCTGTCCGGTAGGCAGGCTCGATTTCATGTGTTTATAATTGTTTTTCAAAGGTCGTCCCGACTAGCCGGGACAGGCGATGGAATCTCGCATGGTAGATGGTCATCCCAGTGTGTGACGGCCACGTCATGCCTGCCTGTCCGGTAGGCAGGCTCGATTTCATCTGTTTATAATTTGTATTTGAGAGGTCATAACTTGTTCCGATTTATTGGAGAAGCCAGTCCCTGTCAGAATCTGGAGAATCTCGCTTGGTAAATAATCCTCCCACTTTGTTACGTTTTCGTCAAAGATGATCTTGAGTAAGGCTTGCAAGGGAAGTTAGAACGTCCCAGTTGGATCTTTTTCATCACATAAATTAAACCGCTTAGCCAATTAGTTGTTGGTTCGACAGCTGAATTTATGTATGTTTGGTTTGATCGATTAGGAATACAAATTTAGCTTTAATTTGAATTAGATAAAATTTAAACGCCCACATGTACCAAAAAGTTTGTTCCATTACAGCCACAGTTGTCTTTTTATGTAGTACGAGCGCTTGTTTTATGGGGTATGCAGCGGACAACCGGGATCCATTCGACGTAGAGCCTGCTTCAGCGCAACAAATGTGGGTAGACAGTGTCTTTCACACCATGTCATTTGAGGACCGACTCGGACAGTTGTTTATGGTTGCTGCTTATTCCAACAAAGGTCCTAAACACAACGAGGAAATCTCAAAGCTTATTAGAGAACAAAAACTGGGCGGACTCATTTTTTTCCAGGGTGGTCCAGTGCGGCAAGCCCATCTGACGAATCACTACCAAGCGCTTTCAGAGGTCCCGCTTTTCATCGCTATGGATGCCGAGTGGGGTCCGGGAATGAGGCTTGACAGTGTCCTTCAATTTCCCAAACAAATGACCCTTGGAGCAGCGGCAGAAGAAGATTTGATCTATGCCATGGGCTCGGAGATTGCGAGGCAGTTCAAGGAGCTTGGTATGCATATTAATTTTGCACCTGTTGTGGACGTGAATTCAAATCCGGACAACCCGGTAATTGGGTACAGGGCTTTTGGAGAAGGGCGAGAACTAGTAAGCCGAAAGTCAATTGCCTACATGAAAGGACTACAGGATAATGGCATCATGGCCAATGCCAAACATTTTCCAGGCCATGGCGATACAGACGTAGATTCCCATGTTGCCACGCCGGTGATCTCCAATTCTAAACAGCGAATCCAAGATATTGACCTATATCCTTATCGACAGATGATTCAGGAAGGCTTGATGAGTGTGATGGTCGCTCACCTTCATGTCCCCAGTTTGGGGAGCCAACCCAATATGCCAACCACCCTTTCTCCTCAGGTTGTAACAGGGCTTTTAAAGGATGAAATGAATTTCAAGGGACTGGTTTTTACGGACGCTATGAACATGAGGGGTGTGAGTAAACTACACCCTCCTGGGGAGGCGGATTTGCTCGCGTTAAAAGCGGGGAATGATGTATTACTCTATTCCGAGAATGTGCCCATGTCCAAAGCACTTATAATGCAGGCAATAGAGAACGGGGAAATAAGCCGAGAGGAGATTGACGCAAAAGTTTCAAAGATCTTGCAGGCCAAGTACTGGGCAGGCCTTTATGAGCGACCCCATGTGGATCCATATCGACTAGGGGAGCGGATAAGCACCTCGGGTACAAGGACACTCATTGAGCAGTTGTACGCATCCTCCATCACCGTCGCCAAAAATGAGACATCAACCCTTCCTTTAAGAATTGTAGATGTACGCAAAATGGCCTCGTTAACCTTAGGGGATAACGGTAGGGAATTCAAGGAACAACTCGATAAATATGGGAAATTTTCTCATTTCACCTTATCAGGTTCAAAGGGGGCGGACCACTATCAAGCCCTGGAAGACAGCCTAAAGGCCCACGATACCATTATAATAGGTGTGATGGGGGTGACGAACAGCCCAAAAAGAAATTATGGAATCAGCCTAGATGACTTGGAATTTATCAACCGCTTGAAGAAAAACCACGAGATAATCACGGTGGTGTTCGGCAACGCATACGCTGCCAAGAACTTTGAACACCTGCCTACCCTCATGTTGGCCTATGAAAAAAATGAGTTTACTGAAAGGTTGGTACCCCAAGTCATCTTTGGTGCCCGACCGGCTAGCGGAACTTTACCTGTAAGCCTAAGTACTTCCCTTGTTCAAGGGGTGGGTTGTGAAACGGTACAAATAGACCGGTTGGCTTTTAGTACACCGGAGTCACAGGGGATGGATAGCCGGGTGTTGCAGGAGATTGACGATCTTATGGAAGAAGCAATTAATAAGAGGGCGTTTCCGGGAGGGGTTGTATTAGTGGCGAAAAACGGGAGGGTAGTATTTGAAAGGGGTTTTGGACACCTCGATTACTCCAAAACAAGGCAGGTGGACAGACAAACTGTTTATGATTTGGCTTCTTTGACCAAAGTAATGGCGACAACACAGGTCATTATGTTCATGCATAGCCGGGGATTGATAGATATGAATATGCCTATCGAAAACTATTTGCCTGAACTTAAGGCCACCAACAAAGGTCAATTACTAATAAAGGATATCATGGCCCACGAATCAGGGTTATTAGGTTGGATCCCCCATTTTGGGAAGACAATGGATGGCAATCTTTGGAGTGAGGCGTTTTATAGCAGGGTTAAGGATGGGGAATTTTCCATTCCGGTAGCTGATGGCATGTATGCCCATCGTTCGCTTCCGGATAGCGTGTGGCATTGGACTGTACAGTCGAATCTGCTAACTTCCCGAAATAAGAGAAATGGCCGGTTTTTATACAAGTATTCTGATATTGGTATGTATTTGCTCCATCGCTTGATTGAAAAGCAGACAAATCAGCCAATGGATGAGTTTTTGGAGCAAAATTTTTACGCACCATTGGGGATTCATCGCTTGGGATATAGACCATTAGAGCGTTTTGACCGTGGAAATATCGCTCCTACAGAGGAGGATGCGATTTTTAGAAAAACGCTGGTCCACGGGTACGTGCACGATCCAGGCGCAGCGATGTACGGCGGTGTAGCGGGACACGCGGGTCTTTTTGGCACGGCTTATGATATGGCTGTCCTGATGCAGATGATGCTGCAAGGCGGAAAATACGGAGATGTGGAACTGTTGGATAATGAGACTGTTTCGATATTCACACAGAATCAGTCCGGCCAAAGCCGAAGAGGGTGGGGATGGGACAAGCCCGAGCCTGATCCTTCTAAGCGATCTTCGGTTGGCCAGTTGGCACCGTTAAGCACCTTTGGACATACAGGATTCACCGGGACAGCCGTATGGGCTGATCCCGACAACCAGCTCCTATATATTTTTCTTTCAAACAGGGTTCACCCATCAGCGGGTAATAACCTGATAACTAAGGAAAAAATAAGGGGGCAGATCCACGATATTATTTACAAATCATTTAGAAAGGAATTTCTTTTGGCAGACAATTGAACAAATCATGGGGCCGGCGGTGTTACCCATAATATTTCTTCTTAACAACCTCATTCAACATGAATATAGGGATCGTTTGTTATCCTACTTTTGGCGGTAGTGGGGTAGTGGCTACTGAACTTGGAAAAGCCCTCTCCAAACAAGGGCATAAGATCCATTTTATTACCTACAGTCAACCTACTAGGTTGGATTTGTTCAATGAAAATCTCTTTTATCACGAAGTAGATATAAAGAGTTACCCTCTTTTTGAGCATGCGCCGTATGAACTGGCATTGGCCAGCAAAATGGTGAATGTCGTAAAATTTGAGGCGCTGGACTTACTTCACGTCCATTATGCTATTCCCCATGCCTCAGCAGCCTATATGGCAAAGCAGATTTTAAGGGAGCAGGGAATTCACATTCCTGTTGTTACCACGCTCCATGGGACGGATATCACCTTGGTAGGTAAGGATCCAAGTTACGAACCCGTAGTTACGTTTAGCATTAACAAGTCTGACGGTGTCACAGCTGTTTCCGAAGACCTGAAGAAAGATACCCTAAAGCATTTTGAAATTAAGAACCACATCGAAGTTATTCCAAACTTCATTGATTTAGAGCGATTTAAAAAGCAGAAAAAGGAACATTTCAAGCAGGCGATCTGCCCTCATGGTGAAAAACTGCTAGTGCACACCTCCAACTTTAGAAAAGTAAAACGGGTGGATGATGTCATTCGGGTTTTTAATGAGGTACGGCATATTGTGCCGGCCAAGTTGCTATTGGTAGGGGACGGACCGGAGCGTGATAAAATGGAACGGCTCTGCAGGCAATTGGATACCTGCGAAGACGTACGGTTTTTAGGGAAGCTTGAGGCTGTGGAGGAGGTACTTTCAGTTGCTGACCTCTTTCTTATGCCCTCTGAGAAAGAGAGCTTTGGTTTGGCGGCATTGGAGGCAATGGCTTGTGAGGTTCCAGTTCTTTCATCAAATGCAGGCGGAATACCTGAACTTAATTTGGACGGCATCACCGGATATGTATGTGAAATCGGGGATGTAGAGACGATGACTGCCAGGGCATTGGATATTTTGGACGATAGAAATTTGCCCGGCTTCAAGAAGCAGGCGTTAGCTCGCGCCAAAGAGTTTGACATTTCCAATATCCTTCCCATTTATGAGGATTTCTACAAAAAGACGATAGAAAGGTCATTGGTAACCTCTATGAGATGATTACTTTTAGGTTTATTTATGGGAAAAATGAAACTACTTACAGGGTCATTTACGTTAAAAATGCATTCGTAAGTTAATAAAGATAAATTTGCTCATAGTGCTTTAGGATTAAATACCATCATCGCAGTCATTTAATTGTTTGATACATTCATAAGTAATTACTAATGAAAAAAATAGGAAGATTAGATCGGCCAGATAATAATGGTACAGCAAAAATGTTTGCCAATCCATTTTTAGAAAAAATTAGTAGAACCCATATCAGTCTCCCTATCACCATGTTTTTAGGGGTAGGTTTGTATTCTTTGTATATGGGGGTTTCATCCACCAGTGTTTCGTTTCTGTCATCCTTCATGTTGCTGCTAGCTGGGTTTTTGTTTTTTACGTTCATTGAGTATCTAATGCACAGGTACCTCTATCACATGGAGCCTGACTCAGATGTAAAAGATAAGCTACAGTACTCCATGCATGGTGTCCACCACGATTATCCAAAAGATAAAGATAGACTAGCCATGCCGCCATTCATATCTGGAATTTATGCCTTGGTCGCTTATTTTGCGTTCAATTTTCTTATGGGGGATTATTCCTTTTATTTTTTACCGGGTTTTTTGTTTGGATATGCCGCCTATCTTGGAGTGCACTATATTGTCCATGCCTATCAACCTCCCAAGAATTTTCTAAAAGTACTTTGGGTCAACCACGCCATACATCACTACAAAGACCCGGATGTGGCTTTTGGTGTAAGTACCCCCATTTGGGACTACGTTTTTGGGACGATGCCAAAAAAGTCAATCAAATAAATGCACAAAGGCTGAATTTCAATCAGCCTTTTTTTTGATACCTACCAAATTCTTGAAAAAGTCGTTTATGGATGGGAAGAATAAAAAAATCGGAATATTGGGATTGGGATGGATTGGAGAGGGTATAGCGCTTCGTTTGATGAAGGCTGGCTATCAGGTTGTCGGTACTACTACCAGCGAAGAAAAAAAGAACCGATTACGGCAGCAGGGGATTGACAGCTACCTGCTGGAATTTAACCCTGCTCCGGAAGGCGAGATCTGTGACGAAGTTTTTGACGTGGACGTGCTTTATGTTAATATTCCACCTTCAAGGAGGACAAAACCGAATGATTTTCATCCCGAGCAGATTCAACATATTCGGGACATGGCTATAGAGGCCAAGGTACCCCATATAATTTATGTCTCTGCTACCTCGGTATATCCGGATTTACGGCAGGAAGCGTTTGAATCCGACCAGCTTACTTATGAAACAACTGGTAATCTTGCACTGTGGACTGCAGAACAGATCTTATGGGAAGAGAAGCCATATGACCTCACTGTAGTCCGATTTGGCGGCTTACTTGGGGACAACAGAGTTCCGGGTAACTATTTTTCCGGAAAGGAAAATGTCGCGGGACATCCCCCGGCGAACTACATATATAGGACAGATGCGGAGCGGGCAATTTTGTGGATTATTTCACAGTCGTTGTGGAACACTACCTTCAATATTGTTGCACCTATCCATCCTTCCAAGGCAGACATCTATGAACATAATGCAAAACTACTTGGATTCTCCCCCCCTAAAAGTTATCTAAATGATGGCCCTTGGAAGAAAATCAACTCGGAGAAGTTCATTAGAACCGGATTCACGTTTGAATATCCGGATCCAATGGAATTCCCCTACGATTTAAACGCTAGATGAGCATTTTTTCACCTCTCGATTTCCGTGTTACCCCTTAGAATGATGAATAAATGTAAAAATAGTGGGCTAAGAGAACCACTCCGGTATAAAAATTGCCTTTATAAGTTGTAAATCACTGAAATACAGTGTAATTTGTGTATGCGCATAAACGGTTTTATTAGATTCACTTAATTAGTTACATTTGTGCAAGAAATAACAAACATGGATAAATACTCATATATCTCCAATGCCCACGTAGCTTACATAGATGAGCTATATGCGGATTATAAGTCAGACCCGGGTGCCGTTGATCCGAGTTGGAAAACGTTTTTTGATGGGTTCGATTTTGCCATCGCCAAGTTTGGTGAGGATGAAAATGGGGGGGGCGGACCTGTCATTGCCGATGTTCCCAAAAATGGAAACTTGGCTACCAAAGGTACCATCATGGACATGGAAGAGCTGCCTAAGGAAATCAAAGTAAGGGCATTAATTCATGCGTACCGGTCTAGGGGGCATTTGAGGTCCAAGACCAATCCTGTGAGAGAAAGAAGGGACAGGAGGGCATTGTTAGATTTGGATGATTTTGGGTTAGAAAAATCCGATTTGACCAAAGAGTTTCAGGCAGGGAATGAAATAGGGATAGGAAATGCTACCCTTCAGCGTATCGTGGACGCGCTAAAAAAGATCTACGAAGGGTCGATGGGGTTTGAATACCTGTATATCCGGGATCCGGAGATGCTAGATTGGCTAAGACTCAAGATAGAGAAAGACGCCCTTGAGTTTAATCCGCCTTCTGAAGAGAAAAAGCGGATACTTTCCAAGTTGAATGAGGCGGTTGTTTTTGAGAATTTTTTGCATACAAAATATTTGGGTCAAAAGCGTTTCTCACTTGAGGGAGGGGAAAGTACCATTCCTTTTTTGGATGCCCTCATTTCTAATGCCGCAGATTTAGGAGTTGAAGAAGTGATGATAGGAATGGCCCACAGAGGCCGTTTGAATGTGCTGGCCAACATCATGGGTAAAACCTACGAGCAGATTTTTTCCGAGTTTGAAGGGACGGCGAAGCCTGATCTTACCATGGGAGATGGGGATGTGAAGTACCACATGGGATTTTCCAGTGAGGTTCCGACCTTCCATAACAAAATGATGATCTTAAAACTTGCGCCAAATCCTTCCCATTTGGAAGCCGTAAATCCGGTTGTTGAGGGCTTTGTTCGGGCTAAGATTGACCACCAGTACGCAGGTGATGCAGGAAAAATGATACCGATTCTCATCCATGGTGACGCCGCAGTAGCCGGACAGGGAATCGTCTATGAAGTTACTCAAATGGCTAGCCTAAAAGGCTACCATACCGGTGGTACCATCCATTTTGTGATCAACAACCAAGTCGGTTTTACGACGGATTTCGATGATGCCCGAAGTTCCATTTACTGTACTGACGTTGCTAAAATAATTGATGCCCCGGTAATCCATGTGAACGGTGATGATCCCGAGGCTGTAGTATTTGCAGCCAAACTTGCTGTAGAGTTCCGTCAAAGGTACCACCGGGATATATTTGTAGACATGGTTTGCTACAGGCGGCACGGGCATAACGAATCCGATGAGCCAAAATTTACTCAGCCGGAACTTTACAACATCATTTCGAAGCACCCCAATCCTAGGGAGATTTATAACAAGAAATTGATGGAACGCGGCGATGTTGACGCAAAACTAGCCCAGCAAATGGACCAAGAGTTCAGGCAACTCCTTCAGGACCGCCTGAATATGGTAAAGGAAAAGCCGCTACCCTATACCTATTCTCCATTTGAAAAAGCATGGCAAGAGTTAAGAAGATCCAATCCGCAGGATTTCGATCAATCACCTGAAACTGGTATAACACAGGAGGTGATCGAGAATGTGGCGGAAGCATTAACAGTGACACCAAAGGGATTTAAGCCGATTAAGCAGATCGAAGCGCAGATGAAGCAGCGCAAGGAAATGTTTTTTCAAAGTAAATCCCTAAACTGGGCAGCTGCGGAATTGTTGGCCTATGGGTCACTATTGATGGAAGGCAAAACGGTTCGCTTGACAGGACAAGATTGTCAACGCGGTACCTTTTCACACAGACATGCGGTAGTTCACGATGCGCAGTCTAATAAGCCATACAATTCCCTGAAGGAATTAAAAAACAGTAAGGGTAAATTTTACATCTACAACTCCCTTTTATCTGAATATGCCGTTCTTGGCTTCGAATATGGGTATGCCATGGCCAATCCCAATGCACTTACGATTTGGGAAGCACAGTTTGGAGACTTCGCCAACGGAGCCCAAACGATGATTGATCAGTTTATCACCTCTGGGGAATCCAAATGGCAAAAGATGAACGGGTTGGTTATGCTTTTACCTCATGGGTACGAAGGACAGGGTCCTGAGCATTCCAACGCCAGGCCTGAAAGATTCCTACAACTATCTGCCGAAAACAACATCATTGTAGCAAATATCACAGAGCCGTCCAACTTTTTTCACATGTTGCGAAGACAAATGACCTGGGAGTTTAGAAAGCCATGTGTCGTGATGTCGCCAAAATCGCTATTGCGCCACCCAAAGGTAGTGTCCCCTATAGAGGAGTTTACATCAGGTGGGTTCAGGGAGATTATTTCTGACCAAAAAGCTTCGGAAAAGGATGTTCAACGGGTGATTTTGTGCTCCGGGAAGATTTTTTATGAGCTTGATGAGCTTAGGGAGAAAGAAAACGTAAAGGATGTGGCCATTATCCGCATTGAACAACTACATCCGTTGCCCAAAAAGCAGCTGATGGATGAGCTGAAAAAGTACGAAAAGGCCGAAGTTGTCTGGGTTCAGGAGGAACCTGAAAATATGGGGTATTGGGCGTACATCGTCAGAAACCTTTTTAAGGATATTGCCATGGACGTAATTGCACGTAAGCCAAGTGCTTCTCCTGCAACAGGGTTCAACAAAGTCCATGTCTCGGAACAAAAGGCAATTCTCGAAAAGGCATTAAAAATTAATTCCTAACTTGGAAACAAAATCAGAAATAAAAACCGATTTATCAACGAACGGATTTAGTTCATAGCCAAAAAATCAACCTACACATGAGTATAGCAATCAAAGTTCCCACAGTAGGGGAATCCATTACAGAGGTAACCATTGGCCAGTGGTTTAAAAATGATGGCGACTATGTTGAAATGGATGAAGTCATCTGTGAACTGGAATCTGATAAAGCGACTTTTGAACTTCCGGCAGAAGGATCCGGGATTCTTCATATAAAAGCTGAAAATGGCGAAACATTGGAAATCGGTGCCGTAATCTGTGAAATCGATACGGAAGCTTCTGGGGCATCCGACGCAAAACCAGCGGAAAAGGAAGAAAAGGCTATTGGTGCGGAAAAGACCGAACCGAAATCTACCGGAGAGGTTAAGGAAATGGTTGTACCTACGGTAGGGGAGTCTATCACTGAAGTTACACTAGCTACTTGGTTGAAGGAAGATGGTGCGTATGTTGCGCTGGATGAAATCATTGCGGAAGTAGATTCTGATAAGGCAACCTTTGAACTTCCTGCAGAGGCGGCAGGAATCCTGAGACAGGTGGCCAAAGAAGGAGATACCTTAGAAATAGGTGGGTTAATTTGCAAAATTGAGGTGTCCGAAGGTGGAAAGCCAGCTGATAAACCTGTGGAGAATGGTTCTTCCGCCACTCCAAAAATGGAGGCTTCGGGAACCCAATCTTATGCCACAGGACATGCATCTCCCGCCGCCGTCAAAATTCTAGCAGAGAAAGGCATCTCAACTGACAACGTATCAGGAACCGGTAAAGACGGAAGAATCACGAAGGAAGATGCAGATAAGGCCATGAAGCCAGCTAAGGAGGCTACCAAATCTCCAAGCAAAGAATCTGTGCCGCAGCAAGAGAAGCAAGCAGTAACGGTGCCAGCGGGAGACAGAAATCAGCGTCGGGAGAAAATGACATCTTTGAGAAGAACCATTGCAAGAAGGTTGGTAGCCGCTAAGAATGAAACGGCTATGCTAACAACCTTCAACGAGGTGAACATGAAGCCAATCATGGATCTAAGGAAGCAATATAAGGATCAGTTCAAGGACAAGTACAACGTTAACCTCGGATTTATGTCCTTCTTCACCAAAGCGACCTGTATCGCACTGCAGGAATGGCCGGCCGTAAATGCACAGATAGATGGAAACGAGCTTATTTACAACGACTTTTGTGATATTTCAATTGCGGTATCCTCACCTAAGGGACTGGTGGTGCCGGTAATCCGAAACGCTGAAAAGATGTCGTTTGCGGAAATTGAGAAGGAAGTGGTGCGACTCGCCGTTAAAGCGCGTGACGGAAAACTGACCATCGATGAAATGACCGGAGGAACGTTCACACTTACAAATGGAGGGATCTTTGGATCCATGATGTCCACGCCGATTATCAACGCGCCTCAATCCGCAATTTTGGGAATGCACAATATTGTAGATAGGCCAATGGCAGTTAACGGAGAAGTGAAGATTCTTCCGATGATGTACCTAGCGCTCTCCTATGACCACCGTATCATCGATGGCCGTGAGTCTGTGAGCTTTTTGGTGAGGGTGAAGCAATTATTGGAAGACCCGGCACGGCTCTTAATTGGTGTATAAATTTGAAGTGAAAAGTCCTCTGGAAGCGGCCTTGTCGAGAGACATCAACATAAAAACGCAGGCAAGCGTACTATTGGTCAGTTTGCCTTTAAAATTATAAACTCATAAATCATGTACGACTTAATCGTAATTGGATCTGGTCCTGGGGGGTACGTAGCGGCTATCAGAGGAGCACAGCTTGGTCTGAAAACCGCTATCATCGAAAAGTATGCAACATTGGGTGGTACCTGCCTTAATGTTGGTTGTATTCCCTCAAAGGCACTCTTGGATTCCTCAGAGCATTATCATAACGCGGCACATGCTTTTCAGTCTCATGGTATTGACCTGAAGGGCTTGAAAGTCAATTTAAAGCAAATGATTAAGAGGAAAGGTGAAGTGGTCCAACAGAATGTGGATGGCATTGCTTACCTCATGAAAAAAAATAAAATAGATGTACATTACGGGATAGGTTCTTTTGTGGACGCCTCTACTGTAACCGTTTCCTCTGAGGATGGGTCCTCTAAAAACCTTTCGGGAAAGCACATCATTATCGCTACTGGGTCGAAACCAGCTAGCTTGCCTTTTATAAATATTGACAAAGAGCGCATTATCACATCTACGGAGGCGCTAACACTTAAGGAAATACCCAAGCATCTTATTGTAATCGGTGGGGGCGTGATTGGGTTGGAACTTGGATCCGTTTATGCTAGGATTGGCGCAAAAGTGTCAGTTGTGGAATATATGGATTCGCTGATCCCGACTATGGACAGGACTATGGGTAAGGAACTGCAGAAATCCATGAAAAAATTAGGGGTTGAATTTTACCTAAAGCATAAGGTTTCTGCTGTAGACAGAAAGGATAAAGAAGTCACGGTAGTGGCTGAGAGCGGTAATGGGGACACCGTTGAGTTAAAGGGAGATTATGTGCTGGTATGCATCGGTCGTAAGCCTTATACTGCCGGTCTTAATGCGGAAGCTGCAGGCGTAAAGCTAAATGACCGGGGACAGATTGAGGTGGATGAACACTTAAAAACCACTGCGGAAAATATCTATGCCATCGGAGATGTAGTCAAGGGGGCCATGCTTGCCCATAAAGCGGAGGAAGAGGGTGTCTTTGTTGCCGAAAGAATAGCTGGTCAGAAGCCCCATATTAACTATTTACTGATTCCCAATGTCGTGTACACCTGGCCCGAGGTGGCTGCGGTAGGTTATACAGAGGAGCAACTGAAAGAAAAGGGGATCAGTTATAAATCCGGAAAGTTCCCTTTTATGGCATCTGGACGTGCTAGGGCTTCGGGGGACGTAGATGGATTGGTTAAGGTCTTGGCTGATGCACAGACGGACGAAATACTCGGCGTACACATGATAGGTCCAAGGACAGCGGATATGATCGCCGAAGCTGTTGTTGCTATGGAATTTAGGGCCTCAGCAGAGGATATTGCAAGGATGTCGCACGCCCATCCGACCTATACGGAAGTCTTTAAGGAAGCCTGTTTGGCAGCAACTGATAGCCGGGCGCTTCATATATAATTTGATACTATTCCTAATCGCATAAAAGAAGACGGTCTACAATTTTTGTAGACCGTCTTTATTTTTGAGTGGAATGTTTTAGACATTCACATGTCTTTCCGCATGATACGATGAGCGTACAAGTGGGCCGGATTCAACATATTTTAATCCCCTTCGAAGGCCTTCTTCGCGATACGCGGCAAATTGTTCCGGATGTATAAACTCCGCCACCTCAATATGCCTTTTTGTAGGCTGCAGATACTGCCCTAATGTCAAAATATCACATCCGTGAGCGACGAGGTCATCCATTGCTTGATGTACTTCTTCTTGCTTTTCGCCTAGCCCAAGCATGATACCTGTTTTAGTACGCTTTCCATAGGCTTTTGTTAGTTTGATCTGCTCCAATGAGCGATCGTATTTTGCTTGGGGCCTTACCCTTCGGTAAAGGCTCGCCACTGTTTCCATATTGTGGGATACTACTTCTTGTCCGGCACTGATCATTCTGTATAATGCATCCCAACTTGCTTTAACATCAGGAATTAGCGTCTCTATCGTTGTCTCTGGTGAAAGTTTCTTTGTTTCAACGACAGTCTGATACCATATTTCGGCACCTTTATCTTTTAGTTCATCCCTATTGACTGACGTGATTACGGCATGCTTGACTTTCATTAAACGTATTGCCTCAGCCACTCTGCGGGGTTCGTCCGTATCATATTCAGGTGGCCTTCCAGTTGCGACGGCACAGAAAGAACAAGAGCGGGTGCAAACATTGCCCAAAATCATAAAGGTAGCAGTACCGGCACCCCAGCATTCTCCCATATTTGGACAATTACCGCTTTCACAAATTGTATGAAGTTTATGCTCATCAACGAGTTTACGGACATTTGCATACTCTTTACCTATTGGAAGTTTTACCCGTAGCCAATCAGGTTTTTTGCGTTTGGTACTTTCCTCAGATATTACCGGCAATTCTATCATAATGTATATTTCTCAATAGTTCGGCTAGCCGCCGAAAGTAAAAATAACGTTATCTTCTAAACCCATAAAACAACGTAAAGTAAGCAGAGTGAAAGAGCTGTCGGTTTTCCGTCGTAGGCATAAGTTCAATTTCTTTACTAAAACCCTCGAAAAGGTAACCAAGTTCCACCCCAGTCACATTCGATTTGAAAAATCCAAACTCAAAGGCCAATGCCGCCTTTGCGTGTGCTCCAAAAGCAATTTCGGATTCACCTATGCCTTCAAAAAGTCTACCTGGACCCAAAACATCAAACCTACTTTGGTGGACTTCCGGGTTGTATTGTTCCCTTATGGTCTCAGTTCTGCTCTTATACACCTCGATATAATACGGGGCGATAATACCAAGTGTTGGTCCTATTGCTCCCAATGCAGAGACCTGTACCCCCTGATGGGGCGCCTTCTTAAACATGACGATTTCCCTGCCATATTGGGGACGAATAGAATAGAGGTAGTTTGATTTTCCAAATATGTAGCTGTTTCCTAGCGTGGTGTTGTACCTAACCTCCTTGGGATTTTTGACGTTGACCAGCTCGACTTGAAAAAACTGATAGAGATTGTCATCTATTGATGAGCCAATTTTTAGGCTAATACCTCCGATAAGCCCGCCGTTCGTGTTTTTATTTATTCCAAAAAGTACTTCCCTATCATACTCATAGTTGCCTGCGTCGCCCCTTTGGGCGTAAAGAGACGAAGTGAGCATCAAAAACAATATTAAACCAACTAAATATCTCATCTGTTTATTTTTTGTTTCCATAGCCTTACACGATCAGAATAGTGAGGATTTCGAGGCTATTATCATTTAAGTTTGTGACAGGTACATAATGCCCGACTTCAACTTAATTTCCCGTTTAATACCAGAAATTTAACGCTTTTTTATTCCATTTTGTTATGGATAAGCTTTTAAAAATAAGGGATTCTATCGAGGATCAAAAAAGGTTGGCCAAGTTCTTTTCGTCAACCCTTGAATAGTGCCGTAATCTTGGATAATAAATTGGGTTTTCCTGAACACTCGAAAAATATTACCGACTTTTGTAGCGTTTTGGGAAAGTTACTCGTCTTTATAAAAACTAGTTTATTAACGGCAGTCTGTTGGAGAAAGATCTCATACTAAACGCAAAAAGCAGGGATCCCCGGTCACTCGAAAGGCTATATAAGCACTTTTATGGCTACGCTATGAGTATAGCGCTGCGTTACTCGGGGAATCGGGAAGAGGCGTGTGAAATCGTAAACGATAGCTTCATGAAGGCTTTTGATAAAATGGATCAAGTTACCAACGAACACGCCTTCAAAGGGTGGTTCAGGCGGATCCTGGTAAATACATCAGTGGATTATTACCGAAAGGGGCTCAAACATTCGGGAGCTTTGGATATTAGTACGGTCGATGCCGAGACTCCTCACCCGAGTGTTATTGATGATCTTTCGAATGAAGATATCTTGGGTCTATTAAGGGAGTTACCTGAAATACTTCGGGTTATCTTCAATATGTATGAAATAGAAGGATATAAACATGATGAAATTGCTGCAACATTGAATATTCCTTCAAGTACATGCCGAACGTACCTTGCAAGAGCTAAAGATAAGTTGAGAGAAAAAATAATCGCATTAAATTATACGAGGGATGAAAGAGCAGTTCGATAGGAAGTTGGTGGAGCGGATCAAAGCCTCCTTCAGGAAGGATGAAGCGCCTTTTGATCCCAAGCAGTGGGAAAAGCTAGCTTCGGTTTATTTTAAACCAAAAAGGCCTATATGGTATCTTTATTGGCCAATGGTAGCTACAGGTATTGCTGCCAGTCTCTTTCTTGTCCTAGTCCTAGATCCCTTTGGTTTCCGGGAGGTTTCCCCCGAAAGGACCCTTACCGAGAACCAAGAACTTTCCGAACAGGAAGCTACCGTGGAAATAATCCAGCCTGTAGATTCATTAATGGCGATAAGCACTGTCCCCCAAGCTGGACAAGATCGCAGAGAAAGTCGTACTACCCAAGCAAGGTCTCAACAGCAGCCCGCGGGTAACGACTTTGCAGAAGAAAGTCCGGACAATAGTATAAATTCAATATCGGAAACAACGCAACCTGAGCTCCCGGTGGATGAAAAGGTTCAGTTGAATGATCTTCTAGAGGCAATCGTGGATAACACTATTGAAACAGTCGCTCCCCTTATTTCAGGCCAGGATTCTCTATCAATGGATCCTGTTCAGGCCCGTGCAACTATCAATCAATGGCTTTCGGAAGCGGAAAGTAGCGTTCCTTCATCCCCAAGAAAAGAAAGTTCCAGTCCATTCAAGTTGGGCGTAATGGTCTCTCCCCAAGCCAGTAGCAATACAACGGGGGGCATGAACCTTGGTGCTGGAGTGATGTCTGAGATTTCGCTTTCCAAAAGGCTGAAGCTTGATGTGGGGGTGAACTACGCCAGAATGAGTATGGAGCCAAACCGCACCCAAGGCATGGCTACCGAGATGTCTTCCTACGCATCTCCGGTTCAAAATATGGACATGCTTGCCATCCGAACGAGTAGTAATTTTATTGGGTCAGAATTACGTCTTAATTTTGCCAGTTTGGATATCCCTGTAAATCTTAAGTACCGAGTTTTAGAACGAAAAAATGCCGACATCTTTTTGATAACCGGTTTATCCAGTATGGTGTATCTTGACCAACAAGCAACGGAGACATTCGAAACAAATTCATTTTTTACCAATTCGGCAGATGGTCTAAGTTTCGCACCTTCTGTACAACGCTTCACCTCGGTTTATACCCCGGATGGGGCAGGCAACAGCCTGGATGTCGGCGGGATGTTGAATCTCTCCGTCGGTTACGAATACAATCTCAGCGATGGAATGTTTCTTTCCCTTGAACCGTTTTACAAGCTGCCACTAGGAAACTTAACCTTTGCAAATCAGCAATTTTCCATTGGAGGCCTAAACATGAGAATGAACTTTAAGCTGGGGAAATGACGCATCCCGCTGCAAAAACATTAACGAATCAACTAAACAAAACCCTATTTTACTGATGAACAATACGTTTAATTACCTGACTGTCCTTTTTATCCTAGTGCTAACGTCGAGCTGCCTCCAAGAAACGGAGTCGGAGTTGGACAGAATCATCGAACGGGATAATGCGGCATTGGAGAGGTACATCGATGCAAATGGAATAAATGCCACGAAAGTGCAATCTGGTTTTTTTTACAACAAAACACAAGAAATGCCGGATGCGGATCAATTTGAAAACAATGATTATATAGGCGTTTATTTCGAAATCAAGAGCTTGGACGGGCAATTGATTAAATCCTATTTAGATGAAACAAAAGATCCGGTCATTTTTAAGCAATCGATAGACGGAATTTGGCCTACTATAATCGGCTATGCAGCTGGATTGTCCCGAGTCGGGGAAGAGGTTATGGTGTATTCCCCTTCCTACCTGGCCTTCGGTAATTACAGCTACCAACAACTTATCCTGCCAAATTCAAACTTGGTAATGAAGTTGAAATTTGCCAGAAAATATACGGAAGCGGAGTTAAAGGCGCGGGAGGAACAGATGATCCTAGATTATATAGATGCCAATGAATTAGAAGGGTATGAAAAAATTCGGGACGGGATATATAGGAGAATCGTTGAGGCGGGAGATCCCGAAGAAGCACTCACTGAAAACACCGATATACTGACATTCGATTTTAAATTATTCCACTTGGGTGAATCAACTGTTGCTTTCGAGTCTAATGCAACTAACAGACCAAATGTAACCTTAGGAAGGCAGGAGAACTTGCAATTTTTGGAGCATGGGTTAAAGGGTATCCGTAAAGAGGCAAAAATTGAGGTACTGGCTTATTCTTTTGCTGGGTATGACGAATCCATTCAGATCATCCCATCGGATATTCGTTTAGACCTCTTCCAAAAAGGAGAGCAAATTGATCTTATCAGACCGTTTACCCCTATCAAGTTAAGCGCCGAGATTGTAAACGTACAGTAACAGGTTTTGCCTTCGCCGTTTGCAAGGGCCTGCTGGAGTTTCTATGATCTGGGAGGAATGACACCTGAAATAATTGACCGACCAATCCGGCCATTCGACCCGGATTGGTTTTTTTTTTAAAAAGTCAGATACGTATTGAAAAAAGGTATGCGTAGAATCTCTTTGATCGAGACGGCAAAAAAAAGTGCCCATATGACGGCACTTACAAACATCGACGTAAGAATTTTGCGTTTTGGGATTCCAAATGACGTCAAAAGTATGGTACCCCCTATTGGCGTTAGGAAGATGGGCGTTAAAGCAGCAATGCCATAAACGCCGAATTTTTGCCAGATTTTGATAATATTTCTTGTTCTGCTTGTAAACCGTCTGTTATTTTTTCGAATCTTTATCGTCCAAGTCTTTTTAATCCAGTCACCTAAATACGTAAATGCAACAACGGAAGTCATCATCCCTGCCACAGTGACTACTTCGATTTCAAAAACAGAAAAACCAGCGGCAGCGCCTAGAACAGGCCCTGCGATAAACTTAAAAAGGCATAACAAATAAATGCCTAGAAAGGTAGCTACGTAGTCGATCATAGTAGAAAGTACAGGTAGAGACCATACCCCGTCAGTAGAATGCTTCCGCCGATCCTTGATATAGAATATCCAAAACGCATCAACGGAAAAAGCAAAAGCGTTAACCCAATCATCCAGAGGTAGTCCGTAGTAATAAACAAGGGTGATACAGCGATGGGTTTGACTATTGCCGTGATGCCTATTATGCAGAGTATATTCATCATGTTACTCCCTAATATATTTCCTATCGCGATATCGGTCTCCTTTTTCAACGCGGCAATCACAGAAGTAGCCAGTTCCGGCAAACTTGTTCCAATTGCTATTACAGTAACTCCCACGACGCGTTCGCTTATGCCGAGATAGGCCGCAATAAGTACCCCGTTATCTACAAAGAGCTCAGAGCCAAAATACAATCCGACTACCCCCAAAATAATCATCAAAACAGCCCATCCTATTGATTTTTGCTTCAAAAGTAGCGTATCATCAGGGGTTTCAACGCGTTCGATTTTCTTGAAGAAGTACCAATTGACCGCGATGAATAAACTGAAAAGAACGATGCCTTCAATTAAACTTATGATTCCATTCCAGGAAAGAAGGTAAAAAAGGATCGTCGTAATGAGCGTAAATGAATAATCAAGTTTTAAGGTCGACCGTGCGATGAAAATCGGAAAGATAACAGCACTTATTCCCAACACTAGCGTGATGTTGGAAATATTGGATCCAACGACATTTCCGATAGCGATATCGCTTGTACCCTTCAATGCCGCAGTCACGCTTACCAAAAGCTCCGGAGCGGATGTCCCAAATGCTACTACAGTCAATCCAATCAACCCAGGGCTTAAACCTAATCTTGCGGCGATGGCGGTTGCACCATCTACCAATACCTTTCCTCCGACTAGTAAGATCGCAAGCCCTACTGTCAATAAAATATAACTCATCATGAAATACTAGTAATTATAGTTTTGGCCCAAAGGCAAGATCCCCTGCATCGCCAAGTCCAGGCACGATGTATGAGAATTCGTTCAAGTGATCATCGAGTGCGCAGGTCCAGATTTTAAACGGACAGTCGACGTGATTAGAGATAAATGAAACTCCTTCTGGAGAGGCTATCACAGAGAGAAAATGAATTTTTGTAGGTCTTCCATTGCTCATTAATTCGTCAATACTGGTCACAAACGATTTCCCAGTTGCCAACATAGGATCCACAAGTATGACTTCTTTTCCTTCAAGGGAAGGTGCCCCGCTATATCCGAGTTCAATCTCTATGCGATCATCGGCATCATGCTCCTTTCTGAACGCGCCGATGAAACCGCAGTCCGCCTGATCGAAGAAGTTTAATACCCCTTGGAAAAATGGAATCGCTGCGCGCAAAACGGCGACAACTACAGGTTGCACTTGTATAAGCGGTATAGGCAATTCCTGAAAGGGCGTTTCGACAACATGGGATGTGTAGGTCATTTCTTTCGAAATTTCATAGGCCATTATCTCTCCAAGTCTCTCAAGGTTTTTTCTAAACCTGATACGGTCCTTTTGAAGATGTACATCCCTCAGCTCTGCGACGAAATGGGTAGCAATAGAGTTTTGTTGATTTAGAATAAACATGGACGAAATTAAACAAAAAAACCCGATCTATATTGATCGGGTTTTAATATTTGTAAAGGGGAGATTATTGGATTTCGAAGCTTACTCTTCTTGCCAACTGGCGAGCGTCTGCGGATCCTTTATCTACGCTTGTATCTTCACCATATCCTTTGTAGGACAGCCTAGAAGCGTCTACTCCAGAAGCTATCATGATATCATAAACAGCTTTTGCTCTTCTTTCAGATAATGTAATATTGTAGTTTTCTGGTCCAAGCTCATCAGCATAACCTTTCAATTCTACCTTCACTCCAGGATTTCTCTTCAAGAAATTTGAAACATATCCGATAGCTGAAGATGAGTATGCAAGTGGCTTAGCACTGTCGAAGGCATAGTACACGTTCACATAACCATCATTAATTGCTTTCAGCAAGTAATCAACCTCTTCAACGGTGTCTGGCGGAGGACATCCGTCAAGTGATGCAGGACCAGGAACGAATGGACATTTATCCAAATGATCAGGAATACCATCGCCGTCAGAATCAAGTGTTCTTCCATGAGAATCTACGCGAGCACCAGCTGGGGTGTTTGGCTCTTTATCAAGATAGTCGGGAACACCATCGCCGTCAGAATCTTTCAGCATATCTTTGATCTCTCCAATCTGATTGGACAATTCTTCCTTAGTCGCATACTTGTCAGCAGCGATGTACCAATCTGCATGGGTAGAACCCTTTCCAAGGTAGAAATTCAGTCCTAACGTACCTGTCCACCAGTTTGCACCCGGTCCCTGATAGGTCTGATCCGTAAGTGGAACAAGAGTATTTCCATCAAATGTAATGATCTGCCTTCCATTGAATATGGTGCTCACATCTCCAGTCAACGCAATCCGATCGCTTAATTTTATTTGGCCAGTAAGTCCCGCCATCAAATTGAAGACATTATCATTCATGTCTGATGCATCAGGATTTACCTGTCCTACACCCGCTCCCATATGCGCCAATAAATTGACTCTTCTTGTGAACGATTCCCAACTCATTATCCTTCCTAAATTTGCTACACCCTGCAGATTTACTCTGTTGTAGGGGGTTGAAAATTCATTCGTGTCATTCTGTTCAGAAAACGTACCGAATCCGTAGTCAAGCTTAGCTCCAAACTTGTCGTTAAACATATACCTGACTCCAAAATCCACGTGACCCAATACGATACCTGGGAAGTAGGTTGGTGTAACTGGAGCTTGGGCATGGTTAAAGCCTCCGTTAAGTTCAATAGACCACTTATTGAAGTCGTCCTGTGCCCGTGTGCCCATGACTAGGGCACCTGCCATAAGTGTTGATAGTATTATTTTTTTCATGATAAAAAATTTTTTACACTTTTCAGATTTAGATTGATTGAATTGAGAATATTTTCGAAGTAGAATTTAAGATACAAATGTATGATTTTTTATCATAACTCTAAACTTATCTAGCTTTTGTTTTATAATTTTAAATTTATAATTCGAAATTTTAACGAAGAAATACCATAAACTATGCCAGACTTAAAGTTGTTGCAAGATATTTTAGCAATTCCAAGCGTTTCGGGGAGTGAATCCCACTTTTCCGGTTTTTTAGTTGACTACGTGTTACAACGTAGATCTAAATGGAAGGTTACACCGGAATTATTTTTTGGAGAAGCGCTACAGGACAACATTGTTCTTGCATTTGGCGTGCCACGTACTGCCATTTTTGCGCATTTGGACACCGTGGGATTTATGGCTAGGTATGAAAATCAGCTAGTTCCCATCGGCGGACCGGAAGTGCAGGAAGGAGATGTTTTGGTAGGCGAGGACGCATTTGGGCCTATTAGGTGTACCGCTAAAATTATCGAAGATGCGTTATTTCATGATTTCAAAAGGGGAATAATCCCCGGAACGATCCTTACCTACGAGCAGCAAGTATGCATTAGCGACGAATTTATCGAAGCGGCCTATTTAGACAATCGGCTTGGGGTCTATAACGCATTGAAGCAATGTGAAACCCTAGAAAACGGCTTAGTAATTTTCTCCACGTATGAAGAACACGGAGGAGGTTCTATACCCCTTATTTTGAAATTTTGCGAGAATAAATGGGATATTAAGCAGGCATTGATTTCTGATATAACGTGGGTAACTGAGGGAGTTAGTCACCACAATGGGGTGGTTATTTCGATAAGAGACCGGAATATTCCTCGCCGGTCCTTTGTCGACAGGCTATTGGCTTTGGCTGAAAAAAGCGGGATTCCTTATCAAATTGAAGTGGAGGCAATCGGCAGCAGTGACGGAAGGGAAGTTCAGCTATCTCCATATCCGATTGACTGGTGCTTTATTGGTGCGCCGGAGGATGGTGTTCACAGTGCTTTGGAGAGGGTTTCGATGAAGGATCTTGAAGCAATGGTTCTGATGTATGAATATTTATTAAAGGTACTATAATAGCCAACAGATTTCATTTATTGCCCCTTTAGTAATACATTTGTGTGATGGACAACCCCTAACGATTTTTGCGTATTAGATGATTTTCATACACCAAAAGCCCTTCGTTCCCTATCTCAGTGCAGAAGCTATCCAAGGGGCTGTCGACAGAATTGCTTCTCAGGTCACTAAGGATTACGTCTCCGAACCACCTATCTTGGTTGGTGTGCTCAATGGTGCGTTTATGTTTTTTTCCGATTTAGTGAAAAAGATCGACTTGCAGATAGAGGTTTCTTTCGTAAAGATGGCCTCCTATTCAGGTACTTCATCAAGTGGCGAGGTTAACGTTCATTTGGGGGTTGGAGACCAAATTTCGGGAAGGCACGTCATTATTGTGGAAGATATTGTCGATACGGGCAAAAGTATGGCTGTGATTCGGGATCTTGTTCTTCAGAAAAAACCGAAAAGTATCGCAATAGCTTCCTTACTTCACAAGCCTGATGCGCTCTTGGAACCGGTGGAAATTACTTATCTAGGTTTTTCTATTTCTAATAAATTTGTCGTTGGGTACGGACTGGATTTTGATGGTCTCGGAAGAAACATGCCGGAAATATTTCAATTAAAGGATTGATTAACTAAATTTTAAAAAGTGTAACTATGCTTAATATCGTTTTGTTTGGACCTCCAGGTGCGGGAAAGGGAACTCAAAGTGAAAAATTGATCAAAAAATACAAGATAGATCATATTTCTACCGGCGATCTGTTCAGAAAGCACTTGGGTGAAGGAACTGAGTTGGGGAAACTAGCCCAAAAATTCATGGATGAAGGACGTCTGGTGCCTGACGAAGTTGTAATAGGAATGGTTGATGCCAAGATCAATGCTACGCAAGAAGCAAACGGGTTTATTTTTGACGGTTTTCCCCGCACCGTTGCCCAGGCCAAGGCGTTGGACACCTTATTGGAAGCAAAAGGAATGGCCATTTCCGGGATGATATCGCTTGAAGTACCAGAAGAAGAACTGCGAAAGAGAATCAAGGAAAGAGGATAGACTTCCGGGCGAGCCGATGACCAGGACGATTCCAAAATCAACACGCGTATTCAGGTTTATCTCGATGAAACGCTACCGGTTGCCTCTTATTTTGAATCCCAAGGCAAATTGACTAAGGTGGAGGGGGTTGGTTCCATTGACGAGATATTCAACGCAATTTGTGAAGTAGTTGATTCCTATTGATTGTCCAAAATAAACCGTAAATTTGCATAATGAAAGCGGCTAAGCATACAAGCTTAGCCTGTTTCATTTTAGGGTCAGGAGAAACAGTGCCGTATCAAGTTTGAACGTCGGTGACTGATCAATCAACCATCAATTTAATACCATTGTGTCAGAATCGAATTTTATAGATTACGTAAAGTTTTGCTCCAGATCTGGGGCTGGAGGTGCAGGCTCGGTACATTTCAGGCGAGAAAAACACGTCCCAAAAGGAGGGCCAGACGGAGGAGACGGCGGCCGTGGTGGCCATATCATCCTACGTGGAAATTCCCAACTGTGGACCCTATTGCACCTCAAATATAAAAAGCATGTCATTGCCGAGGCAGGTCGAGGAGGAGAAGGAGGTCGTCGCAAAGGATCGGATGGCACAGATATGATCCTGGAAGTGCCAATAGGAACGGTAGCTCGTGATGCCGAATCCGGCGAAGTGCGATGTGAAATCACAGAAGACGGACAGGAATTTATCCTTACGCGAGGTGGCAGAGGAGGGATGGGAAACGACCACTTTAAGACAGCGACAAACCAGGCTCCGCACTTTGCCCAGCCAGGAGAAGAAGGAATAGAGGAATGGATTATACTGGAGCTAAAACTGCTTGCCGATGTGGGTTTAGTAGGGTTTCCAAACGCGGGAAAGTCCACCCTCTTATCAAGTATTTCGGCAGCCAGACCTGAAATCGGAGATTATCCATTCACGACGCTTGTACCACATCTTGGGGTCGTGGGTTATAGGGATGACAAGTCCTTTGTAATGGCAGACATTCCCGGGATCATCGAAGGAGCTTCTGAAGGAAAAGGACTGGGGATACGCTTTCTTAGGCATATTGAGCGTAATTCTATCTTGTTGTTTGTCGTTCCGGCCGATGCGGACCAAATAGGTGACCAATATACGATACTGTTGAAAGAGCTTGGTAAATTTAATCCCGAATTGCTTGACAAGAAGCGCCTTTTGGCGGTGTCAAAATCCGACCTACTTGATGATGAATTGATGTCTGCTTTGAAAAAGGAAATCCCTATGGAGTTGCCGCATGTATTCATATCCTCGGTTACCGGATATAACCTGCCAACGCTTAAAGATTTGATTTGGCAAACGTTAGGGGAATAATGTCAGATTGTCAGGTAATCGTATCGTGGCAAATTAATTGATACGTGAGTCAGAGACTTTTATAACTTACTTAAAATTATGGAGGAGAAAGAAAACCTAGAACAAGAAGAAATGGTGCATGCTACGGCATCCGAAGATGCGGCTAATGCTGCAGAATCAAAAGAAAGTAATGAAGTGAAAAACAATTTAGACGAAAAGTCACTTTCCATAGAAGAAAAGCTTACCAACGAAAACAAGGAGCTAAAGGAGAAATATTTGCGGCTTTATTCCGAATTCGAAAACTACCGAAGAAGGACTGCCAAGGAGCGGCTTGACCTGATAAAGACGGCTTCCGAAGATGTAATACAGGAACTTATCCCTGTATTGGACGATTTCGAACGAGCCATTAAGGCAGAAGAGCGGGAGACTGGGGAAAAGGTTAGTGAAGGACGGCAGCTTATATATAATAAGATGGTGAAAATCCTGGCTTCCAAAGGCCTTACTCCAATGCAGGATCTGGTTGGGAAGGGGTTTGATGCAGAGATGCATGAAGCCATCACGCAAATACCTGCACCCAGCGAAGAGCTAAAGGGGAAAATTGTAGATGTGGTAGAGCGGGGCTACTTGCTTGGAGATAAGGTGGTCCGGTATGCAAAAGTTGTGATAGGAAACTAAAAGTTATGGCAAAGCGAGATTATTACGAAATACTAGGTATCACAAAAGGGGCAAGTCCGGAGGAAATTAAAAAGGCGTATCGAAAGATGGCCATTGCCTACCATCCGGATAAAAACCCTGACAATCCCGAAGCAGAAGAAAAATTCAAAGAAGCAGCCGAAGCGTACGAGGTTTTGAGCAATCCGGAGAAACGTCAGCGTTATGACCAGTTTGGTCATCAGGGCGTGAACGGCGGCGGGTTCAGCGGCGGCGGCATGAATATGGAAGATATTTTTTCACAGTTCGGAGACATTTTCGGCGGCGGTGGATTTGATTCCTTCTTCGGAGGGGGCAGCTCTCGAAGAACCAAGAAAGGCACAAATCTCCGCGTCAAGTTGAAGCTGAATCTGAAGGAACTGGCTAATGGTGTAGAAAAGAAAATCAAAGTAAAGCGCCACATGATTGCTGACGGCGTTACTTTTAAGACTTGCGCTACATGCCATGGATCTGGACAGGTCAAAAAAGTAGTAAATACCATGCTGGGCCAGATGGTCTCGGCGAGCACTTGTCCCTCATGTGCTGGTAGCGGACAGATCGTGGATAAAAAACCACTCGAAGCCGATGCAAATGGGCTAGTAATCCGGGAAGAAATCATCCCTATTAATATCCCTGGCGGCGTCGGTGACAATATGCAGCTAAGCCTTTCCGGAAAAGGTAACGAAATCCCCGGGGGTGTGCCGGGTGACCTATTAATCGTCATTGAAGAAATCCCCGACGAAGTGTTGATAAGGGATGGCGTAAATGTTGTATACGACCTATATGTCAGTTTTATAGATGTAGCATTGGGGGCCTCCCTAGAAGTGCCGACGATCGACGGAAAGGTAAAAATCAAGCTGGATCCAGGGACGCAGAGCGGTAAAATCTTACGTCTTAAGGGGAAAGGAATAAAGGAGCTTAATGGCTACGGAAAGGGCGATCAGTTGATTCACGTAAATGTTTGGACACCAAAGCAAGTAAGTAAGGAAGAACGGGAGAAGCTTGAGTCACTTCGTGATTCGGAAAATTTCCGTCCAAATCCGGGTAAGTCAGAAAAAAGTATCTTTGATAAAGTAAAAGAGTTCTTCTAATAGAAAGGAAGCCGGGAAAATCTCCTGGCTTTATCTTTTCTCTCCAAAACCTTTTTTTCTTCCGGAACGTAACAAATGCGTATGCTTAGTAAAGTTATCGTTGTATTCTTGTTGATCCAGTCCCAGTACTTCTATGCTGAGGTTTACTCTCAGATCAATAAGGAGTTTACCGTGGTCGAGAAAGAAGGTTTTGGATTGGTGTCCCTTGATTTTTCATGTTATAAGGGAATTACAAGGGTACGCAGGGAGCATTCCGGTAATCCCATACATGCTTCCGCAAAACTGGGAAAGGTCAACATCCTTCCTTCCTTTACTCACCATATATCAAGCGGTGTACTCTTTGCTGCTATAGACCACAGAAACGTCGAATCTGAGAGCCTAGGCAAAACGCTTTCGTATCGGTTGTTTTCTAACAATGATACTGATTTCGACCATAAATGGACGGTAGGTCTTGATGCTAACTTCTTATACAACTTGACATTCAATTTCGGAATCGGTAAAGCAAATTTGGATCTCTCTTTTCTTCCGGTTACCAGATGTAAGATCCGTACGGCTTCCGCGGACGTGGTTCTTGGATATACAAGCAATATCCCAAATACCGTGAACATGGATACCCTCAGTGTAGGCATCAATATGGGTTCCTTTTACGCGGATCAATTGCAGTATTCCAATGCACATCACACATTGATCGATGTCAAATACGGAACCGTTAATTTGTCATTTTCAGATCTGATGGCACAGCCAAGTACCATTTCCGCTATTGTCGGCGCCGGCTCGGTTACCATCACGCTACCGGAAGCTAAGCATCCGTATATCGTCAAAATAAAGAATCACACCATGTGCCGAACCAATATACCTTCGTATTTGAAAGAGTTAGATGATAAGTCTTTAGTAAGTAAGGGGTATTCGCCAGATGCCAAAAATCTAATGACATTTTTGATTGATGTTTCAGTTGGATCAGTATCTTTGAAATAGCATTCGCAACCGGTTTGATACAACCCATGAATTTTTAACACGATCATTTTGCAAATTCTCTCCATTAAAGGATTAAATAAAACCTATGGCAGCCATGTCGCGCTAAAAGACTTCGACTTGGAGGTTGAAAAAGGGAAAGTTTTTGGTCTTTTAGGCCCAAACGGAGCCGGAAAAACCACCTTGATTCGAATAGTAAATCAGATCATCGACAGGGATTCCGGGGAAATAACCATCAATGGGGAGCCCCTCAGAATGAATCACGTTCGAAATATCGGCTACCTTCCGGAAGAGCGGGGACTTTACAAGGGGATGCGCGTCGATGAACAGCTGTTGTATTTCGCACAAATCAAAGGACTGAAATCAGCGGAGGCAAAAGCGAAAATCCATACCTGGCTCGAGCGGCTTGGCTTACTTTCATGGAAGGCCAAGAAAGTGGAAGAGCTTTCCAAGGGAATGGCCCAAAAAGTACAGTTTATCGCGACAGTAATTCATGAACCAAAGCTATTGATTCTTGATGAACCGTTTTCCGGTTTTGATCCGGTCAATGCGGAAATCATCAAAAATGAAATCTTGGAATTGAAGCGACAAGGAACCACCATTATGCTCTCTACCCACCGCATGGAGTCGGTTGAATTGCTGTGCGATCACATCGCCATGATTAACCGCTCCCGGAAAATTCTGGACGGGCCTGTAAAGGCTATCAAAAAGGCCGCAAAGACTAGCCGGTTTACCGTCAGCCTCCGTCCTGCAGAGGGGGTAGTTTTACCGATTTGGGAAGATTACGTCGCAGAAGAAGATCGCGTTACCTTTTCGATTTCGCTGGAAGGAAAGCTTCCAAATGAACGCCTTATCGAGTTGATGAACTATGGGGAAGTATTGCACTTTGAAGAGACAATCCCTAGCATAGAAGAGATTTTCATCCAAAAAATAACGGAAAGCCATGCCCAATAAGATTTTTTTGGTCGTAAAACGAGAGTACTTTGCCCGGGTGAAAAAGCGCTCTTTTATCGTTGCTACAATCCTGACGCCCCTTATATTTCCGTCCATTTTGGGAATTTTTCTTTGGATCGGTATGAGCGATACGGTAGGGGATTCTGCTCGGTTCATCGAAGTAGTGGATGAAAACCGGGAATTTTTCCTTGAAAGTAATGACCTGTTCGTCTTCTCCTACGGAAGCCTTTCAGTGGCAGAAGCAAAGGAAATGGTACAGAACGGTAGTCGGTACGGGTTTTTGCATATTCCTAAAATAGACCTTTCTTCTCCTCAAGGCATTACCTTCTACGCTGGGGAAACGCCGGGGATGTCGGTCATTTCCGGATTGGAATCGTCGCTTAGATCCAAGATAGAAGAACTAAAATTGCTAAACTCCGGGGTCGATCGCGAGCTTCTGTCCAAGCTGAAAACATCTGTAAGTATCCGTTCGATTCGACTCGGGCAGACGGGCAATGAGGCTGTTTCAAATTCTGTAGTCAACTATGCCATAGGGTTTCTTTCCGGAATTCTGATTTACACGTTTATTTTTGTCTACGGCAATCAGATTATGCAAGGCGTAATTGAGGAAAAATCAAGTAGGATTGTAGAGATTCTGGTTTCCTCGTTGAAGCCATTCCAATTGATGATGGGGAAAATCATCGGAATAGGTGCTGTGGGGCTAACCCAATTTTTAATTTGGATTGCACTTATCAGTGTGGTGTCCACCATTGTAATGGGCTATTTTGGGATGAAGATGCCCCAACAGGAGCTGTTGGAACAAACCGGTTCGGTAGATATGGCCTGGATGGAGAGCAGTTCAGAGCTGCCTGAGATGATTCAGATGATACAAGGAATTGATTTTGTTCCCTTAGTGTTCTCATTCCTGATTTATTTTGTCGGTGGATACCTGCTTTACGGAGCTTTTTTCGCGGCGATCGGAGCAGCGGTAGATAGTCCCTCTGACGCGCAGCAGTTTATGTTTCCGGTTACCATACCGCTCCTCATTGGCTATATGGGGTTGTTTATCTTTGTACTTGATGACCCGAATAGCCGAGTATCTTATTGGCTTTCGGTTATCCCGTTCACCTCACCCGTTGCCATGATGGGAAGGGTTAGCTTCGGTGTTCCCATTTCCGAGCTTATCCTTTCAATCTCCCTACTCGTACTAGGCTTTTTATTTACGACATGGTCTGCCGGAAAAATCTATAAAATCGGTATATTAGTGCACGGGACCAAGGTAAATTACAGAACACTTTGGAGGTGGATTAAAGAAAACTGATGGGTTTGAAGGATAATCGTAAATTACAAGACAATAACTTCAGCCTTATTTCTGTTTTAAAGAAAATTTCCCCCGTTTCAACCACTATAGCTGCTTATTCCAACCCTCGTGGTTGGGGTAATTAAATACCTATCATCCAACCTTTTACAATGAAAAATAAAATTCAGGATTTGGCAACTTTGGACTTGTATCAGAACAAAGGGAAGGTGAAATGGGTCATTTTTGGGTTTTCGCTCATTATTAGTGTAGGCTCTATCTACTATACCAATACGCTGGTGGAAGAGCTCAAGGAAAGGGAGAGGAGACAGATCGACTTGTATGCTTCTGCCCTTGAATATGCGTCGGTCAATACAGAGAACCTTACGTTTATTTTTCAGGACATCATACAGGAGAACCGGTCAATTCCGGTGATCACGACAGATGCAGCGGGGAATCCGTACGAACACAAGAACATAAAATTCAAAAAAAACAGCACAGAGGAAGAAATTCAGCAACAACTGAGGGCGGAGCTTATCGAAATGAAGGCGGTCTATGAACCCATTAAACTGCTGGACGACTACTACATTTATTACCGCAACTCGGAATTGCTTACCAGGTTGAAATATTACCCCTATGTGCAGCTTTCCGTGATCATGGTATTCGGAGTGCTGGCCTATGCCTTGTTTAATCAATCGAAAGTCGCCGAACAAAACCGGCTATGGGCAGGTCTAACCAAAGAAACAGCCCATCAATTGGGAACTCCATTGGCGTCGCTAATGGCGTGGATAGATTACTTCAAGAATTCCCCGGTATGGGAGGAGAATAAGGAAGTGATCATGGAGCTTGACAAGGACGTGCAAAAGCTGGTGATGGTTACCGAGCGATTCAGTAATATTGGGAGTACACCTGTCATAAAACCTGAAAATGTCTATCAGGTGATCGAGGATACCATCGCCTATTTGAGACCAAGGATATCCAGCAAAGTTGAAATCCATCTGAACAGTCATGCAGAAAATATTGATGCCATGATGAATAAGTCCCTCTTTGAGTGGGTGGTGGAAAACATCTGTAAGAATGCCGTAGACGCCATGAAGGGACAGGGGAAAATCCAGATCGATATCGTAAAAGAAAGTGAAAAATACGTGTTCGTTGACATTAGCGATACCGGCAAAGGCATGGAAAAAAGCATGTATAAAAAGGTGTTCAACCCTGGCTTTACCACCCGACAGCGAGGGTGGGGCCTGGGGCTTACTTTAGCCAAGCGGATTATAGAAGGGTACCACAAGGGAAGGATTTTTGTCAATACTTCGGAATTGGGAAAGGGCACTACTTTTCGGGTAGTCTTACTGGGCGTGGCAGATCAGTGACGTCAAAAATTAACACACACTGAAATAACCTTTAGCTATCTCTACACGCTATTTTTAATTACGACTAAAAGCGGGATTTCGCTAGCCCTGCCCTGCCGGTTTTCCTGAGTGCTCGTCTACGCATCGGTGAATTTCCTTCCCTACTTCTGTAGACATTCCTTACACACATCAATGAGGGGCGGATAAGGGTATCAGTGGGAAAGGCTGGCAACCTTTAATACTTTAGAAGGATACGGTAACTACTCTTACGTGATCCTTTCTTTCTCCTTGATTTTACATACCTTTGCACGCTGAAAATATCCCCCGTAAGTTCATGAGTTTAACACAGGAAATCCAAAAACGCAAGACATTCGGCATTATCGCCCACCCAGATGCAGGAAAAACCACCCTGACAGAAAAGATGCTGCTTTTTGGTGGGGCTATTAAAACGGCAGGTGCGGTCAAATCGAATAAAATAGATACAGCCACTAAATCGGACTGGATGGAAATCGAAAAACAACGGGGTATATCCGTAGCGACTTCGGTGATGGGTTTCGAATACAAGGGAGTAAAAATTAACCTGCTTGATACTCCTGGTCACCAGGATTTTGCTGAGGATACCTACCGGACATTGACGGCGGTGGATTCTGTCATCATGGTGATAGATTGTGTGAAGGGGGTAGAGATTCAGACTGAAAAACTGATGGAAGTATGTCGGATGCGAAATACTCCCGTCATCTGCTTTATAAACAAGCTGGATCGCGAAGGAAGGGATCCCTACGAGCTTCTTGACGAAGTGGAGGAAAAATTAAATATCCAGGTGAGGCCGCTTTCATGGCCCATATCCATGGGGAAGTCTTTCAAAGGTGTTTATAACCTATATGATAAGCAACTGAACTTGTTTACCCCAAGCCAGCGGAAGTTAAGCGATGACCGTAAGGTTATCCAGGATCTAAGCAGCCCGGAACTAGACAGGTATGTGGGCACATCCTTAGCAAATCAACTTCGGGACGACGTGGAGCTAATAGAAGGGGTATATCCTGATTTTGATCCGGAAGGGTACCTAAGTGGGCAGGTTGCTCCGGTGTTTTTTGGCTCCGCTGTCAATAACTTCGGGATACAGGAAATGCTAGACACATTTATCAAGATAGCGCCATCACCACGAAGTAGACAGACGGAAAGGCGGGAGGTTAAGCCAGATGAAGAAAATTTTAGCGGGTTTATTTTTAAGATCCACGCCAATATGGACCCGAAGCACAGGAATAGGATTGCGTTTCTCAGGATTTGCTCCGGCAAATTTGAAAGGAATAAACCCTACAACCATGTAAGGGGAACCAAGGCGCTGCGATTCTCTAACGTCACGTCATTCATGGCCCAAGACAAAGAAATCGTCGACGAGGCATTCCCAGGGGATATTGTTGGCTTGTATGACACGGGGAATCTTAAAATCGGCGACTCACTCACTGAGGGAGAAGAGCTCCAATTTAAGGGTATCCCTAGCTTTTCTCCTGAGATTTTCAGAGAGGTGGTGAATAAGGACGCCATGAAAACAAAACAGCTTGAAAAAGGCTTACAGCAACTTATGGAAGAAGGGGTGGCACAGCTGTTTACGTTTGAGATCGGGGCGCGGAAAGTAGTGGGCACGGTAGGCCAACTTCAATTTGAAGTCATTCAGTTTCGTCTGAAAAACGAATATAACGCCACAGCCGACTTTGTCCCGATGAACCTTTATAAGGCTTGTTGGATTTACAGCGCGGACAAGAAAAAGCTGGATGAGTTTGTCCGGTCCAAACAACGGCATATAGCCAGGGACAAGGACGGCAAACTGGTGTTTATGGCAGAAACAAAAGCATGGCTGCAGATGGTTCAGGATAACTTCCCAGAGATCGAATTCCGATTCACTTCGGAGTAGCCGGTGATATCGCGGTTCTTTTTTGTTACCTTTATACCTGTTCCAAATGTTTTGAACTAATGAAAAAACCGTTTAACGTGATTTATGAAGACAACCACCTCCTGGTTGTGAATAAAAAGGCCGGTATCTTGGTGCAGGGAGACAAGACTGGGGATAAAACGCTAACGGATTATTGCCGGGAGTACATAGCTAAAAAGTATGATAAACCGGGCGCAGTTTTTTTGCACCCTGTTCACCGCTTGGACAGGCCGGTTAGTGGGCTTGTGATCTTTGCGCGGACATCCAAAGGCCTTGAGCGCATGACCGAACTATTCAGAAAACGGGACATTCATAAAGTGTACTGGGCTGTGGTGAAAAAAAGACCGAAAGAAGAAAAGGGAAAACTCACCCACTGGCTCACCAAAGATGAACAAAAAAACGTGGTCACTGCCCACGATAAGGAAGTTGCAAACTCGAAAAAAGCCGAACTTACCTATAAGCGTATAGGAACCCTAAATGATCACTGGCTTGTGGAGGTACGACCAGTTAGTGGTAGACCGCATCAAATACGCGTACAACTGGCGGCCATGGATTGTCCGATTAGAGGCGATGTCAAATACGGTTTCTCCAAACCGAATATAGACGCGAGCATTAACCTGCATGCGTTTCGCTTAGTGTTTGAACATCCCATAAAAAAAGAAAAATTGTTCCTTAGAGCAGCACTGCCGGAGGACCCGTTTTGGGAGCAATTTTTGGAATTTGAAGAAATAAAAGCAAAAGATCAACATCTGGACAATACCTTTAGTGGTTAAGTCGTTCGTTGACTTTGAGTAAAAACGAACCTATGAACAAGCCTTTTTGGTTTACCCTCTTTTGTATTCTCCTAGGCAACACCGTCATGGCTCAAGAGCAGGGCGTGTTTTGGAAGATATCCGGCAACGGACTATCCCGCCCCTCCTACCTTTTTGGCACGATACACCTCATCTGTGAAGACGAATTTCGCTTAGGCAAACAGCTGGAATTGAAATTAAAGGAATCCAAGACACTTATTTTGGAAGTGGATATGGACGACCCCTCTCTGGCACTTTCCATGATGGCCAAGATGCACAATGAAGGGGGCGAGACCATCACCGACTTTCTTACCGAGGAGGAATATGAGCAAACCAGAAGCCTACTCATGGAGCGTACGGGTATGGACATTGCCATGTTAAAAAATATGCGTCCCTTTATGCTTATGTCGCTCATTTACCCAAACTTACTTGAATGCGACACGAAGTCCTACGAAAACGAATTGATGCGGATCGCTAAGTCGAATAAAATGGAAATTTTAGGTCTAGAGTCGGTCGATGATCAGCTTTCAATATTTGATCAGATACCGCTCGCCGATCAGTATAGGAGTTTTTACGAGTATGCCGGCGACCTAGAAAAAGGGCGGCAGGAGTTTAAAGCGCTTATCCGCGCCTATAGCAGAGAGGAGATTGGACAACTTGTGCAAATGGTGGCAGATAGTCCCGAATATAGGGACTATCAAGATATCCTACTCGACAACAGAAATCAGAACTGGATCGCTCCCATGGGAGAGCTGATGAAAAAGGGACCTGTCTTCTTTGCCGTCGGTGCTGGGCATCTGGGAGGAGAACAAGGGCTAATACAGCTGTTAAAATACGAAGGGTATAAAGTGACCCGAATTGAAAACGAATAGAACTAACTAATTTATGTTGTTAGGTAAAAAGGCATTCCTCATCGGCATACTTATACTCGGCATATACCCACTGATGTTTTTCGGATGTCAGAACAACGCCAGCAGAAAACTATACATCATACGCCATGCCGAAAAGCTAAGCTCCGGCGATGACCCCGAGCTGTCGCAGGAAGGGAAGCTACGTGCCGATCGTATAGCCAACCTATGGTCGTCACGTCCGATAAAGGCTATTTACAGTACACCAACCGTTCGGACCCGCAGTACTGTAGGTCCCCTTTCAAGTATCTTAGAACTTCCCATAACCGAATATGACGTACAGAATCACGATGGATTGGTCAATCTTATCCAGTCTGGTTCAGGTGATGCTGTTGTAGTTGGGCATTCCAATTCAATCTACCAAGTGGCGAATTACTTTCAGGATCCGGATTCGCTGTTTAATGAGCTTGATCCATCGGACTATGACACATTCTTTGAGGTGGATATTGAAAAGAACGAGGTGGCTAGAAGGCGTTTTTCCGAACTACCTTCCTTCTGACACGAACACGTTATCAATCGCTTACAAAAGGCAGGCTTACTATATAGGTCTCAACAAACCCGGTACGAACTGTAATCTCCGGTGAAAAATACGTCATGCTGTCCTAGTCAAAACCCCTAAAGTGTTAACCGAAACTAACGACTGAGTAACCTCGTCGGTACAAAACAGTCCCCCCTCCACAAAAACTGCTGTTTATAGTAAAAATCCGGCATCATCCGTACGAAAAAGCGCAAATAGATGACGAAAGATGGGATTTAGGGGAATCATTCAACACGCGAAGTCTATATGCAGGTTGCATACCATGTGTTGTAAATGTCTCCGCTTTTTTTGATTAACGACGGTTTTTTATCCATATTTGATACATTGCAGCAAACACAGCAATAGATAAGCTCCTAGCTGGTAAGTGTGGTTTGGAATGCTTATTGTGACTGTGATTGCAAATTCATTTTAACAGAACCTAATTACCCTAGATCAAGTGACCACTATGAAATTTGGAACGAAAGCCATCCATGCAGGAATAACTCCGGATCCCTCCACCGGCGCGATAATGACACCGATATTTCAGACTTCCACCTACGTGCAGAAATCGCCAGGAAATCACTTGGGCTACGAATACTCCAGAACCCATAATCCGACGCGGACCGCCTTGCAGCAAAATTTGGCCGCATTGGAAAATGGAAAACATGGGTTATGTTTTGCCTCCGGGCTTGCGGCGATTGACGCGATTCTGAAGCTGTTGAAGCCCGGTGATGAGGTTATCAGTACCAATGATCTATATGGGGGTTCCTATCGTCTTTTTACGAAGGTATTTGAAAAGTACGGCATTCGCTTTCAGTTTGTCTCCATGGATAACCCGGAAGATCTTGAGCGGTATATCACGCCAAATACTAAGTTACTATGGGTTGAAACGCCCACCAATCCCATGATGAATATCATTGATGTGGCAGCTGTGGCAGCTGTGGCTAAAAAACACCAGATTTTGATGGCGGTAGACAATACCTTTGCCACACCGTATTTGCAGAATCCACTCAATCAGGGAGCAGATATTGTCATGCATTCCGTTACCAAATACATCGCCGGTCACTCCGACGTAGTCATGGGTGCTATTGTAGTCAATGATTCTAAACTTGCCGATGACTTGGCGTTTCTGCAAAACGCCTGCGGGGCAGTTCCGGGGCCTCAGGATTGTTTTTTGGTATTGAGAGGCATCAAGACACTTCATGTGCGTATGGATAGGCACTGCCAAAATGGAAAGACCATAGCTGCCTACCTAAAGAATCATCCTAAGATTGCGAAGGTGTATTGGCCAGGGTTTGAAGACCATCCAAATCATGCCGTCGCAAGCAGGCAGATGCGAGATTACGGAGGCATGATTTCCTTCAACCTCAAAGACGACAAAAAGGAATCCGCTTTCAAGCTGATGGAGCACCTGCATTATTTCTCGTTGGCAGAATCCTTGGGTGGTGTGGAGTCGCTTTGCGGGCATCCCGCGTCAATGACACACGCAAGTATCCCCAAAGCGGAACGGGATAAAGTAGGGCTTTCAGATTCTCTGATCAGGCTTAGCGTTGGAATTGAGGACGTGGAAGATTTGAAAAATGACATCGCACAAGCGCTCGAAAAGGTCTGACTGGTTACTTGGCCGGCTTTTGCATAGGTATCATCGTAAGATGTGCGTATAAAGAAATGTAGACTGCTCTACGACGTCTGCAGTCAGCGTTTTGTGGTTCTTTTTGATGGTTTTCAGTAGCAGGAGGTATTTCTTTTCGATCTGTTCTTTATCTCGTAAAAAATGGCTAAGGTGTTGGAAAAACAAGTGGTTTTTATACCACTCGTATAGCTTGCCAGTGAGCAAATTAATTTTCGCGTGTACTTCTTCGGTATATATTGGGTTTAGTCCCATGGTTGTCCTTACCTTTTCGATTGCCATGATTTTGTTGAGGCTTTCATATACATCTTTCAAGGCTATAGGATCTAGCTCATTCTTTGTTCTAATCTGGGAAAATGCAATCTCGTCGTTGATTAGCTGGGTAGTTGACGTATTGACCTGAAAATGGGTAAGTTGTCGGACAAAAGGATAGACAGACAAATACAGATCTTCCCAAATTTTTAGCGGCGCGGAGATCACCGTTTCAAACAACTCGTTATTGACGCGCTTTTTGTCATCTTCTAAATCTGCTTCGTAGGCAGCGAACTGTGAGAGGGGGACATCACCATCGTCTTCAAAGGCATCTCGAATCAGACGTACATGATGTACAAGTTTCAGATGCCGATATAGCTGGTCAAATGGCGAAAAAAGTTTCAGGCTCAGCTTTTTTTCTTCAAAATGAATCTTACCAATCAATTCAAGGAAAAGCTGGTAGAAAAAAAGTTTTTCCTCCAACAGGATCGCCTTTTTTGACCGGATTTTTTTTGCCAGTTCAGAGAATAACGTTTTGCCGGCATCGAGTTCAGCCTCGAAGAGGTTGAGCATTGGGGCTTTTTTTTGCAGTATCATACGTTACCCGTTTATTTTGACCAAAGTAGCTCCATACCCAAAATTGCTTTTATGCGTATCTTTGAAGTAGCTAATATGGTTTAACTGGCTAAGATAGCGGTGGATCTCTTTACGCAAAACTCCATTACCAATACCGTGAATGAAGGTTATTTCATCCATGCCGCTAGCGATGGCATAATTTAAGTTTTTTTCAAACATTTCCAGCTGAAGTTTTATTTTTTCTCCATTGCTTAGGGATTCATGCGAATTACTCAACTTCTCGATATGTAGATCAACTTCTTTTGGAGGCCTTGTAAATTGCTGGGTTATCGGCTTTGCATCTGCCCGCTCCGGATTAAGGTCTTTATTTAGCTGTGTGATGTCAAGATCTTTGATCTGGGTATCTAATTGGAAAAGGTAGGCATCTTTGTACATTACCGGGGCTTGACGCTTGCTTCGGAAAAAAGAGGATGCCTTGAAGCTCACTTTTCGTTCGAAGGGAGCCTGGGTTTTTTCAGCGCGGGCATTGAGGGGGATGATCTGAATAAAGAGCGGCGGCCAGTTCTCAAAATGCTGGACGGACTTTTCATCCAGCTTGTAGTAAGCATTTGAGGAGGCGACGCCAGCTCCCATAGTTTTGGAGTTCTCCCCGAAGATTTCCGAGACCGCATACAACATCTCCCGTTTGGTATTGTTGATTAAGAATATGCCGTGATTTTGATCGTTGTAGGGAACATACGCTAGGTAGATTCCCTCGGCATGGTCCGTACCGGGTTTTTTGGTACCAGGAGGGGAAATGGCGGCTATTTTTTCCTCTGGTGTGCCGAAAAACTCCTTTTCTGCGTTGCTTATGATTACCACCTCCGACTTCAAAGCTGGTATTCTGAAGCCATCTTCAATCTCTATTTCTACCTGTCCTCCTCCTGAAATCTTGGTGATTACTCCTTCTTCCTTCCCATGAAGAAGTCTTACTCTATCTCCGATATTCATGTTGTTCCTTTTCTAGTTTCTCAACGAATATGTAAAGTACACCATAAAATGGGGATTTACTACAGTATATAGGAAGGGATTTAGCTCATGATGAGGTACCGAGCACCTGAATAATCCCGTATGACTGTAAGCGGCTGGGTTCGTTTTTATATCCTTTAGTCTTTGATCCCTTTGCACAAGTTACTGATCCAGCGCCTCCTTATAGGTATCCAAGGCCCTTTTTCGGGCAAAAGCGTGGTCTACCATAGGTTCAGGGTAGGAAGCGGTACCATATTCCGGCACCCACTTTTTAACGTATTTTTTTTCCCTGTCAAACTTTTCCAGTTGCGATGTTGGGTTGAATATCCGGAAGTAAGGCTGGGCGTCGGTGCCGGTGCCCGCAGCCCATTGCCAGCCGCCGTTGTTTGAAGCCAGCTCATAGTCCAACAATTTTTTGGCAAAATAGGCTTCTCCCCAACGCCAGTCTAGTAGCAGGTGCTTTGTTAAAAAGCTGGCCGTTACCATACGTATGCGATTGTGCATGTATCCGGTGGCATTTAATTGGCGCATGCCGGCATCTACAAGCGGATAACCTGTTGTCCCAGTGCACCATTTCTCAAAGTCCTCAGGGCTGTTTCTCCAAGGTATCCGGTCGTAGGCGGGTTTGAAGGCATTATTTACTACCTCCGGTTTATGATACAATATGGTCATATAAAACTCCCTCCAGATCAATTCTGTAAGGTATGTTTCATTGAGTGCTGCTGCTTCATGGACGAGTTTCCGAATGCTTATTGTTCCGAATCGAAGGTGTATACCCAATCGGCTGGTGCCTTCCAGTGCCGGATAGTTTCGGGTCTTGTCGTAGGATTCTATAAGCGGCCTATCCACCTGTAGAGGAGGTATAGGTACATCACTTACTTTGAATCCGAGGTCCGCTAGGCTGGGGAGGGGCAGGGGAGAGGTCTGGAAAAAGGTGTTTTTTCTTTTGTCTAACGTAACTTCGGCATAGGAGATACCCGCGAATTTTGACCGCCATTGTTTGCTATATGGCGTAAATACCTTATAGAAATGGCCTGACTCTGTGGTGATTTCATCCTTTTCAAAGATCACCTGATCCTTAAAATCGTACAGTTCTATGCCGTTGGATTTCAGCAGTTGCCCAACTGCCTTGTCCCGTTCCTTGGCGTAAGGTTCATAGTCCCTATTGGTATAGACGGCCTCTATCGTGTAGGAGACGAGGAGCTGACCGAATATTTCCAAGGGGGTTCCATATTTTACGATGATTGTACTGCCATAGTCACGCAGTTCCTCGTGTAGACGGCCTATTTGGGTATGTATAAATGCTACTCTCGCGTCTTCTTTATCGTCCAGTTTATCGAGTATTTCGCGATCAAAAATAAATAGCGGCAGTACGTTCTTTTCTTGGGAATACGCGTAGTACAATCCCATATTGTCTTCAAGCCGTAAGTCCCGCCGAAACCAAAACACTGTTATTTTGTCCATATATATACCTAATCGATATGTAAAAAAATTGTTTTAAGGAATAGGTTTGCTTCTTGGTTTGTCCAGGATATTGATCGCGGGGCGTTCTTCTAAGGGATCCGGTCTAAAGAGTTCAGGCGCAATGTCATCCAGCCTGATTTCAAAGTCATAGCGAAGGGATTCATCATCATCCATAAAGGGATAAATTGCCCTGCTTTTTCGGCCGAAATTTTGAAACAGTTCGCGAAAAGAGCTAAATAACAGGTTTTGTGAAAGGGACACTCCGTAGGTATTTGGTGCCCGGTTATTGATGTTGAGTGCCGTGAGGGTATTGAAATTATTTCGGTTATATACCCTCATGCGGTATCTTCCATCTTCCGTCAGCAGATATTCTGCCTGCCAGTCTCCCGCGATGGTATTGAAATCGGCATTGCCCTGTAGATCGGTAAATCCACCATCCCTTGCCACCCGAAGCCTTCCGTCAAAAAACGTATAGGCCACCCGAAGCTGAAAGGTCTCAAGGGCGGTTTCATCAAGAGAGGTAAGGTCAAAATCTATTTCCAGGTTTTGGTCTACCTGTGCAATAAGGTTGTTCAGCTGGGATGAAATCAGCTGGCTAAGGTTGGAAAAACCGATTCCAGCCCCTGTAAACTGCCCCTCCGGCGAGAAGCGGCGCAACATAATCAACGAGAATACCTGCCGGTTTTTTTCCTGTTCATCATTGGCTATCCGATTCTGGAAGGCGGAAATGGTCGTCTGCAACTCGCTACCCTCCGGAAACGCCGAAAAGTCAAAGGCAAAGGAAATGTCAGGAGACAACAACTGCCCTTCCAGATCCATGATGACTTTTACCGGATACCTCCGTTTCAATTCGGCCGTCTGGAATTCATTGGCGCTGCTGTTGGCATTTAGGCCAAACATGGAGACATTTTCTTCATAGGCAGCACGAATGCTCATATTCCCAGCATAGGGATCACCAAACCATGAGATTCTTCCCCCTGGTTCGATGGTAAACCGCTTATTGATAATATTATACAGTGAAAAGTTGTACAACGCGTCTACGATTTCATAAGATCCGTACATGTTGAAATTGCCCTGCGTATCCACGTTAAGATTTAGCTGGCCCCTACCCCTTCCTTGGATGGTTTCGCCGGTTTTTGGGTCAATTTGGATTTCCACATAAGCATTTGGATTTAGGTCGAGATTCAGGTTGATCATCATGTTGTTAAGCGCCAAGCCCTCATCCAACCGCTCCGCTTCTATAAACTGAAGGGTGTCATATACATTGATAATGCGTATGAAATCCTCCTGAAACTGGCCTTGCGTACTTCCAATCGGAATAAACACGCGGGTATTAGGCTGCGAACTGGCGTTGGCGGTAATCTCCAGGTTATTTAACGGTCCAAACACGGTAAGATCTCCCGACGCAAATGCGGCTCCATAGAATAGTTCGTTATCCGTCAGGCTTGTGTTTAGCACTTGGAAATTGGTAAAGTCCGCCGTAAGGTCAATGATAAAATTGCTGAAATTATCATGGGTAATTCCCCCGCTTAGGTTGGCGTTGTTGTTGTTGATGTCCCTAAGCGTGATCCCTCGGAAGCTGATCTGATTGGGCTCCATGGTTACATTCCCGTCCGCCTGATAGTATGTGTTGAGGTAATTAAAACGTAGTAATCCTTCTTTCACCAACGCCTGTCCCGTAATTTCCGGCTGTAGCAGCGTTCCGCCAATGGTAAGTTTGCCACTTACGCTGCCGCCCAGTTCAGATACCAACGCTCCGAAAAACGGTTCGGCAATTGACAGGTTCGTATCATTCAGCGAGGCGGTCATTTCAAGGCTGCCGTCAAGGTTATCCCAAGTTCCCAGAATTTCGATTGATTTTCGGGCATCGACATAGTTGTCTACCATCACGTGGATTTGGCCTTCGTCGTAATACGCCGATGCTTCTATGTCTCCTATTAAGAAATCATCTATGTAAGCGTCTTTGATGGATAAGTTCCCCTCTGATCCTTCCTTGCGCTTATATTCTGTAAGCGTTATGGCCCCGTTTGCGGTACCTCTGTAGCTCTTCAGCCCAAACGAATTTAGAAAATCAAGGTCTAATTCATGAATGGAGATATCGAGAGTCTCTGCCGGGTCCGCATTGATCTTTCCCTGTGCGGAGATATACTGGTTTTCGTGAAAGAGCCGAATATTGTTAAAGGAAAGTTCATTCGGTCGGATTACGATGCTGTTATTTCCGTCGAACTCCCAGTAGTCCTCAAGCAGCTTTATCTCCGACGGTTCGACAATGATGGAGGTACTTCCTGGTTCCAGATGAATGCCGCTTGTTAGCCGCACATAACTTTCTGTGGCTAGTTGATCGATCCCCAAGGTAAGATCCACATTGTCTTCATTCCAGATGGCCTCCAGTGCAAAGTTGTGGAAGTTTATACCTGATCTCAGCTGCTGTTCTTTCGAAAACAGGTAAAAAGAAGCTAAGACATCCGACGAATTTTTTCTCTTTGATGTATTGAAATCAATATTGTTATCAATAAAGAAATTGCCGTCTACGTAGATCGTGTCAATGCTGGAGAAAAAGTTAAAGACGGTGTTTTGTTCTGTTTGGTAAAATGCCCCTTCTATCGCTGTCTGATGGGACAGGTAGATATTTGGCGCAATCAAATTTATGATCGGGTTTGGATCCCTTAGATCTACGAAAATATCAATGTAATAATCTTCATTCTCGCCCGAATAGGACCGTTTTGGAGGGGATTCATTGGTAAGAATCAGTAAGTAGTCCTCCCAAAGCTCTTGGACATCTTTTGCGAGTTCCTCCACCTTGAATTTTCCCGATATTCCTGCCACTAATAAATCGGAATTCAGGGAAATAACCCTGGAATCGTCCGTGAAAAGGGACTGGAAGAGAAAATAATCCAAAAACAAGTCCCTTCCTTCGTAGCTGACCAGTACGTCCCTAAAGCGCGTCACGCCCTCTATGTCGTCCCAGTGAATGCCCTTTGTGTCCAGTTCGAAGCTTCCGCTTAGAAACACGTTACGGTCGGCTAGGTTCAGGGCCTGCAGGAAAGCTGTATCCAGCCGCATTGTCAAATTTGCCGAATCCTTATTGTTTCTTAAGTCCAACGTGCCATCGACCTCCATGACCAAGTTTGGATCGTTTATGCTGAGTTGCCCTTTGAATAGTTCAAGTCCAAAGGTAGCGTTTGTGTTGATGTTGGTATACTGGTACTGATTAATGCCGATGTTTTTGAAATCGGCATTAAGTTCGATAATCGCTGTCTCGGTGTTAAGTCCCGTTCCACGGATGTTGCCTTTGAAGTTTGCTTTTTGAAACAATTCTCTGTCTGCCATCAGGACGCCTATATCTACATTAATTGCCTCAATACGGCCGTTATAGGTCGGAATATCTTTTTTCAATTCATAATTTACCCTGCCTCGCATACGCCCGATGCCGGTTCGGAAGTCACCGTTTGCTGTGAATTTTGTCAGAAACCCCGCAAAGTCCGAATCAAACCGGATTTCCCGAAACTTGTTGAGTTCTTTTTGGGCCGCAGCGCTTACATAGGGGGTTAAATCATTGCTGAGTAGGGTAGAATTGATTAGCGAGAGATTAAAGTAGGTTTCGGCAACATTCGGTAATCCTTGTATCTGAAAAGCTCCGAAAAGCGCACTTCGCTGGCCAAAACGTACAAGTAATTGTTCGGAAAACAATTCGTTGATCTTGCCGGAAATCTCTCCGCTTAGCACGAGCTGATCCTCTACGGAGGGATTATTAGGGGAAAAGTACCTTAAATCCTGCAAGTCTAGAATAGATTCATCTAGGTTGGCATATAGCTCTACGTCCGTTGTGAAGGAATTCAACGATGCAGGGCTATCATAGCTGAACCTCAGGTAATTTTTGATTTCCGTCCGGTTTGATTTGAGGAAAAGATCTCTGAATTCCATCCCTGTGGAACTATAGGTGTAATCTGTTCGCAGTTGTTGAAAAAGTATCCCGGAGGTGGCTTCCTCGCCCTGTAAATTTTTCAGATCGAAAGCAACGGTATCCGCCACCACATAAAAATCGTCCGCATCCGCATTCAAGTTTCTAAACCGCAGTTTGCCATAGTCAAATGGCAACGTGTCTGTCAATGTGAAATTCAAGATATCCAAGGAGGTATTTTGAAAGGCGATATTTGCAACGTTGAAGCGGGTACGTTTTTTGTCCTTGACCGTTTTAGTGGGGCCCAACATAGACCGTATCTCCTCAAAAAACGCCAGTATATTCATCCGCTCTCCCTTGCTGTGAGTGAGGATGCGCACATTTCCGTTTTTAAGACTTACCACATCCAACCCTGGATTTTGTCGATCCAGTAGTCCACCGATGGAAAAATCGATATAAACCTCATCCAAATCAATCATCAGGCTATCCTGAAGATCCCGCACCACTACATTGTCCAGGCTGATCGCGTCCCACCAGCGGATGTTCACTGCCTTTATCCGTGTCTGGAAGCCGGTACGCGCAGAAATTTTTTCGGTAAGGTAGTTGGCTACAGCCGTTTGTACCTTCGGGATCTGAAGTAGTCCGGCGACAAAAAGGAAGAGCAAAAGCAGGACTAGCATAATCCTGGAAAGCATTCTCACCGCTTTCAGCAAAATTTCCGTAACTTTCGCCTTCTTTTCCAATGGGTTAATAAATGACTGTAAATATACTAGCTATTGAGTCCTCTTGTGATGAAACGTCCGCATCGGTGATTTCTGATGGCAAAGTACTCAATAATATTATCGCGACACAATCCGTACACGAGAAATATGGAGGTGTAGTGCCTGAGTTAGCGTCTAGGGCGCACCAGCAGCATCTCATTCCTGTAGTAAATGAGGCCCTTTCCCAGTCAGGCATATCCAAAGAGCAACTAAGTGCGGTTGGATTCACAAGGGGACCAGGACTGATGGGCGCACTGTTGGTTGGGGGGTCTTTTGCCAAATCCTTCGCATTTGCACTGGATCTGCCGCTGATAGAGGTAAACCATATGGAGGCACACGTGTTGGCTCATTTTATTGAGGACCCAATGCCGTCATTTCCCTTCATCTGCCTTACCGTGAGTGGAGGCCATACCCAGTTGGTCCTGGTAACTGATTACCTGGAAATGAAAGTGATTGGCGAAACCTTGGACGACGCAGTGGGAGAGGCCTTTGACAAAACCGCCAAATTGCTTGGTTTACCCTACCCTGGAGGTCCGTTTATGGATAAACTGGCGCAACAGGGAAATCCCAAGGCTTTCGATTTCCCAATTTCTTCCATGAAAGAACTGAATTTTTCATTTAGTGGCATAAAGACTGCCGTATTGTACTTCCTCCGCGAACGCCTGCAGGAAGATGCGGAATTCGTGGAAAAACGTAAGGCTGATATATGTGCTTCGGTTCAATATACGTTAATACAAATGCTCTTGATCAAACTCAAGAAAGCTGCTGACCAATACGGGATCAAAGAAATTGCGATCGCCGGCGGGGTCTCCGCCAACAAAGGGCTTAGGGATGCACTATCACTTCTATCCGGGAATCTTGGGTGGAACACCTACATCCCCAGGTTGGAATACTGTACCGATAATGCCGCCATGATCGCCATGGCAGCGCATTTTAAATATCAGAAAGGGTTGTTTTGTCCGTTAGACATCAGCCCCTTGGCAAAGATGAAAATAGGAATTCATGAATAAGAAACCTGCACTTCAGAAAATAATCAACATAAAAAACAAAAAGGCGAGCTATGAATTCGAATTTATAGACAAATTCGTAGCGGGTCTTGTGCTTACCGGAACCGAAATCAAATCCATCCGGGAGGGCAAGGTATCGCTTACTGAGGCCTTTTGCTATTTCCGTCGGGACGAATTATATATCAAACAAATGCACATTGCTCCCTACAGCATGGCAGCAAGTTATAACCATGATGCGGTTCGCGAAAGAAAATTATTGCTTAACAAGAAAGAGTTAAATAAATTACAAACCAAGTATGCGGAAAAGGGATTATCCATCATCCCCTTAAGAATATTCATCAACGACCGGGGACTTGCGAAGGTGGAAATAGCGTTGGCAAAAGGAAAGAAAATCCATGACAAACGGGACTCCATTAAAGAAAAAGATGTTAAAAGGGACCTTCAACGAATGGCTTACTGACGGAAAATTGCTTATCAGCCCCAAAAGGTTTTTAATGCGTTGTTGGGAGGCGGTTCTAAGTCCGAACAGGACGGGTCCACGTCCTGAAGGGGACTGCATACCCTATTACCTGCCTGGCCTTTTGAGCATTACAAAGCTGCTGGAGTTGCAGGGCAGGGCGTCTGTAGTTACCTTCGATCTCCCTCTGGCGAATCAAAACAATTGCCGCAAAAATCAGGTTCTTTATGGTGTAAATTTGATCGCTGCATGATAGAACCAATGGAAAAAAAGGTATTGGTGCTCAATTTGGACCATTCTCCAGTTGCCATTGTCACCGTGCAGAAGGCGCTCGTGCTTACGATCTTGCAGAAAGCTACCTCCCTGGCCAACTTTGATTACCTGCGCATTCGTACGGTGGACAGGGAATTTTTATATCCGGCTGTCATCCGGCTGTACGAATACAAGAACATCCCCTATAAAGGCGTCATGCTAAACCGCGCCAACCTCTATAAGCGGGATAATTTTAGCTGTCAGTATTGTGGATCCAAGAAGAACCTCACGATAGACCATGTCGTTCCCAAATCCAAGGGGGGCAAGACAAGCTGGACCAATCTGGCTACAGCCTGTCACCGCTGTAATACCTTAAAAGGGGATAAGACCCCGGAGCAGGCAGGCATGAAACTACATACAATGCCCTTCAGGCCTACGCTAAGTTATTTTCTTGCCGAGTACGCCGAAAGACATGCGGAAGAATGGCTTCCATTTCTACAGGTAAAACCTGTTTAGCGTTTTTGTACTCCATGGGTATAGCCCTTGTTTTAACGGAATCTTTTGTTACGAAATGCTTCCGTTTGCCTAACTTTTTGTTTTATAGATATTTCTATTCCTAAAAAAAGATGTAAATTTGCAGTCCGTTCGGGTGAACGGCCCTTAGCATAAAGGGTATATCAAACTAAAAACCTCAACCCAAAGGCCCTAGGGTTGTTGATAGTCAGGGCTTTAATTCTATGTCAAATAAAGAAGATTTTAACTGGGAAAAGTACGAAACCAAAGGGTTTGGAGAAGGCTATACCAAGGCAGAGCGTGCCGAAATGGAAAAGCTTTATGACAAAACCTTAAATGAAATTACAGAAAAAGAAGTTATTAAAGGTACCGTTGTAGGTATCAATGATAAGGATGTAATTATCAATATTGGGTTTAAGTCAGATGGGCTTGTTCCTCTTAGTGAATTCCGTGATCTTGAGGGACTTAAGATAGGAGATGAGGTGGATTTGTTTATCGAGGAGCAGGAAAACTCCCTTGGTCAGCTCGTACTTTCCAGAAAGAAGGCCAAAATGGTGAGGGCTTGGCAGGAGATCGAAGACGCATTGGAGTTTGACAATGTGATCGAAGGTCTTGTGAAGCGAAGAACCAAAGGAGGTCTGATAGTAGACATCTATGGAGTAGAGGCGTTTTTGCCTGGATCCCAGATTGATTTGAAGCCTATCCGGGATTTTGATATCTACGTGGGCAAGAAAATGGAAGTCAAAGTGGTCAAAATCAACCACGCTAATGATAACGTAGTCGTTTCTCATAAGGTACTTATCGAGAAGGACTTGGAGAAGCAAAAAGCGGAAATCCTCAACAACCTCGAAAAAGGACAAGTGTTGGAAGGAGTTATCAAGAACATGACCAACTTCGGTGTATTCATCGACTTGGGTGGTGTAGATGGGCTTCTGCACATCACCGATATCTCTTGGGGCCGTATCAACCATCCCGAAGAAGTGCTTAACTTGGATGACAAAGTTCAAGTCGTGGTATTGGACTTCGATGATGACAAGAAGCGTATCTCCCTTGGCATGAAGCAATTGACATCTCATCCATGGGATTCGCTGTCTGCCAATTTGGAAGTAGGTTCTAAAGTAGAAGGAAAGATCGTAAACGTAGCGGATTACGGCGCGTTCCTTGAGCTTGCCCCTGGCGTGGAAGGATTGATTCACGTATCCGAAATGTCATGGTCACAGCACCTTCGCAATCCGGCCGACTTCGTTAAGGTAAATGACGAGATCGTTGCCGTGGTACTGACAATGGATAAGGAGGACCGAAAGATGTCTTTGGGCATCAAGCAGCTTACCGAAGATCCATGGACCAAGCAGGAAATGGGTAAGAAGTACGCGGTTGGGACCAAACACAAAGGAATCGTTAGAAACCTCACCAACTTCGGCCTCTTCCTTGAGCTGGAAGAAGGAATCGACGGACTGGTTCACGTTTCTGACCTATCTTGGACCAAGAAAATCAAGCATCCTTCTGAGTTTGTTAAGGTAAACGAAGAGTTGGACGTAATTGTACTGGAGCTGGATCTTGACAACCGCAGACTGGCCCTTGGTCACAAGCAGTTGGAAGAGAATCCTTGGGACACGTTCGAAACGGTATTCCCTACAGGTTCCATACATAAGTGTACCATCATCTCTAAAAATGATAAAGGAGCCATCCTTGAGTTGCCTTATGGCCTTGAAGGTTTTGCCACGACCAAAAACCTTGAGAAAGAGGACGGGTCACAGGCGGAAGCTGGAGAGTCTCTGGATTTCAGAGTAACTGAGTTTTCTAAAGATGACAAGCGCATTGTGCTTTCGCACTCTGCTTCTTACAAAGAAGACACGACGAAAGCCAAGAAAGCGGCGGGACCTTCGGGAGGTGGCAAAAAGTCCACAACTACCGAATCGTCGCAGGCACCAGCTGCTGAAAAATCCACGTTAGGGGATTTGGATGCACTCTCTGCATTGAAAGAGAAAATGGACGAAGAAGCTAAAAAATAAGCGATTCGCTATTAATTGCACTATATTTTAAAAACGCCAGGCTATTGTCTCGCGTTTTTTTTGTTTGCCGCAAACTGATAGCGACGATAGAAATTTGTAACCCCTTATTTGTCAATAAAGAAATCCGAAAAGCCAGAGGGGAAGGGAGTTTGAAACAGGATATTCAAGCTCATCCTTTACGATCCAGGCATTATCTAGGTCTTTAATTTGTTTAGAGGTTTTGCGCTTCCCTCCAATTTCAAAATAATACTGGTTGTCCACCACAAAATCTGTGGTGGCTGCTTGGTGTACTTTGTGAAGGACACTGAGTTGGTTGTTGAAAAATACCTCACGCACTGTCCCCAATGAAGGGATGTTCTCTGACAAAGTAAAGAGTAGATTAGTGTTTTCAAGAAATATTTTTTCAGGTTTTTGCAAAGTAGCTACACTGATTCCTTCTGGATACAACAGATGAATTAACCGTGCTTCATGCAAAAAATAAAGGTAGTTGTTTATGGAATTTCTGTGAATGCCGGTTTTATCAGCCAAACTTTGAATATTAGGCTTAAAGGGTACTTGTTGCGCTACAACATAAAGCAGTTGCAGCATTTTTTTGGCATGCCTTATGTCAAAACCTTTTATCTCTGCCATGTCATATTCAACAATGGTGCGTATGAGTTGTCCTAGACGCTGATGATATCCATCTTTGTCATTTTGGAAAAAGGGATAATAACCATATCGCAGATAGTCTTGAAAATAAGCATAAGGTTTGAACGTAGGAGGGAATATGGTACGGGTACTTTCCGGCTCTGTGCGTAATTGCTCCAATGTTATAGTAGGCAAGTTTAATCTATGTTCAAACAGCATGTATTCTCTGAAAGACATTCCCTTGAGTTCATACATCAGCATTCTCCGGCTAAGGTCTGCTTCCTGTCGGGTGATCTCGATAATAGAAGAACCTGTAAATACAATTTGGAGATCATCATAGCGATCGTACAGGTTTTTTATAGTACGAGACCAATCCGAATATTTGTGCACTTCGTCCAATACCAAGACTTTTCCACCCCTGTTGTAAAAATCCCGTGCGAGATCGAAAAGACTGTTATAGGTGAAATAAAGCTCGTCAAGCGAAAAATAAGCAGCTTCTTTTTGTGGTAGATTTCTTTGCTGGAGCCACTGCAACAACATGGTGGATTTTCCTGTTCCTCTGGCTCCTTTTATACCAATTAGACGGTTATTCCAGTTAATCTGGCTATAAAGATACCGCCTAAAATCCTTTGGAGACTTGGCAATCAGTTTAGCGGACAAATTAAGTAGCTCTTCCATTTTGCACATGTATATATGCAAATATAGTCATAATTTGCATATGTACCTGTGCATAAAGACGATTTGAATCATTTCAATTCCAGTATGGTGCGAAAAGGGTAGGATTGGTGGTTGAGGGTTGAGGGATGATCCCAATTTGGTACGATTTAGGCCTTTTCACTTGCCACTTTTACCTTTCAAGATATCAATTCCAGTATGGTGCGATTAAGGGCAAATCCAGCATTTTCCTATTCATGGATGTACAACAATTTCAATTCCAGTATGGTGCGATTAAGGGTTACGTGAGAGGGAAAGTCGAAACAATTATAACCCTATTTCAATTCCAGTATGGTGCGATTAAGGGCAGGAGGGTAATGGATTACATCAAGGATTTCGGAGATTTCAATTCCAGTATGGTGCGATTAAGGGTTGGACAGACCTTGGCGACGGAACATGCGAAGTTCAATTTCAATTCCAGTATGGTGCGATTAAGGGGGTCATGGTATTGCTCCCCTTTTTGGAGGATCCTAATTTCAATTCCAGTATGGTGCGATTAAGGGCCCCGCGTCCGGAAAAGGCCGACTTGTGTATTCAGAATTTCAATTCCAGTATGGTGCGATTAAGGGAGAACTGGAATCGCCATCCGTAGCAGTTGTTGAGGAATTTCAATTCCAGTATGGTGCGATTAAGGGCGGTGCATCTCTAGTCCGCTGCCGAAGGGCTGGACTATTTCAATTCCAGTATGGTGCGATTAAGGGTCGGCTGAACAACTCTTTTACTGTTTAAATGAGTATTATGTCAATTCCAGTATGGTGCGATTAAGGGTTTGGCTTTTGTTTTCTTCACGAGGTAGTTTTCAAACATTTCAATTCCAGTATGGTGCGATTAAGGGCCTACGACCTTGCGCGGGCAAGGGCAGTCCGTCGCGATTTCAATTCCAGTATGGTGCGATTAAGGGAGTAGCACCCGCAACATTAGGGAATATTTTACGAGGATTTCAATTCCAGTATGGTGCGATTAAGGGCGAACTAGCAATGGCATCTTGCAACGATTTACTATCATTTCAATTCCAGTATGGTGCGATTAAGGGACGGCTGCTTTAATTCTTCATAATCGAAGCACATCATATTTCAATTCCAGTATGGTGCGATTAAGGGTAGGTTCGGATAAATCCAACTGCAATAATGATTCTTATTTCAATTCCAGTATGGTGCGATTAAGGGCGTATCTTGCATATACGCTGTTAGCACCATTTTTTTATTTCAATTCCAGTATGGTGCGATTAAGGGTTTACACTTGTCTCCATATATCCGCACTTTGATAAAATTTCAATTCCAGTATGGTGCGATTAAGGGATGTTCTGAATATTTTGGTTTCCCTTTAGTTTGGATATTTCAATTCCAGTATGGTGCGATTAAGGGACGAGCGGTTCATCAACATCTCCGGCAAGGACTACAAATTTCAATTCCAGTATGGTGCGATTAAGGGCCGCGGCCAATGTCTCCGACCGGGTCAATCAGGAAAATTTCAATTCCAGTATGGTGCGATTAAGGGCAATTTTAATAGTGTTTTATAAAATCTGTTTTAAAATTTCAATTCCAGTATGGTGCGATTAAGGGGATGTTTTTGTTTTAGTCCAGAACTTTTAATTCGTTATTTCAATTCCAGTATGGTGCGATTAAGGGTGCTTTTAACTCATTTTCCATTTTTCAGATTTTCTGATTTCAATTCCAGTATGGTGCGATTAAGGGCTAATGATGTTGTAGATATATTTGTTGTTACGCTATTTCAATTCCAGTA
>WGNT01000109.1 GCA_016124425.1 Cytophagales bacterium
GCGCAAGCAATCCAGAAGAAAAAGAGCCCTGAGTTCTCAGGCATCACGAAAACCACTTCTGGTCTCGTAGCTCAACAGGATAGAGCAACTGCCTTCTAAGCAGTAGGTTTCAGGTTCGATTCCTGACAGGATCACTTTTGTTACGAGTGAAAGATCGTTTGAAACAACTTTAACCTAACGTGAGGGAGTTGGCACACATCATTCGAAGGGGGCGTAAAGTTTTAAATCTGCAAGCCAATTTAAAATAGTTGCTTGTAAAAACGAATTTGGTTGACTTGGATCGGCAACGAAAGGAACATAAAGGAAGAGAAGATTTGAAATAGCGAGTCACACATACCAGATTCCGTAGCTCAGCTGGTAGAGCAATACACTTTTAATGTATGGGTCCTGGGTTCGAGCCCCAGCGGGATCACCAAGTATAAGAAACCTGTTCAATTGGACAGGTTTTTTTGTTGTTGCCGGTTAATTAGGCCGTATAGAACACTCCAAATCCAAATAGAAGTACCGAAAAGGGAATCAATGTGTGTCACTAATGAATAGTTTAGAAGCAAAAAAAAGCTCCGGGTCACTCGCTAGTCTATAGACGGGTCAGAAAACAACATATCAATCAACTATTTGCCACTACTATGGTAAAAACATATCCCGCCTGAATTCGTGGCGAATTTTTGGGAATTTTGCGTCGTAACGAAAAAAAATTGCATCTAGGTAGCTGCGTTATTGATCGCAGAAAGAAGCAAAAGACCTAAGTCACGCTTTCAGCCACCTAACTCACTCATTTTGACAAATAAAGAGAAATTAGTTAAAAGATCGCCGTAGGTGGAGAATTAGAGGGGAGCTTTCCCAAATTTCTTTGGGCACTTCGTGAACTATCTTCTCTAAAAATTGTAGTATAAAATAGAAACGAATTTGTAGGTATTTAACAGAGATTTAAAAAAAAATATTTTAAATTTATATACTAACAGAAACATTTCGTTGAAATTCTTCGCAATACTAGGTCAGAAAATAACTAAACGAGTAGGATCGCTTCAAAGCGAACGCTATTTTAAAAAACAACTAATTTTATGTTTTGGGAAGTTGATTTTTCATTGGCTTTCTGGCGATGGTATTGTTTCCTATACTTACAAAAGAGTTTAGTCATCATGGTGATGAAATTTTATGAAATTGAGCAAGACGATATCGTCATATGCAAAGACGGTTATAGCGGCGGAATTCTCCCGATTCAAATCGCAACGGTATCTCCCAATTTTGGATCCGGATAAGCTGTGTTCTTTATGAAACAAATTATCGTCACGTGAAATCGAGAATAACCTACCTGTCACATATTGGGATGATTGTTATTGTGAGATTCTCCCGATTTTGATCGGGATGGGTATCCGATAAATCAAGAAAAGGTATGATGTTTGAAATCGAAATATAAACAGATTAAATAAAATCAATAATCGGGTATTTTGAAAAAACAATTCAGGCAATTTTACCTTATCTTGCGCGCTAAACACTAACACTACCGTTACTAATTTTGATGAGGAACACCTATTTTGAAGCTTACAGAGCGATCCGACGGAATGGGCCATGGGTATTGGCGCATGTTGTCAGGATGGAATATGTGTATCTTTTTCTTCTTCTCTCAAGTTTGGATTCATTCGCCCAAATGCCGGCGTTAGATAGTTTAAGAAAGGAAATAAAAAGGCTTGAGACTGCCGATAGTTTCGCGGAAGACCGGGCCTATGTTTCATTACTAAATGCTTTTTCTGAGTCCTTTTACAACTATAACCCCGACTCGACGCTTTTTTACGGACTGAAAAGCAAGAAAATCAGTGAAAATATAAGATACTCCGAAGGATTGGCGGATGCCTACAGAAACATAGGGGCCTACTATAACCGCAACGGCAACTACGACACTGCAAAAGTCATTTTTCAACGCGGCATACAATTGGCGAATGAAGAATCATATAAGGCAGGATTAGCCAATCTGTACGGAAGTATTGGCTTAACCTATTACGAAACTGGGTATTTCGCGGCCGCTACAGAGTATTACCTTATGTCGCTCAAAATCAAGCGTGAGCTCGGACTGCGCGCAGAAATCGCAAATACACTCAATAACTTAGGCCTTATAGCTGTAGATAGAAAGCAGCTTTCGAACGCGCTGGAATTCTTTAACGAGGCAAAGGAAATTCGTCAAGAGTTAGGAGACAATACAGGGATCCTGCCGTTGGATGCAAACATAGCGTTGGTACTTCAAAAAGAACAGAAATTTGATGAAGCACGTAACATCTACGAGGCTATTTTGGCCGATGAATCCGCTGCAAAAAACAAATCACTTAGATCGGTGTCTTTTTTTAATATAGGGGAGATATTCGTCCATCAACAAGCCTACGATAACGCAATCAGCAACTACACAAAAGCACTGGAACTTGACCGGGAATTAAATGACCGCTATGGAATTTCCTCTGATTTGCTTGGCCTTGGAGAGGTATACCTTCGACTAAATCAACTAGCAAAATCTGAACAGCTTATTGAAGAATCGCTAGCCCTTGCGATGGAAAGCGGCATAAAGCAAAATAGCTCAAACGGCCACAAGCTGATGAGTCAACTGCTTGAAGCTAGAGGAGACCATATTGGGGCGTTAAAACACCATAAACTACATAAGACTTACCAGGATTCCATATTTAACTCATTCACTGAAACAGTTACTGAAGACCTGCTGATCGCCTATGGATTAGAGAAAAGCGCGTTTGAGGCAGAGCAATTGCTACGGGAAAAAGAACTCGAACGGGAGAAAGAATTTGCGAAGCTAATTCGGAACGGGGTCATAATACTCCTTTTAATCATGTCCCTCGCGCTTTATTTCACCCTAAGGTCCTACCAAATTCAACGAAGGGCTAGGCTCATGGCTACAGCGCAAAAAAACGAACTGGAACGCCTGTACCTAGAAACAAACCGGCAGAAAGAAGAAATAGAATCAATCGCCAACGATTTAGAAGAGGTAAACAATTCAAAGGACAAACTTTTTAGCATTGTAGGGCACGACCTTCGAAGCCCAATAAATTCGCTAAACAGTCTCATGCAGTATACCATGGATGAGAACCTTAGTCAGCAGGAATTCTTAAAAATATCTTACAAGCTGAAAAACGAAGTGGAGCATGTTCACTTTACGTTGATCAACCTCCTGCATTGGGCCAAGAGTCAAATGAGCGGAATCTCTACCTACCCGGACAGGTTGAACTTGAACGAACTTGTCAAGGAAAACGTCGATCTGTATAAGCCGATCTCTGTTAGCAAAAAAATAACGGTAATAGACTCCATGGCAGCCAATTCTGTAGCATGGGCCGACCGGGAACAAATCAATTTGGTGATCCGAAACCTGTTAAACAACGCCCTTAAGTTCACTCCGGAAGGCGGGAAGATTGAAATTTCCAGCAGATTAAACCAAGAAAATCAGTGGGAAATTTCCTTAAAAGACAGCGGTACAGGTATGGGTCCTGACGTCCTTTCCTCCTTATTTAAGCCCAACTTCCACGTCAAGCGGTATGGCACGTCAGGAGAGAAGGGTACGGGGCTGGGATTGATACTCGTAAAGGATTTTTTAACCCGAAACCACGGTACTATTGAAGTCAGCAGTGAGATAGAGAAAGGAAGTACCTTTACCTTTACCATTCCGGCTGCAACATCCGATGGGGCATAAAAGATTGTAGAAGTGCGGGCTTTCTTCGATATCACTACACAATTTTACTATCTTGTCCCACGGATTGAGACAACGTACATTTAATGCCATTATGCTATGCGAAAAAGTGCTTATTTCAGGTTTAAAATCAAGATTGCTATTGCCTTAACAGCGATACTTTTACTTATATTCATAAAAAGTATCGTGGACAAACAGAATGTGGATGAATTGGAAGCTGCATTCATTTCGGTTTACGAAGACCGTTTGGTAGTTCAAGAGCACATTTTTTCAATAACTGAAATGGTATTTCGCATGCGCCTGCTAGTCACCGAAAGCAGAACGATGGAGGAATACAAGGATGTAAAACAAAAAGTGATCGACTATCATAACAAAATTCTTGACGTGATCGATGAATTTGAGCAAACGAAGCTTACCCCTAAAGAGGCGGAATACTTGGCGGAATTCAAGGATTTGATAACTAATAAGCTGGAAATCCAAAGCTACTTTACTTCCAACGGCCAAGATGAAAACATAGATTATCAGGAAACGCTCAGACGGTTTGACTCTGATTTTGAACGCGTGTTGACGGATCTCCGGGAACTGTCCAATATACAGTTGGAAGAGGGAGGCAAACTTACCGTTCGCTCCTATCAGATAAAAGCACGCTCGGATATTTGGCTGAATTTTGAATACGCGGTCCTCTTCATTCTTCTTATCATTATCGGGATCCTTGCCTTCACATCGCAGCCACTCAGGGCGGATCCCAATTCCTGAACCTAAGTGGGGTCACTGCTATTTCGGTTTGCAATGGCCGAGCATAAAAAGCCAACCAGAAATATTGCTGTAGTTCCGAAAACGATCGTCAAATTCGCATGAAAGGGACTTTTGAAGCTTCCCCAGAAGGTCCCATCAGGAATCAAGGGCGAAAGACTCATCCACCCAATAATCAACACCCCTAAGATAACGCCATAGGCTGCAAACTTCTGGCGGATATTTTTGCCAACATAACCCAAAAGAAAAAGGCCGAGAATCCCACCGCTGAAAATCGCCGATAACGCCCACCAAGCGTCGAGCGCGCTCGTGACTCCGTTAAAGGCCAACGCCACTACAATACTCAAAATGCCCATCGTAAAAGAAGCAATTAACAAGGTCTTCATTTCTCCTTTTTGACTAAGTGAAGGAATGAGGTATCTTTTGATATGATCCGTCAAAATAATCGTGGCGGAACTATTGATACTTGTAGACACCGTGCTCATTCCGGCGGCAAAGATGGAGGCAATTAACAGTCCCGTCATACCAACCGGCAACATATTGACAATGAAGTACGGAAATACCTTATCGGCATTCTCGGAAGCTAAAAGTTCCTGCGGTAGCGCTTCAGGCATTGCTTGATAGTAAGCAAACAGAGCCGTACCTATAAAGAAGAATAGAAGCGAGACCGGAACATAAAGCAGACTTCCCAACAAAGTGGATTTTACCGCCTCTTTTTCCGTTTTTGCGCTTAGATAGCGCTGTACGTAGTTTTGATCCACACCAAAATTTTGGAGGTTGATAAAAAGTCCATATACCAAGATCAACCAAAAAGTAGCCTCCGATAAACTAAACCCAAAACTGCCCAAACTAAATTTGTCATGTTCTGCCGCAATGGCAAAAACCTGGGCTGGTCCTTGCGGCATGGAAAACAAGATAATGACTGCACAGGCCACTGCACCTGAAATCAATACGATACCTTGTATAGCATCGGTCCACACCACTGCCTCAAACCCTCCCAGCATGGCGTAAATGAGCACACTCAGTCCCGTGACTACAATGATGATTGGGATACTCCATCCAAATAGTGCATTCATAGGAAGCGCAAGCAGATACATGATTGCTCCCATTCGCGCAAGCTGTGTGAGTAGATAACAAATAGACGCATAGGTACGCGCCCAAGGGCCGAACTTCGTCTCTAAAAAATAGTAAGCGGAGGCACTTTTAATCCCTCTGTATAGCGGAACAAAAAATTTCACCGCCAGGACCGCCGCCAACGGAATCGAAAGACTAAATACAAAGCCGTTCCAATTAGACAAATACGCGCTACCGGGAAGTGCCAAAAAACTAATACTGCTGACAAAGGTCGCAAAGATGGACATTCCAATCGCCCAGGAAGGCAGATTTCCTCCCCCGGTGATATACTGTTCAGCAGATCTTTCCTTGAAATAAAAGGAAGCTCCAAACACGATGATGCCCGCCATGTAGACCAAAAAAACGATTAAATCAATAAGGGGTAAATTCATAAATTTTCGGATTGTCTGCGTTGAAGGGCTTAGAGACCGGTGATACTTTCCAGATTGGTACGGATCGCTTGAACCTCTCCTTCCTCAAATGCCGTATGGGGAGCAGCCAAATGATTTTTACATAGTCCCAGAACGGATAGGGCTGCCTTTAGCCCTTTTAAATAACTGGATCCATAGGTACCAAGGGAATAAATCTTAGCAGACACTTCCATAACTTTTTCCTGGAGAACTAACACTTTTTCCATATCATGATCCTTAGCGGCCTGATAGAGCGAGACATACAGGTTCGGAAACATATTCGCTCCTCCGCTTACTCCCCCATGCGCGCCCATAAGGACAGCAGCAGCCATCATTTCCTCCGGTCCTACAAAAAGAGCAAAATCGGGTTGATCTCTGAATGTATACAACAATGCGTTAAAATAGCTCGCATTTGCGGAGCTATCCTTAAATCCCACGATATTCGGATGGTTAGCCAATACCTTCACGGTATCCACACTGATCATGGTCTTCGTATGAGAGGGCATATTGTATAAAAACAACGGCAAAGAAAGCCTATCTGCCAGCTTTTCAAAATAGGATACCAGTTCCGGCTGGGATAATCCAAAATAATAGGGCGGTGCTGCGACCACCGCAGCTGCGCCGCAAGCCTTAGCGTGATCCGTAAGCGTTACGCTCTCCTCCGGTGCCGTATCGGTGATTCCCACTAATACGGGCACCCGGCCGTCAACGAGTCTACATACATGGGTAATGAGTTCTCTTCGAATGGCGTAACTCAGGCTGGTACATTCCCCTGTAGTACCTAGGATAAATAATCCGTGTACGCCACCGTTCAACAAATGACTGACGATTCTATCCAAACTGGGTAAATCAAGGTGTTGGTCGTCCAGAAGCGGGGTGACAAGTGGTGGAACGATGCCCCTTAGGGGCATTGGCAATAGGGAAGGAATCATGTAGTGTAGTTAAATTGTGTTATATAAGATGCTGAGGAAATGAATGGAAAGTAAGACAGGGAAACCCCAAGGCTAGCACTTAAAGTTTGACGGGGTCTATTACGACGTATTTGACTGATTCCCGGTTGTAGGTATATGTGATATGAACCAGACCATCTTTTGTCTGAATGATCGCCGGATAGGCATAGCCAGCAGGTATGGGTTCATTTTCCAAGGTCATCACAGGCTGCCAATCCACTCCATCAGTCGATACCGCAAGGTTGAGGATATTTCTTCCCCTTGGTTCTTCCCCTTCTCGTGTACTATGGTTGTAGATAAGCAAATGCCTGCCATCGTGCAAGGTAATCGCATCCGTTCCAGAACTTGGATTGGGTAGGGAAGTGGCCTCCATCTCAGACCATGTTTTACCCAGATCAGACGACCAGCTGGTAGAAATAACATTTTGCCGTGTGCGGCATAGAATCTGAAGACGTCCATCATCGTGTTCCAAAATGCTCGCCTGAATCGCGTCAAAGGCAATTCCGTCATTGATCGGACCGATTACTTGCCACGTTTTTCCGCTATCAGAACTCACCTCAAAGTGGGTCATCCATTTCACTTCGTCCCCTTCTTCCAACTCGATACTGGAGGGGGAAAGAATGGTACCGTCTTCCAACTGTATGGGTTTATTTTTTATGGGACCCAATAGGTGCCCAATTGCTGGGTCCTCTCCGATTTTTTCCGGGCGGGTCCATGTTTCGCCATCATCTGAAGAAGTCATTACCATTCCCCACCAGTCCCTTGGGCTTGGACCCACTTTATAGAAAAGCAATAAAGGCCCCTCTTTAGGTTGAAAGAGTACCGGATTCCAACAAGGGTATCTTAGCGTATCGTTTTCTACGCCATTCGCAACTTCTTCCGGCCAAGACCAGACGCCGTTTTGCAAACGCGAAACCCGAATGCCTACATCAGGGTGTTTTTCATGGGTTCCTGCAAAAAATGCCGCTACCATCCCTGAAGGCGTCTCTACAATGGTCGAAGCATGGACCTGCGGAGTAGGTTTGTTATCCAATGGGTAAATAAGTTCTCCATGAACATATCCCTGTTCCCCTGGAATAACTTTGGGTGGAAGGTAAAAATTACCCGTCACATCATTCGCTTCCTGTAAGGTGGTTGTTTCTTGGCTGGACTCGCTTCCAGGCTTACACGATACGGCGGCTATTAAGAAATAAAAGGCGGCAAGTTTAATGGGTTTAATCATGAGTTTATACTTTTTATTTTGGTGATCAAAACGTGTATCCATTTTTCGGGGTAAAGCTGATCCCGCATTAGAAGAATCTTATTTTGATAATCATTCCTATTTAAGACGATCTCGTAATGCTCGATTTGATGGTTCTAGATTTAAATCCCGCAAAAAGACACCTTCACTCCTAGTTCTTGCAATACGACAGCCTTAACCTGACAGGCTTCTAGGGCCCTCTCCCTATTATCGGCATACACTACATGAATGTGGTTGGCTTTGTGTTTTGCCATCAATTGATTTTGCGACACGCCTTCCAGCTTTGCGTGCATAATGGGCCACTGTGGAGTAGTCAGGTTCCATCTCCGCATGGTTTCTTCCTCTGGCAGGGAAACTGCCTCTCCTATGCCCAAATCGGCATGGAGCTGATTGTCCATGACAAATATCCTACTCCAGACAATATGTCCCGGCCTACTTACACCACGTAAACTACCACCACCTAAACGAAAGTACATGGCAGGTTGCCGTTCGCTGGATGCCCCTTTATACCCGCCTTCAAAATGGGAAGGAGGCGCGGCTCCCGAAATCAGGAGCACCCAAATAAAATCATCAATGCCTTCTCCTGTAAAATGTTCCCCCCATCGAAGGTCATGAAGCGTATTGTCACCAACCATCCCAAGTTCATCCCAAAGCTTATAGGTAATCAGGCTGTCCATTCCGGCGCATTCATCCACCTCATTGAAATGAGGAAGCGCCTTACCGGCGAATAACTCCTTTCCTTTGCTATTAAACACCGGCGGGCGAACGGTATTGTTGAGTAATCCTTCGGCCAAGTCACTTGCAGGCACCAAGTCTTTCAATCCTTGCTGGTATTGGATACCGATCGTATCACACCCGAATTCATCTGCCAACCTCAATGCCGCAATGTACATCTTACACTGCATCAATGTCTGCATGCGCGTAAGGTCCTCGGCCGCTTCTCCCCAATTAAAGGTCATCCCTGCGGAAAGCAGCCATTGCAAAACACCTTCAGCCTCCTGGTCCGAAACTTCGAGCATCGCGGCATAAAGCGTAGACTGACTCAAACGTTCCTTAAAAATACCAGTAGGGTGTAATAGATGGTCCGGGATGATGGCATTGAACATGCCCATACATCCTTCATCAAAAACCCCCATGATGGCTTTATTGTGCCTGAACTCTTGGGCAAATACCTTACCTTTTTCCACAAGTTCCGGAGCAAGGGTTGACCGGTCAAACGTTCTAACATGACCTAAGTCGTGACTGATATGGCCCGTAACTAGCCACTCACGGAGCTTTTGGATAAAAAAATCATCGTTGAACCTTTCACTCCACAGGGTGGAATATTCTACTCCTGCTTTGGTAAGCGATCCGTTTAGGTTGAGCATACCTACTAGGCCCGGCCACTGTCCACTCCAATTGGCGAGTGTAAGTATTGGCCCACTGTGGGTAGTCAGTCCTGGCAACACATGGTGGCTATATTGCCATACACTTTCTGCTACTATCAACGGTAGGGTTGGGTCCAATTGCTTGAACACCTCGATGCCCATTCGTTGCGAATCAATGAATCCGTGTTCTTTCTCCGGGTCGAACGCATGGCCGCGAACCAGATTCCATCCCAATTTTTCCAATACCGCATGCAAAGCCAACTCCATTTCATGCTGGGCTTGCCAGCATGTTCGGTTGGCCGACAGCCTCAAATCTCCGCTGGCTACTAAATAAACATCTTTTGTAACACTCATGCTATAAATTAAATAGGGTATTTTTTATTGTTTTTTTTTACTGAAAGAAGTAACTCCAAAAGGTAATACGCTTGCACTCGGTAAATGGACCCTTTTAGAATAGGGTTTTCTCATCAAAACGGGAACATTTACTTCAGCGGATTTTCAAACCATATCACACCAAGCCCTCGCTTGCTCCCATCTTCTGCAGTTTCTTCACTAGTTAGTACATCCAAATCACCGTCGCTGTCCATATCAAACAACACAACAAAATCAAACTTGACTCCCGCCGTTCCACTGATATCCGTGAAAGTAAGATTATTTTCAAACATGCCATTCACTGCCAGTAAGCCTGATTTGTCTTGGGCCCCTTCAAAGGAGGCTACTAGATCTAGCGAACCGTCTTGGTCTACATCCGCTACTACAACCGATTTACCTCTTTTCCCGCCAAAAGCAGGATAGGCAATTGATAGATTACCCCATCCTTTACTAACTGGGTAAAAGATCTTCCACCCGCTCTGTAGGTCAGGAACCGCGATTGCAGGTGTACCGGTGGCGGTGGCCTCCGGAAATTCAAAAACCGATAAAAACATCGGTTCACCCTCCTGAACGCCAATAAACGTATTTTTCCAAGGTGCTGTCAATTCTTCTACCATTCCCGGGTGCTTTAGCCACCGGACGCCCCGCAAATCCCCATAGCGATCTGAAAGTAAAATATCATTCTGCCCATCTTGATCCATATCAAGCAGCTCAATAGACATGATCCAGCCGGCAGTTGTGAGCTCATGGTATTGCCACGAATTCACGTCTCGGGGATTTTCAGGTGCTTGTAACCAACCCAGGGTGCCATTTGGGTTTTTTGAACCAACGATCAAATCAATGCCATTTTTTCCATCCACATCAGCCGCTCTCCCAAACATCCAGCGGGTCATCCCCACCGTCACCGGAAAATCCTGGCTGATCCACCGGTCCGAATGAAAATAATCCTCCCATGTATCTGGAGCCCAATGAATCGTAATGCGCTGGTGATTTCCTTCGGACAAGGTAACGAGGTCCATAAATCCGTCACCGTCGAGATCAACCGCGAAAGCGTCTTCCACGTCTAGAGAGGGAACTTCAACATATTCCCAACTACCACCGGCTTTCCCAGGATTTATGTATAACCTGCTAACTCCACCCTCCTCCCAACCGACAACAATATCCATGTTGTCATCATTGTTGACGTCGGCGAGTTTAGATCCGTCGGATCCAAAGGAGGTATTGTCAATGGTATGCCTTTTCCAGGGAAGATTCCCCTGCGCGATTACCTCAATAGGTTCAAAAAAAGCGAGAAGACACACGACCAAATAATAATTCATGCCTATGGGGTTTATCAAATTGTTCCTTTCAAATCAAGCATTAAACTGATATAATACCACATTTTCGGAATTAAGCGGAAAAAAAAGGGCGCGTCATTTCGCGCCCTTTTGAAGAAACGTACCTACAAATTTACCCTCACAGGTGGAACCTTACATTCCTTCGTCTACCGTCTCATCGGTTTCCTCCTCTTCCTCCAGAACCTTATCCATGGCTTCCTCCGCCCAAGCAACAATGCGTTCGCGCTGTGAAGCATCAAGTTTCGCTGAGGGGTGCATGAGCGTATAGATTTCCATCGGCATCGTCGCTTCGCCCACCTCAATAGCAATATCATCCAGTTTCTCCAGTTTCTCCATCAGGTCGTAATCCTGCCATTGGGAAAAGTTAAGTGCTTCTCTGCCTTCACGTACATCTTTCGCGACAAGCCATGATGATGGTGCTACATAAGAATACCAGGGATACGAGGTTTCATTGCTGTGGCAGCTGTAACAGGATGTTCTAAGAATCGTACCGATTTCCTCACTCACTATCCCACTCATTGCAATATCGCCTTGATTTGCCAGTTCAAGGGCCGGCAACTCGTTGGGTACAACTTGGACTCCGATTAATAAAAGGGCAAACCCGGCGAACATGTAGACTCGAGGACTCATTTTATTTTTTCTTGCTTTTGCTCCAGTCCATCAAGGTAGCTAACTCGGCCTCACTAAGCTTTCCCTCGGGCTTGTTCTCTAGAAATTTTTTAGGAGGCATATCTCCACTTTCCAACACCTCTAAAATTTTGCCCTTTGTGGCAAGCTGCTTGGCTCTTTTTGACGCCTCAAAGGCATCCCAATCCAATTTTGCCTTACCTTTTTCATTTTTGGACGCTGCATTGTGGCAGCCATAGCATTTTTGATCCACCACTGCCTTAACGTTAGCAGGCATGTCGGCTTCTTCTACATGAAGGTTTTCGGAGACCGGTATTGTCTTCGTGGTTCCTTGAAAGAATAGCAGCCCTAGAATGGCTAGGCTTGGTAAGAGAAATCTTCTTTTCATTGTGCTAGATTTTTGGTTTTAGTTGGGAATTTGAGCAATTTTTTTGGCTTGAACAAGTATTTATATACATTGTAGGTAAGAAATGATGTAACAAAGAATATTCTATGGACACCCTTTTTTTATTCAAGTGTAAGGGTGTGGACAAAGGGGGTAGTGCCCGTCAGATAAACGTGGCTCCCCGAGGTTCTCAGGGTTCCGAAATGAACCGCATACTGTTCCCCGTCCAATCTACTTATCCGTTCATGGGTCTTTATCCCAGGTCCAAACCGAATGCTATCTTCACCTTTCTTAAATGTACCATGGCCTGATGGCAAGAAAAAATCCTCCTGCCCTTGCTGGGCTGGCACGACACCAGATAACGATCCTGTCTGGTCAAAACATAATTCTATGGTAACTTCAACGCCATCTAATCCATATACATTAAAGAGCAATGTAGCTACCCCTTGGTTCTCTGAAATAGTGACTGTAGTTTCTAGTGTCTTTACATTACTAACCGGACGTTGATCAAAGGCCATTTTACTCCAAAAACGTCCATCTATACTAGGCGTTAGCGGATAATCTCCCTTCTCTTCCCTTAAGTGGGCTGGTAAAGGTTGGTAATAGGGTACCTCCATTTTTTGGTACAACACATAGGAATCTCCCAACCGCCTTAAACCGCTGCTCCTAAAGTGTCCCATACTAAAAAATCCCGAAGACAGGCGCATGTATTTCAAAATCGCCGCTCCTTTCCTATAGCTGAAAAAATTCGGACTGACAGACCTCCCGGAGGCAATTATCAAAGGCCAATCGACCCCTCCAAATACCGTAAGTGAGGTATTTTCCCTCCTAATTCTTAGCAGGCTACTCGTTTCAAATACTTTTTCAAAGCTAGTTGGCAGCCTAGTAGGTGTTGGTAGTTGTTGTTGCAAAAGTGTATTTTCCATAAAATGAAAAAGCGCTTCCTGTACAACTACCCGTTCGAATCCCTCGAAACCCTCGATCAGCGTGGCAATCGTTGCAAATTCACCACTTTGGTCATGAATTGCCAGAAACCGGTAGTAGAGATACTGGCCGACGATACTACGAAACGAGTATTGATCTTGTCTTCTGGAATCCGTGGTGACAAGGTCTCCGTTGGGTTCCATGTAGTAATAGGTCATGGAGAGACTTTTCCTAGGTGCATCATAGAGCTCTGGCCGATTTAAAAGTCTCCCCATTGTAAGAAAGGCGTTGTTCTCTACATCCGAATAGTTCATGCTACGTTCGGGATAGTGTCCGTCTTCGTCGATGAAGATCCCTTCACTTAGCCACTCATCAATGCGTTTTACATAAGCAGGATTGGGATAAAGTTGGTTAATACGAGCGAGTGCATGGCATACTACCCACCTGTGGTTTGGGGTATGAATGCCTCCCAATGTCAGCGCCTCCCCTACCTTTAGGACAAATGCCTTAATACGTGCCAACAATTCGGGAAGCTGTGGGTCCGTCAGCTGACTTAAGATAGCTATCCCCGCACATACCGGTTCCATGATAAACGCCGTATCCGGAGGGGATTCCAAATTGCCCGCATTGATCGTTCCATCGGGTCGCTGGGAAGCGATGAGCTTATCGGTGGTTTCATGAAGCAACGAAAGAACTTGGGAAGCCTTATAAAAGGCTCCCTCCTCACAGGCAAAGCCTGCCGCCAAATGCGCAAAGTTGTACCCGTTACTCCGTCCTCCATACCTATGGGCAGCAACTCCCCGATCGATCAACTCCTCAATAAATGCGTTATTGGCCTGGATCATTTGACTCCAAAATAGAACCGTTGGCTGTTTTGGTGTTTCCCCATTTCGCGCTGAAACGCCTTCCAATGAAAAAAACGCAGCAGACATTCCTGCTCCTATAGATTGCTTCAAAAACGTATTGCGGCTGATTTTTTTCATGTGGTGGGTTTTGCTTTTTAAGATAATAACATGGTGATACCTCACTACAAGCATCCTCTGTACCTGAATCACCTGCATAACGTTTGGTTTCATAGCCGCATCGAAGCTCGGACTTTACATGTCTGTGATCCCCTTATCTTTCGCTTACAACTTAGACAAAAATCCGCTAAATAATGGATGAATCTTTTACAAAAAGTAGCACTATCCTACATACGCATTGTTTTAATTGACATGTAGCCAAAAGCCGAAGGGGAAATCTTCCAATGGATCACCCATGGTTATATATTAGGTGACCTCAGAATATTCGCTGACAAAACGTCAAGATGACACCTGTAAGCTCTATAGATCTAACTCACTGGGAAGTGTCTATCCGAGTGGATACATTCGGAGTCGATCTTCAACAGGCTATGGGTTACCAAAAATGCAGTCTCGGGCCATCACCTCTTTTGTGTCCATTGGCAGGAAAATACGGCCACTAATGGATGTTGGAAATGCTTTTGAAAATTCTGGGGAAAAAATTCATTATATTGACCGCGTAAACTTATTCAAAAAAGAACCAAAATATAACCCAATAAATTCAATGACTAAGACACCCATTAACCGAAGGCACTTTATCAAAGGAAGCACCGCGTTATTTGCTCTTTCCGCCTTTGGCGCGCACGGAATGGACTGGATGGATCGAAAAGAGCCTTATCGTGTTGCCCTTATCGGTACAGGTTGGTATGGAAAAAGCGATCTTTTCCGCCTAATACAAGTGGCACCCGTCGAGGTAATTGCGGTAGCTGACCCCGATAGACATCAGCGAGAGCAAGCAGCGGAATTAATTAGCACGCGTCAAAAGTCGGGAAAAAAACCAAAAACCTACAATGACCATCAGGAGCTTCTACGGGAAAATAAGCTGGACATTGTGTTGGTTGGAAGCCCCGATCACTGGCATGCCCTTCACGCGATCGATGCCATCAAAGCCGGGAATCATGTGTACCTGCAAAAACCAATATCCGTAGATGTGATAGAGGGAGAGGCCATACTCGCTGCTGCTAGAAAGTACAAGCGGGTAGTTCAGATTGGGACGCAACGCAGAAGCACCCCCCATCTGGTAGATGCGAAACGAGAGATTGTTGATACAGGTATGCTTGGGAAAATATCCCACGTAGAAATGTGTTGCTACTACCACATGAGATATAATGGAAACCCGGATGTCGAACCGGTTCCGGAGTTTTTCGACTATGACCGCTGGGTTGGTCCAGGTCCAAAACTGCCCTATAGGGGGCTGCCGCATAGGAGAATATGGCGAACCCTGATGGAATACAGTAACGGAATCACGGGTGACATGTGTGTGCACATGTTTGACGCAGTCCGATGGATGCTGGACTTGGGTTGGCCGAAACAGGTTTTTGCCACTGGCGGAATTTATGTACAGAAAGACGGTATGTCGACAACAGCAGACACGCAGACCGCTACCTTCTCTTATGATGAATTGGATTGCGTATGGACCCATAGAAGCTGGGGTACCCCACAGGATCCAGAATACCCTTGGGCATTTAAAATCTATGGAGACAAAGGCACGCTCAAAGGGTCCGTCATGAAATATGAATTCGTCCCACAAGGAAAAGGGGACCCGATCACACAGTCTGCCCTATATGAACGGGAGGAATATCCCGAGGACCTAACAGAAGATGGCATGGAGTTGCATGCTGCTCCGGCTACTCGAAGGCAAATGGTCAATTTTCTAGAAGCCATAGAAAAGGGAGGCTTACCTGTAGCCGATGTGGAACAGGGTCATATATCTACCGCGAGCTGCATTCTCGCCAACATGTCCATGGCACTGGGTCGGCCTTTAGTTTATGATCCGGTGAAAATGATCGTAGTTAATGACGAAGAAGCTACCAAACTGCTAAGAAGGCCTTATAGAAGCCCCTATCAGCATCCTGATCCAAAATCCGTATAGCACCACAGCCTTACTAAACCCAATTTGCCTCTTATGAAACACATCGCCTTAGCAATCTTCCTGCTGATCTCAGGAGCCTCTTTTCCCTCTTATTCGCAGCAAACCCGTCATACCTGGGTTGAAATAAAGGAAGACAAGTTTTACATCAACGGAAACCCTACCTATGCGAACCGTAAGTGGAAGGAATATCCTATAGAAGGCCTGCTGATGAATTCTAGGATGGTACAAGGCATCTTTGATGACATGAACCCAACAACCGTTAGCCGGTGGAAGTACGCGGATACAGGAAAATGGGATGCCGATCGTAATACGGATGAATTCATCGCGCATATGGAGGAGTGGAAAAACCATGGCATGCTTTCCTTCACGATAAACCTACAGGGCGGAAGTCCTGAAGGCTATTCCCGAGATCAGCCTTGGCACAACTCCGCATTTACCGAAAACGGTGAACTTATCCCCGCCTTCATGTACAGGCTGGAGCGTATTTTGAACCATGCGGATGAGTTGGGAATGGTACCTATGGTGGGCTTCTTTTATTTTGGACAGGACGAACGACTGCTGGACGAAACCGCTGTCAAACGTGCAGTAAGCAATGCGGTAAATTGGCTGCACTCCAAAAATTACCGAAACGTACTCATAGAGATCAATAACGAAAGTAATGTAAGGTATGATCACGATATTCTGAAGCCCGAGCGGGTTCATGAACTTATCGACCTGGCCAAATCAATAGAAAAAGACGGCTACCGATACTATGTAAGTACAAGTTATGGAGGCGGATTCATCCCGCTCCCAAACGTCGTTCAGTCAGCCGACTACCTGCTTCTACATGGGAACGGTGTAAAAGATCCCAACCGGATCCCCTCCATGGTAAAGGAAACGAGGGAAGTGAAGGGATATTCCCCTAAACCCATTATTTTCAACGAAGATGATCACTTTGATTTCGACAAAGACTGGAATAACTTTATTGCCGCTGTTTCTGCATACGCCTCTTGGGGTTACTTCGATTTTCGGATGAAGGACGAGGGGTATGAGGAGGGCTACCAAAGTGTTCCTGTGGACTGGGGCATTAATTCGGTCCGTAAACGCGGGTTTTTTGATTTGATGAAAACGATTACTGGATATTGACCGGTGTAAGGATTAGGGGCGGATACGTGTAAGCAGCTGCTCTTGCCCCTAATGCTTATCCCTTTAGCGTTTCTAGCGAAAACCCGCTGAATTCCACCACAAATCCAGTTCCATCTGGAGATGCCGCCATCAAGCCTACCTGAACTTCGGCTAATGGAGGAAAATAGGCAAGACGTAATAAGTTGTAGTCCTTGTCCTCTTTTGCGTATTCGATGGATACAAAATCACCTGCCCGCTTCACCTTTAGCCAAAGACAGGGAGGATTATCCGTCCAAGGCAGGACAGACCAATCTGAAAACTCCCGGGTCACTACGGCGCTCACCTGCTGTACGCCGTCAACCCATTCAATCCCGGCTTTGATCCAGTTTTCTTCATCTTTTCGGATCATTATACCTGCCTGATCATAAAGATCTGTGTAGTTTCCCGACAGTTTGACTTTAAGGACAAAATCCCCTTTGACTATCCGGTAAAAAAAGTGCCCGTTGTCACGGATAAATCCATAGTGCGTCTTCCTCCAAAAATCGGTTTTCGCGTCGGTTTTAATTATCAACGTATCCGCAGTATCTTTCCAGAAACCGGGTTTGTTAAACCACTTAAACTCTTCGAATAAATTTTCCACGGCTAAAAGGCATTTTCTCTGCCCTAAAATACGCAATTAATACCCATAGATCAAAGGCTCATCCCATCCTTCAAGGTCAAGATAGAGCCTGCTTGTGTTCACCACCTGAAGGAGCCTCAAATCTATCTTTACCATTTGGCCTTGGGTAATGTTGCAGTTTCCGTCCTCGGTCAAAAATACACGCATAGCGCGGCGGGGTGGATCCGTCCCAGAAACCTGTTCCGAAACGGCTAATTCGATCGGCACCTGATCCGAACATCCAAAATAGGAAAACTGGATTTCCAGGCAGTCTGTAAGAATAGAGGCACTTATGATAGTTACCGGCGGAGAAACTGCTTCAAACAGGGTCTGACTGATCGTCGGTTGGGCGTCGCATGGAATTACATCAAAGGTATCCTCTCCACAGGAGACAGCGAGCAATAAGATTACTCCAAAAATGACTATTTTGGTTAACCCCATCATTGCTTTTGATGACCCTTTTTCGTTAAAAATACTTCTCCATTTCCCTGAAGGGTAATCCCTTCTTCCGTTAATTGATAGCGTTGAGTTTGAAGAACTGTCTGTGCGAGTTCAATCGCAAAAGCACTATCGCAACAGGATTCAGTCTGCTTGCTACTTTTCACACGAAATGTTCCGTCTTGAGCAGCTTCATAGTTTCCTACAAGCCTATTAATGTCGAGGTGAAGTATAAACGTAGAGTCGTTGATAAAGTCCATCTGGTAAGAAACTGGACTGCTCTTCGGAGCTTCAGCTAAGGTCGAATAACGCTTTACCAAATACGTATCATTGGACAATGATAGCTGCATACTTGGCTGATCTTCCACCTGATCACAAGACAGCAAAGACACCCAGGCCAGCAGCATCCCTATGGTAATCATTCTCGACATGGCAAATAATAGTTGGTTTAGTTCTCAGCTACTAAGACGCAAAAACCTTACCTAATGCCACAACTTCCATAAAATAAATCACCTTTTTGAAAAACTTCAAAACCCTATCCGTATTAATGACCTATTTGACGCTCAGTCAAGATCAAATGAAAAAGGGGCAAATTCTTCCGTGCCCCAAGCTAAATGCCGGGTGCTTGGAGAAATATGGAAAAATGGGGAAAAAGTTTTTACCGATACTTTATTTCCCTGGAACTCCAGCCATCGAAGCCATCCATCTCCCCCGTTGCCATGCCAACCCCCGCCTAGTGCCTGCGCGTTGAACGTCATCTGGTGTACTTTTTTCCCCCCCGCATTGAGATCCGTACGGAAACCGACATGCCCCGCCTTGTCATCAGGAGCCCCTATATGGCCAGAGAAAACGAGCTGAATATTCTTGGAGGGGCGGACAAGCTTTTCCCAGATCGCCTTTCCGTAATTTCTGTCCGTGATGGGATAGCCCTCTACCTCAATATGTTCGCTGTCCCTGTTCAGATAGGAATGCGCCAGCAATATGACGGTATGATCCTGATACGCTTCTTTATTGACGGTCTGAATAGCCCATTGCAAACTGGCCTCTCTAGGCGCAAATTCTAAAACCAGAATCAAAAACTTCCTACCCTCAGGCGATACAAATTCGTAAGTGGCATTGATCAGCGTTGGCATACCGGTTTCATCCAATGCGACATCACGGATCATTTGTTGGTTAAAGTGATTTTTCTCTATGGGAAAATACTCGTTGTAGGCTGTCTCTCTGTTTTCGACGTTTACGATTCCAAAATCATGGTTGCCAGTTGTAGCGATGACCGGTACTTTTTTATCTAACGTAGAAAAAAAGTTAGCCACGGCTTTCCATTGTTGCGTTCCGGTTTGGTTTGCCACTAGGCCATCGGGATTTACGAGTCCATTTTGTTCTACCAAATCCCCTACCTGAACGACAAGTTTAATATTCAAGGCATCAATATGTTCATCCACCCAGTTGACCATGAGATCAAGAATGGGTTGGTTGCGTTTAAACTTCATATATGACTGGGTGTCCGGAATAAAAACCAGTGACCATGAAGTTGGATTGTCTAACCGCGGGGGGTCTTGTTGCGCAAAACCTGCGGTCTGACATAGTAAATAGCTAATGAGTAGAAAGGAGAGAATGTTTTTTTTCATGATTGAGGCTAACTTTTGGATAGGGCAGTATCTAGTGAATAAAAGTAGCCCTATTTCCCATAAATTAGAAACATTCCATCTGCTCTTTACGGCACATTTCCAAAAAATCTGGAGTCAGCTCCTGAAAAGCCGCTCGTGGAAGCGAATCTAGGATGAAGAATCGTGAGGCAACGCCCTACGTAAATCCGATTGGCGCCGCCTGCGCTTACCATTGCACATCGTGAAGGCTGACAAAATACCGGTCAATTTTTCATAATCCTTTTCCACCAAGCCTTTTATTTCGTCATATAGGCGTTGGTAAGTGTCATTTTTGCTACGCTAGACCTGTATGGTTTTTACATTACCTTCTCCGACCCGGTAAAGAAGTACCAAACCTAGTACCTCCGCAACCGTCAACACGACTAAACCAGGAAGTGCGAAAATGACACTCAGAAAGGATATGCCCGTAATGATAAATAAAATACCGGTCACCAAGGCCAAGTTTCCAAACCGTTTTTTAAACTCAACTACGCCAACACCGAAGACTGTGTAAAGTACCCCAGCCAAAATGGCCTGACTTACAAGTGCAGCTTCCTTTGAAAAGCCAGTTGAAAAATACAGGAGTACGTCAGCCCCCAAACACAGTATGGTAGCACCGGACAACAAAAGACTTCCGATCCTAATCCAACTGTTGGGGTATCGCCTACCCAAAAGATAAAATCCGTACATAAATCCGAGAAAAAAAAGTCCAACGCCTAGTTTTATCCCAGCATAAAATACAGAGGAGATCGCTCCCTGTCCTTCAGTGAATACCTGATATTCCATATATGCCTCTACCATAGAAAATACAAGGTAAATCGCACTAGAGAGGACCGCTCCATGTATCCATTTCCCATCTACGGGGTCCGCAGATTCTATATCAGGCGATTCCGGTATCTCATAATTTAATGCCTCAAAAATCACCCGAATGGTATGCGGCCGAGGAGTAACTTCGCCGGCTTCTATTCGCTGGATTGTACGTACATTAATATTGCAGCGCTCTACAAGTTCTTCCTGTGTAAGACCATTTGCTCTTCGTAGCTCCAAGATTTTCTTGCCTAATTCCGGTTGTTTCGTTTTCATCATGTGAAATTTTCTTTCACAATTTTCATCAATTAGTTTGAATGAAAGCCTGAAAACCGGGAGGATTTTTCCCGACATTCACCCGACATTCTTTGGAATTACTGATCCGACCGCTTTTACGTTCTAAAACGGGCGACGATGGATTTTCTCTTTTACGATTACCTAAAATGACTTGGGTACGTTGGGATCAGTCAAAATAATAAAATCTCCCATAGGGGCATGTTTCTCCCAATCAGGGTCTTCAAAATCGTCCGGGGAAAAACAACTCACGGTGAGGACGGCGATCTTTTTGCGCAAACTCTGCAACGCAGCTACGGTGCCCAAAGACTCATCGCTGTGGAATCTTCCGTTGAGATGTAAAATTTTAGCACGTTTATTTTGGCGCCAAGCCTTGCTGATACTTTCCGCCATTGTAGCATCCCGAAGTAGTTGCGCATGAAAGATGGTCGGCCCCATACCATGCCCATGCCCTCCCATAGCTTGGTTGAATTTCTGTTCATATAGCGGCTGATCCGTATTGACCGGCTGGGCAGTAAGGTACTTTCTTGCTACTTTTGGAAGTGCGTGAAGTGCATTCAGTCCTTTTCTGGAAACGAGATTGGCGTATCTGGTGGGTACATTTGCCGCGATCACCGGCTGATTAGCCGTTTGCGCCATGTGTACTAGGGGAGCATAATCGGCATAATTCTTCCAAGCCTTTCCCTCTGCCTCCAGCTTCGCTTCGGTAATATGACCCCCCAGATACTCATCCACGACCAGTTGCGCGTCCCGTTCAAACATTTCCATACTTAGCGTCACATCCGAATAGGTTCTAAGGAGACTTTGGTAGAGGGCTGCCTGTACAAGATGAGCAATACTGTCATTATGCTCCTCCCCAAAAAACAGCACATCAACATGTTCCATAGCTGCCACAACATCTTCTATCCCAGCGGATTCACCTGTTCTGGAATCAACTATCTTTACGTGTTTTTCCCATTCCTGCTGGGCAAATAGTGTCGTATGGAGAAAAAACAGGCCAATTGCATAAATAAGCATTTTCATAATTTCAACGTATGGAAACGGTCAACGAAGGAAACAGATAAGGCTCTCGCCAGTCATTTACTTTTAGGACGAAACACCTTAATCACATCAGGGTTTGCTTCAAGGTAAGGTCCTCCTATAAGGTCGATACAATAGGGGATAGCGGGAAATACAGCATCAAGGCACTGCCTGATCGCACTTGGTTTTCCGGGCAGATTAACGATCAAACTTTGATTGCGTATTCCGGCGCATTGACGTGAAAGTATCGCCGTGGGTACATAATTTAAACTTACTTGCCGCATAAGTTCGCCGAAGCCAGGCAGCATTTTTTGGCACACCGCTTCTGTGGCCTCCGGCGTGACATCCCGAAGCGCAGGACCGGTACCTCCCGTAGTGACGATCAAACAACACTTTTCAGTATCACTAAGCGCTATCATCGTTTCTTCCAAGCTGTCTTGCTCATCCGGGAGTAGACGGTAGATAGGTTCCCAAGAAGATACCAAGTATTCGCGTAGGGTCTTGATGATTTCTTTGCCGGAGATATCCTCATATATATCCGCAGAGGCCCGGTCAGAAGAGGTAATGATACCGATTTTTATCGCGCTCATGAAGTCAGTTTTAGCTGGGTAAAAGGCAAGGCTACCTAGATAACAGTAAGGTGGGTAATTTTTTTAACTTTACGTCAAAGTAAAGAAATTTTATCGGGATGAAAAATAAACCGTACAGCAATGAAATTGCCGGCCTCAACCCGGATAGGGATTGGCACCGAATTGCGTTCTTACTTACGTTTCACTGCTTCCCTTGGGATATGGAGAAGGCACTTGAATTTGCTTTGTTTCGCACTTTTGGAATTCCAGCGATCTCCAGGGTTCTTGCCGGCACCGGGGAGTTCACCCAACGCACCAGAAAGCGCTACGATGATACGGAACTGATACTGTATGAGATTCTCGAAAATGGCATGGACAGTGAACGCGGTATGCAGGCCATTGCCCGAATGAACGCCATGCATGGCCGATTTAAAATAAGCAACGACGCGTTTTTGTATGTACTCTCAACCTTTGTTTTTGAACCCATTCGCTGGATGGACCGGTTTGGATGGAGGCCATTTACTGAAGAAGAAAAACAGGCTACCTTCATTAACTACAGGGAACTGGCCAAAAGAATGGACATCCACGATGTCCCTGAGAATCTCGAGGCCTTTGACAGATTCAACAAAGATTATGAACAAAAACATTTTCAATACGATCCTGCCAATTATGAAGTGGGATTGAAAACGTTAGATCTTTTATTGGGGTTTTATTTACCCGAGCGGCTAATCCCCCCTTTTCGGCCCTTTGCTATCACACTTATTGACCCACCCCTACGAAAGGCAATGGGTTTTGCTGATCCGCCGGCATGGTTGGAACGCGTCGTGATGCGTGGCATGAAAACAAGGGCGAAGGTACTTCGATTACTCCCCGAAACTTCCTCTCCCAGACTGGGTACAACGAAAAAACGGCCCACGTATCCAAATGGGTATACGATACAAGAACTGGGGACTTTCCCCCCACAAAAAAAATCTCAGGAAAGGGAATAGGAAAAACGTTCAGTTACCTTTCTTTGGTACCTTTCCGGTACGGGCAATGCCTACATCCACTACCGCAGCAAAACCCCCGAAGCAAATGATAAGTTGCGGTAAATACAACGTGTGGTCCCTCCATATAGAAATGGACTCCCGCTAACGGGTCTTTTTGTTCTGGAAGCTTATTTTTTTTTGGAGGCATTATCAGTAGTGGGAATGCGTGTGGGTAAAAAACGAATATCTAGGGTAAAATGTTTTATTTTGTTTTATAGTATAAAAGCCAAACTTTTTCGCCTTTACTTCGTCTATGGATGTAACATATTTCTTACTCAAACTTACAAATCACATATGAAAAAGATCCTAATTGTTTTTTGTGTCCTCGGGATGTTCGCATTTGAGGCAAGTGCTCAGCAGGAATTCAAAATCATTACTGTAGTAGAATCCATCGTGCCTATGGGTATTGGCAGATCTCGGATTATTGACAGTCAGACGCAGAGCAATTATAGAGAATTTACGACGGAAAGGACAGACGGCAGGAGAAGCGATCAACGAGAAATTAGCCGCTCGGATATCAAAGTCGACGAATTGGAAGAGACAAAGCTGTTGAACTTTTTTAGCGCAACGGGTATCAATTTCCAAAATATCGCATCAAATGACGCCGTTATTGCTTCCAAAATAAACAGTTTGATTTCTGACGGTTGGAAACTTACCTATGTGACAAGTGGTGTAGAGAGCAGCGCAGGTGCCGATGATGGTCAGGGCATTTTCATTACCCGGTTGTTTTTTTCAAGGTAGTAGCTGGATTTATCTGACGAAACAGGATAAGGATAGCTCGAACGGCTATCCTTTTTTTAATTCCAATACCGTAATCTCCGGCCATATTCCCACCCTTCCGGAAAAGGCATGAAAGCCAAACCCTCTGTTTACGTACAGGAACTTTCCAGCCTGCTGGGCTAGCCCCGCCCAATTCGGGTAACGATACTGTGCCGGACTCCAGCGTATAATGGGCGTTTCAATCCCAAATTGCATCCCGTGAGTATGTCCGCTGAGCGTGAGGTGAATGTTATTTGGATTGTTTTTCACCTGTTCGTCCCAATGCGATGGATCATGAGAAAGCAGAATTTTAAAATCAGCTGCCTTCGTGCCGCTGAGTGCCTTTTCTAGGTCCCCTTTAGCATGAAAGCCTACCCCCCAGTTTTCCACACCCAGTAGCGTGATGTGCTGTCCGCCTTTCTCTAAAATAACATGCTCATCGAGCAGAAGCTTGTATCCCAACCGTGCATGTTGCTGCTTGAGCTTTTCAAAATTTTCTTCCTTGGCTTCTTTGCTTGGCCAAGAAGTATAATCTCCATAGTCGTGGTTGCCCAAAATAGAAAATTGCCCATAAGGGGCTTTGATCTTCGCAAACTGGTCTAGCATAGGTTCTATTTCCTCGGCTTTATAGTTGACCAGATCCCCGGTAAATACAAACAGGTCAGAAGCTTGGTTGATCGCCAGATCGATCCCCCGCTGAACCGCTTCATAATCCCTAAAGCTTCCCGCGTGGATATCAGATACCTGTGTGATTGTAAAGCCGTCGAACGCTTCGGGAAGCTCTTTAAAGTAGATGGTCTTACGGATCACCCTAAAATTATATTTCCCCTTCACGATTCCGTATACAAATCCCACGAAAGGAACCAATGCCACCGCGAAGGCTAGTTGACTGACAAACTTCCTGCGATCCGGTAGATGGCTTTCACCGCTTTCAACACCGCCCCGAAGGTAGCTGACCCCGGTGGCAAGGGCCCGGAAAATATCCTCGCCAAAAAGAAATAGGATAATCGTTATCTGGGTTACCGTAACCGTCAAAAAAACATTTAGGACCTTTTGAGAATCAGTGCTTATCTCGCCCTCTCTGGAAATTTTAAAGAACGTTAATACGATCCAAAGAGTGATGCCTCCAAATATGATCCAATAAGATGCCATCACCATCAACCTAGGTCGACCACTCTCCCAGGAGGATATAAGCGCCTTGATGCCTTGAAACGTGTACCAGCTCAAAAAGCAACTAAAAAGAAAAATGGTAAGGATAAAAATGATGGCTCCGAGATTGTTCATGCGAGATTATGTTACATTGAAGTTAATCGAATTTAGGTGAAAAAAGTTTTGTCCTACCTACTTTTGCCTAGAGCAGGGTGATGGTAACCTTGGCCTGAAGAGAGGAGGAAACCTCCCTATCTCCACCTACTGTACCATATACCGGCATCGTTCTTCCGGGGTGGTTGCTACAAGCCAGTGGAATATAATGTTCGTCTGTAAGTAAGCCAAGATTCGGGTCTACCCCTATCCACCCAGCGCCGGGGACGTAGGCCTCTACCCAAGCATGGAGTTCATTACCTTCATCCAGCTCGGGGTTGAATGCATATCCGCTAACATACCTCGCCGCAAGACCTACAGAACGCAACACATGAATCATCATCCAGGACAAATCCCTGCAAGAGCCCCGCTTTTCGTTAAAGGTATAAGTTGGATCCCATACATCCTCTTCCTCACGGATAAGGTGCTCCCAATGGGTATAAATATCGGCCGCCAATGCCAACAAAAATATTACCGGATTACTGTCTGAAAAATGCTTTCTGGCAAAGGAAAGTAAAAGCTCATCCGCTTCATGCTGAAGGTAGGGAAGCAACAACAGCCGTTCGGAATCTTCGTAATGAAATGAAGGGATGTCCAATGGGCGGATGGATTGGAGGAACCCGGGTTCGATAAGAAAGCCAAAGGGATTAAAGGAAGCCACTTCTAGCTTCAGATCTACGGCGATTTCCAATGTCTTTGTAAACCCTTGAAACCACACCTGAAAATACGGATTTCCCTCCAGACTGAAGCGTTCGTTCATTCCCAAGGGCTTGGGATGTATCTTAATGCTATACTGATCGAGTTTTAGATTATCCCGTTGAAGGGGCTTTAGAAACAACTTGTGAGGATTGAGTTGCACACGTTGATCATACGTATATAGTGAGTGGTGGGTAATAGATAAGTTCATCAAAATAGTATGTTCACGTGAAGCAGCCCGTTGGTCTGCTAATAGGATAACGGCTTACCATAAGCCATTGCGGATTTCGCGCCGGAAGTTGTTTTCCTCCAAGTTCATTCCCCATCTTCAATCTCCTCATGTTGGAACGCCTTGTTCAGTACGTCTGCCGGCAACTTGTTGATGGCTTCCTTTAGACAGTTGTTCCAATATTCAGAAATATGATGCAATTCGTTTTGTTCAAAGCGGTTCTCTATGATATTATATGTGTTATTTTCCAAGATAACTGTATCGATAGGATAATCCACGTCGTTGGCGCTGATGCGGGTGGCATCAAAGGCCAAAAATGCACTTTTAAGCGCAAAATCTAGTGGCTCGTCAAACTTCAACGACCTACGAAGGACAGGATTTCCAAATCCTGTATTGCCGATGATGACGAAGGGTGTTCCCTGTCGAATTTCGATCCAGTTGCCTTCAGGATAGAGCATAAAGAGTTTGGGTTCCTTATCTTCTTCAAGTTGGCCTCCGATGATGGAATACAAGTTGAAATTTAGCCCGGACTCCGCTAGGGAGGCTTTGTCTTCTTTAGCGACCCGTTTTACCTGATCTGCAAACCCATTTACGGCTTTGTACATTTTGTCGAACGAAGCGTCTTCTTTTTCTATCAATTCACCAAAATAGGTAATTGCTTTGTCCCGCACGGACCGGAGTCCTGAGGTCATTATAAAAAAAGAGTGGTTTCTTCGGTTGACCGTATAGAGTTTTTTCGAGGTGGTGGTGTCACTGCCTGAAGTAATCCGAGTGTCTGCCAATCCCACTATACCGTATTTCGTTTTAATTCCAATACAAAATGTCATCCTTGCCTGTTCGTTTGACTGACAAAGTTATCCTTTATTTGAAAAAAATTCTCATTTATTTTATCTGATATAAAGTTGGTTTTGACTAGCAGGTGTTCTAGGTATTCATGCAGCCCGTTACCGATAATACTCTTTACGTCATCAAATTCCAGCTTTGACCGCAATTCTCCCATTGCCTTTTCTGCACTGTTGGAGTATCCGGAGCCATTGGATCCGGAAATTTTCATCAGGCAGGATTCGGCTTCCCGTAGGCAGTAAAACACCGACCGCGGGAAAAGTTTGTTTAAAACGAGAAACTCCACGACCCCCAGCGGGTCTATGTTGCCGTATAATCTCCTGTAGGTATTGAAAGCCGTGACAGATTTCAGCAATGCCATCCAATGGAGGAAGTCAAGGGGAGTACCCACTTCCTCCGAGGAAGGAAGCAAAATGTGGTACTTGACATCCAAAATACGGGCAGTCTTGTCGGCGCGCTCCAGAAACTGCCCAAGCTGTCGGAAATGCCATCCCTCAGTTCGAGCCACCGTATTGTCTGCGAGTCCGTAAAGTAGGAGAATCTGACACTTTACGTTCTCAAAGAAGGCCCGGGGATCTTCTTTCGCCCATTCCCTTCTTTCCGCTCCCTTTTTTACGAAATGATAGGTTTCGTTGAGTTTTTCCCAGGTTTCTTTAGTTAAGTTTTCTCTAATGATCCGGGCGTTTTCCCGCGCATAGGTGATGGATGAAATCAACGAATTGGGATTATCCGTATCAAAAGCCAGAAACCGGATCACTTCCTTTTTGGTGAAGCTGTTATGTTTTGCCCTGAAAAGCTCGTCGTCACCGGTCGCCATCACGAGTGGTTCCCACTGCTCCTGAAGATCACCGGGAAGATCGAGCATCAAGTTGAAATTGACATCGATAAATCGGGCATAATTTTCGGCACGCTCTAGATATCTCCCTAGCCAGTATATTGAATTTGCTACTCTGCTTAACATATCGGTTGCTTTTAGTCGTTAAATAATACCCATGTATCCTTGCTCCCCCCACCTTGGGAGCTGTTGACTACCAAGGAACCTTTCTTCAAGGCCACCCTCGTAAGCGCTCCGGGAATGACCTCTATCTCCTTACCATAAAGTATATACGGCCTCAAATCCACATGTCTGCCTTCAATCGTTTTGTTATCAATAATCGTAGGAACAGTGGACAAGGAAAGCGTGGGCTGGGCAATATAGTTCGTGGGATTTGATTTGATAAGATGGCGGAACGTTTCATGCTCTTCCTTGGTGGCTTTCGGGCCGATTAACATGCCATACCCTCCCGCGGCATTCGTTTCCTTTACCACGAGATGTTCTATGTTTTCCAGCACATACATTCTATCCTGTTCTTCCCTACAGAGGTATGTTGGAACATTAGAGAGGATGGGTTCCTCACCAAGGTAATATTTGATGATCCTGGGAACATAGGCATAGACGGCTTTATCATCCGCTACTCCCGTGCCTGGAGCGTTGGCGATTGCAATGTTGCCGGCCTTATACGCTTCAAACAGTCCGGGGACCCCCAACATCGAATCCGGTCTGAACGCTAAGGGATCCAAATAGACATCGTCGATCCTTCGGTAGATAACGTCGATTTGCTCAAGGCCATGGGTAGTCTGCATGTATACCCGTTTATTTTTAACGAGAAGGTCCATTCCACTGACAAGTTCTACGCCCATTTGCTGCGCGAGATAGGAATGTTCAAAGTATGCAGAATTATAGATCCCTGGCGTAAGCAGGCCTATGACCGGCTTCTGCTTATTAGACAGGTGCTGAAGCATGTTGAGCAACCGTGTGGAATAATCGGACACTGGCCGGACACCTAGTCGATTAAAGAGGTTTGGGAAGGCCCTTTTGATAATCTCCCTGCTTTCTAGCATGTAAGATACTCCAGATGGACAACGTAAATTATCTTCCAAGATAAAATAGCCCCCTGTCTGATCCCTTACCAAATCAGTCCCTGTAATGTGGCACCATATCCCTTTGGGAGGTGTGAGTCCGCGGCATGGCTTTAGATAATCTTTGCTACCTAAGATAAGGTCTTCAGGTATTACTTTGTCTTTCAGTATTTTCCCCTCGTTATAGATATCCTGCAAAAAAAGATTGAGTGCATGGATACGCTGCTTGAGGCCTTTGTCTAATATCGACCATTCGCTGCCGGGAATAATCCTCGGAATAATGTCTAGATGAAGGATCTTTTCTACTCCTTGTTTATCGTGATACACGTTAAATGTCATCCCCATGGCCATTTGGGCCTTATCCGCGGAAAACTGCAAGCGTCCTAGACGCTTTTGGGGCGTGGAGGTCAGAAAATCGTGGAAAAGGCTGGTATGAGAACGCGGATTGCCTGAGGTGTCATACATCTCATCGTAAATATCCGGTTGTTGGTCTTTTTCTATCTTCATGCACGTAGATTTTTGTACGCTTATCGTTTTTAGGGATCTTCAAGTCACCTCACCCTATGTGTCTGTGGAAAGGCTTTACATCCAAACACACTTATCTACCTCATAATGAAGATCATTAGGCAATTCTAATGGAAAACATGCACCATCCTTACCTATACAGCTTATAAGTTAGCTCCAAATTTTGAATTTTACAAAAAATCGGCCTGTCGCTATTTTTTTTAACTGACTTCTTTATTTCGATCAAAAATGAAAAGAAAAAGGGTAAAATTCTTTACCCTTTTTTCGCTTTTTGGCATCCTTTTCCTACCCTTTATTTGAAGCAAGATCCAACATAAACGCATACTCCATCGCCAGTTCCCTAAGCGCCCTAAAGCGTCCGGATGCACCACCATGACCTGCATCCATGTTTGTATGGAGCAAAATGACCGAGTCGGCCTCTGCCATATCCCTAAGTTTGGCCACCCATTTTGCGGGTTCCCAATACTGTACCTGACTATCATGCAGACCCGCTGTTACCAAGAGGTTGGGATATCTTTGTTCGCGGACGTTATCGTAGGGGGAGTAAGAAAGCATGTAGTCGTAATAATCCTTTTCTTTTGGATTTCCCCACTCATCAAATTCCCCGGTAGTAAGGGGAATCGTCTCGTCAAGCATCGTAGTCACTACATCCACAAAGGGAACCGCGGCTACGGCTCCTTTGAACAATTCCGGCCTCCAATTGATCACCGTTCCGACCAATAAGCCTCCCGCACTTCCACCCATGGCAAAAAGCCTGTCTGCCTGCGTGTATTTTTCCGAAATGAGATATTCCGCGCAGGAAATAAAGTCGGAGAAGGTATTCCTTTTTTCCAGCATTTTCCCCCGCTCATACCAGTACCTCCCCATCTCCTGTCCGCCACGCACATGGGCGATGGCATAGACAAATCCCCTATCCAGCAAACTCAACCGGTTACTACTGAAGGTAGGATCGGTACTGTGACCGTACGAACCATAGGCATATAGCAGTAACGGTGCGTCTCCGGATTTCCGAAAAAGTGATTTTTTGTAAACAAGAGAAATGGGCACCTCTGTCCCATCTGCCGCAGTCGCCCAACACCGCTCCGATAGGTAATCCTCCTGAGAATATCCACCCACAACCTCTTGTTGTTTCAAGAGGGTTTTTTCCTTAGTGACCATGTCGTAGTCGTAAACGGAACTGGGAACACAAAGAGAATTGTACCCAAAGCGGAGTAGTTGGGTATAAAACTCCGGGTTATATCCGGTCCATACCGTGTACGTCGGTTCATCCATCTTGATGTAGTGCTTTTGACTACCGTCCCAGGACCTTACTTGCAAACGTGTCAGCCCATTGAAGCGCTCCTCCAAAACCAGGTGGTTGTTGAATAGTTCAAACCCTTCCAGCAGGACATTTTCCCGGTACGGTATGACATCTTCCCAGTGACTCATGTCGGGTTGCAGAACTGACGTTTTTACGAGCTTGAAATTTATTGCCTCATGTGCATTTGTTAAAATATAAAACTCACTTCTCACATGTTCAACGTCGTATTCCAAGCCCCTGATTCTTTCCTGTACCAAGAGGAAGGGTTGTTCGGGGTCATCCGCGGACGCGAACCTGTACTCAGAGGATACCGTACTTTGCGATGAGATAAAGATATAGGAATCACTTTTCGACTTTTTCACATGGCAGGTGAAGGTTTCATCCTGTTCCTCAAACACCAATTCATCCTCTTCCGCGGCCTTCCCAAGCGCATGTCGGTAGATTTTATGGGAGCGTAGCGTCTCGGAATCCTGCTTAGCATAGAAAATCGTCCGGTTGTCATTTGCCCAAACGAAATTTCCTGTCGTATCGTAAATAACCTCAGGAAGGGTCTCCCCGCTTACTAAATCTTTCCAATGAAGGCTGTATATGCGTCTACCTACATTATCCACTGCAAAGCACAATAACCGTCCATCCACAGACACTTCCAAGCCTCCGACGTGAAAATAATCGGCACCTTCGGCCAAGTCATTTACATCCAATAAGACTTCTTCGGCTGCATCCATGCTGCCCATTTTACGGCAGTAAACCGGATACTCCCCACCCGCGACAAATCTGTGGTAATAAAAGTAGCCGCGCTTGAAATAAGGCACGCTGGAATCATCTTTCTTGATTCTTCCTTTCATCTCCTCAAAAAGCTGTTCCTGTAAACCCTCCGTGTGCGATAGCTGCGCCTTGGTATAGGAATTTTCTTCCGTGAGGTAAGCAATTACCTCCGGGTCCTCCCTGTTGCTAAGCCACGAATAAGGATCCCTTCTTTGGTGACCGTGATGGATATAGCTTGTTTTAGTTTTTTTGGCTCTCGGTGGATTCCGTAAATCTTTCATTTTCAGTTACGAACTTTTGGTTTTTTTAGTCGACAAACAGTATTTTATTTTAGAATGCAATACTTTTCAAAAGAAAGACTATCTTGTTTTCTAAATTCAAAGTATATACCTTTCTTTACCACATTTAAACTATGCGTTTGATAAAAGAGTTTCGAGATTTTGCCGTACGCGGCAACGTAATTGACCTCGCCGTGGCCGTTGTCATCGGGGGTGCATTTGGAAAAGTCGTTTCCTCCTTAGTGAATGACATCATTATGCCGCCGCTTGGCCTTTTGATAGGCAGTGTTGATTTTTCCGACTTGGCCCTTGTGCTCAAGGAGGCCGAAGTCGGGGAGGCAGGTGAAGAAATAGCGGCAGTAACGCTGAATTACGGGAACTTTATTCAGATCGTTATTGAATTTACCATTATTGCCTTTGCTATTTTTTTGATTGTGAATCTTATAAATAAA
>WGNT01000111.1 GCA_016124425.1 Cytophagales bacterium
ATCTGAAATCTAGAATCCCCAATCTGAAATCTGAAATCTAGAATCCCCAATCTGAAATCTGCAATCCGAAATCTGAAATCTATAATCCCCAATCTGAAATCCCCAATCTGAAATCTGAAATCTATAATCCCCAATCTTAAAATTCTATTACTTTTACCTCTTCTCTCAAATATTTTACCATGAAAATCGAAAATCATATTTTCGATTTTCATGGTAAAATATTTTTATGATTTGCTTTTTAGATTATCTTTACATGGAATTTCAATCAATTCATGGTAAAGCAAAGGTATATACAATCGCTATTTGAGGAATATATGGAGATATTTCCGGCAGTTGGGATTGTGGGTCCGCGGCAGGTGGGAAAAACTACGCTGGTCAAAAACCTTTCCTGGGAAAATAATAAAATATACTTGGATCTTGAAAAGGCAAGTGACAGGGCCAAACTAAGTGATGTGGAATTGTTTCTAACCAATCATCAGGATAGTACAGTCATTCTCGATGAAATTCAACTAATGCCTGAGCTGTTTGCGGAACTTCGCAGTTCCATTGATGAAGATAGAAGGCCGGGAAGGTTTATACTTTTGGGGTCAGCTTCACCTGACCTTATCCGAAGTAGTGCCGACTCCTTGGCGGGAAGAATTGGATATATTGAACTTACCCCCTTTACGCTAGAAGAAGTATTAGCAGAGGAGATGGAGCGTCTATGGATGAGGGGTGGCTATCCACTTTCATTCCTTGCTTCCACTGAGCGAATCAGTAATCTGTGGCGGGAAAATTTCATCAAAACATATATTGAAAGAGACCTTGGGCTATTGGGGCTGAATACGGATCCAAAGCTGGTTGAACGGTTTTGGATCATGCTGGCCCATGTACAGGGGAGTTTGTGGAACGGAGATAGTTTTGCCCGAGCACTTGGGATTACCCGGCCTACCGTTACCCGTTACCTGGAATTCTTGGAAGGGTCATTTATGGTCCGAATCCTTCAGCCCTATCACCGAAATGTTAAAAAGCGCTTGGTCAAATCCCCCAAGGTATATATCCGGGACACAGGCCTGCTGCATGCGTTGGTGGGGGTAAAGTCCTATGATGAATTGATCAATCAATTATTAATTGGAGCTTCTTGGGAAACCTTTGTCATAGAGAGGGTAATCAATGTGCTTGGACTGGATTACCAATATTACTTCTACCGAACCCATCAGGGAGCGAAGTGCGATTTGTTGCTGGTGAGATCCGGAAAAGTGGAATGGGCCATTGAAATTAAAAACACCCTTTCACCCAAAATCAGTAAAGGCTTTTTGATTAGCATGGAGGATACAAATGCCGCTAAGGGGGCAGTTATCTCCCGGGTTAATGAGGGTTATCCGCTAAAAGAGGGGGTGAGGAATTATTCTTTGCTGGAATTTTGTGAAGTTATTAAAAAGGGAAAATAATGGAACAGGGGACCAATCTTCATTCGAGTTTTTAATTTCAGATTTCAGATTTTAGATTTTAGATTTCGGAAACTGATCACAATTAATTTTGGAGTGTTGAGAAATTATGATTGATGACTTTAACAACTGGGTTATAAGGCATCAGGGTTGCAAACCCTGTTTATCTGGGTTCGGCATTGCAAATGCCGAACAGCGGGGAACTCAAAATTTCCATTTATAAGGAAATTTTATTTTTTATTTTTAAATTACTTTCTAAAACTCTGATCATGACTAAATTTAGTTTTTTTATTATCCTTCTTTTAGTAGTCGCCTGCGGTAGTCCAGAAAAAGGGAATATAGGGCAACAACGGCAACTGTCATTCTCTCTAGACACTGTTTTGGTCGATCCGGGAGCTGAAATTCTTTACCTTAGGGCAAACTTGGGCAACGCCGAACTGGCCGCAGACGAAAGATTTCTTTACAATTACAATCCCACTGACCATGCGCTGGAAAAAATCGACCTGGATGAATTAAAGTTAGTTGGCAAAATACCTTTTGAAAGGGAAGGCCCCCAAGGTACTGGTTCTTTTACACCTTTCTTTCTTTTTCGGGAAGATAGCCTATTGGTGACAGGTTCCCTAAAGCATGCGGCGATTTTTAATTTCAAAGGAGAGAAATTAGAGGAAGTGAAAATTCAGGAGGTACTGGACCAGTCAGGCATTTTGGATGGAGGGAATCGTTTTCGCATTAACTCGGTAATTCCCGGTTCTGAAATCCCGTATTTCGGCTTTGTAACAGACTGGACGGCCAAGTCCAAGCAATTGATAAAAGTGGATGTGCCCGATGGTACAGTTACCGAGTTGGCACTTCCGGCGTTTGATAAGCTGGAGGAATACCATGTGACACAATTCAGTGGGGGGCAGGTTAGTGGTTTTCTAGTGTCTCAGATTATGCTTCAAACGGAAGGAGAAAGCATCGTAATCAGCAATAATGTATTCAATGAATTGTACGTATACCTTCCTGACAAAGATAGTTTGCTGTTGAAAACCTATGAAAGTCGATTAACCCCCAACCAAAAAACGCCTTACTATCCCAAACAGGTAGAAAGTGATGAGGCGATGGAGCGAATAAGGGCAACCGGAATGGCAGAGATTAATTTTGAGCGGTTAATTTGGGACAAAGTCAATACCCGATATTACCGGTTTTCCTACCAGGCAGACGTCGAAACGGTTGAAGAGGATGGTTGGTTTTCCCTGTCTACTAAAAACGTTCGGGTTTACCTGACAGTGTTTGACAAAAACCTGGAGATGATAGCGGAGTCCATCGTGCCTCAATTAACTTCTATTCCCCAAACCTACTTTGTAAAGGACGGAGCCATCTGGATTTTTGAGAATATGGAGGATGAAATGGGGTTTTTGCAGCTTAGTATAAATTTATGATTTTGGTTGATTGGTCGATGGGATGAAGGGTTTGCGATGGCCCCGGGTTTCGCCCGGTGTTATTCCTGTTGAAGCCGTACCGGTTTCCGTGCTGGGGGAGGTTTTTGATAACGAGGCATGAAGTCCAATGATTCGATAACCTGAAAATGCACGATTCACCAAAAATCCAGACTTTTGGTGAATCAATTCACTGAAATTCCGGCTTTTTGGTGAATAGCTAAATCTCAATGACTTGGGAAAGCCTCGAAGGCGGGACAACGTAAGAACTGTTAAGGAGAACTTTAGGAAATTCGTTGGGGCAGGTGAAAATTAGCTGTTCAGGCTAATGGCCCATTATTTATTCTTTTCAAAATCTCAAGTAACAGAAAGTAATGCGTAAACGGATAAAGAAGATGGGAGGTTAGTTTAAGAAAATGTGTGGTGGCACAATGTTTCCTTTGAAAAAGTGTGCTTTGATACATTTTTTCCTTTGAAAAAGTGTAAACGGTTAATCAATATTCCTTTATATGGAATTCATACAATCGTCTAGCAATTTACGCTAATGAAAATCAATCCAACTCTTAAGGATTCATGAGTCGTCTGTATAGAAATAATCTATCCATTATACATCTTTAAAATGCAGCCTGATGAATTGATTTCTACGGTTTAGCTTTTGGATTGGGCTATTTCAAGCCATACACAATCAGCACGGGGTTTTCTGAATCCTTAGCTTTCAATGCAATAGCGGTCAATGCTTTTCCTTCATTTTTTGCCCAGTGCTCAAACTTTTTGCTACCCATGGAAGTCTTTTTTTCTGTAAGTTCCCTGTACAGCGTCTTACCTGAAATCTTGAGTCCTACCTTTCCCTGCTCGAAATGGTAAATAATACTGTAGGGATTGTGGCCGCCGTGGATATCGTCGATCAGCCTTCCCTCGATTATGTGGGGCTTCTTCTGCTTTCTATCATAAAACACAGTGTATCCTTTTCTTTGGTGCACGAGGATTGTATACAGGTGATTTTCTGATATAAGATAATTCCCTCTAAAAAACAGTTTGGATCGTTTGTTAATAAAATCCAGTTGTTCGCTTCTTTCATCAAGTTGCATTATTTCATCCAGATTCTGCGCATACTTACCGAAATCAAAAACCAGTTTTGGTATAAAATTCCCCGCTCGAACCTGGTAAATTGTATCCCAGGTAGCCATCCCAAAGTATAAGTTGTCTATGCTTTTTTGAAAGTAGCCGCGGCCGGAAAGATCGAGGTAAAACCTGTTTGGATCATAGGGAAAGGCTTCGAGTGTATCCTTACCTGCAGCATCAAAATTTTTCACAAACGTATCGCCAGGATCTCGGGTGGGAGCGAAAAGGTAAAATCTTCCGTCCCTTTCGTTGTAGATGCCCGAGCGTACCATTTCCTGGACGTACTCTTCCCGTAGAAAGCTACCCTCAGGACTAAATCGCATGATTTTGCGGGGATAAACTCCTAGCAGGACCAGTTCGCCGTCGTGAAATGTCAAGTCGTTGAATTCTAGGTATTCTCCTGGGCCCTCTCCATAGGCTTTGAGTTTGGAAAGATATCGGCTAGATTTGTCGAAGATATGGATGCAATTGCATCCATAGAGATCGAGGGTATAGATCCGGTCTTCATGAAAGAGGATTTTTCCGACTTCGAAGCTGAGCTGAGCGTCATCCTCCTTATCCTCCAGCCAGATATACTCTATATGGGGTTCAAAAAACTCCGACAGCTTCCCGCTTCGGGACTCGGAAAGATCCACAGAAATAATTTCCAAACCTGTGTCTGAATTAGTTTCCTGCTTACAGCCTGCGGTTAAGGAAAGAATAAGTACACCAATAGACCAACAATTTTTTAGACGTACTGTCGGTGATAGGAATCGTCGGATTGTCATTGGCGTATTTCGATTTATAGATAATGAATCTGGCATCTTATAAAATAAAGAATGGTTCACTCAATGCAATATAATTAATAATTTCGTTTTCAGAAATTGCTGGATAATAATGTTGCGCCCAGAGGGCGAGTATCTGATATGTCTATCGGAAGGGGAGATTGATGTTTTTCACAGCAACGTTGGCCCGGAACTACACTCCAAGCCGATATTTTCAAATATTGCTGACTTTTTAAATTGGCATAATAAGCAGCCATATTAAAAAAAAATGACTCTCCGACTCGTTGTAGTATCCACTACACCATACCTCCATTGAGTTGTCAATCCTTTCCAAGCCATTTGTAATGGGTTGCTTCAGTACTTTTTATCGAACAAAAATTCGCAACTTTAACCACCGTAGGGACACTTTTGACAAAAGAGTTGTTATATTCGAGTATGAAATCGGTAAAACTAAAAGCATATCTAAATCAAATAGCCGACAGGCTGACTGAGGATTCGACCTTGGAAGACGTATATGAACAACTGTCTTTATTGGCTGATATTGATGAGTCTGAAGAACAGGTGGAGAAGGGAGAAATATTAACTCAAAAAGAGGTAGAAGAACGATCTAAAGAATGGCTCAGATAATCTGGTCTAAAAAGGCTTCCGGTCAATTTGAACGAGCCATAAAATACATCTTCAAAGAACAGGGATTTTTTTACGCCGACACTGTTCGTGAACAAATCCTTCTGATGACTGCGCTGCTAGAAAGCCAACCACAAATGGGTACTATCGAGCCTCTTTTAACCCATAAAAAATTCGAGTATAGATTCCTATTAATTTGGAGTTACAAAATTATATACCGAACCACAAAGGATAAAGTCATAATTTCCCGGGTTTTCCACACTTCAAGGAGCCCAAAAACGCTGGAAGGAATCTAATCAACATTATTCAAAGGTTTTCCTGACTGTCTTTGACGAAAACCTGGAGATGCTGGCGGAATCCAAGATAGCTGGTATAACGATGCCACCTCAGAAGCATTTTGTAAAAGAAGGCAAAATATGGATGTTTGTGAATATGGAGGACGAGATAGGATTTGTCAGATTGACTGTAGACCTTGGAATGGAGCCATTTCCCTCCGATGGGATATAGCGAATTAATGCTTCATTGTATACACAATCAGAACCGGGTTTTCTGATTCCCGTGCTGCTGTCGCTATAGCTGCGAAATTTTTACCGTTGGTGTTGATCCAGTTTTCATAGTCCGACTGGCTCATACCTTCTTTTTTCTCCATGAGTATTTCATAAAGATCCCTGCCCGGGACTTTCAAGCCTACCTTTCCCGGTTCAAAACTATAGATGATTTGATAAGGATCATAACCACCATCTATATCATCTATTATTCCGACATTTATAACATCGGTTTTTTGTTCTACCCTATCAAAAAATACGTTTATTCCTTTTCTTTCATAAACGAGCATGGTGTAAAGCTGTTTTTCAGAAATGAGATATTGACTGCGGAAATAAAGCTTGGCTTTATAATTGATAAAATCCAGTTCTTCGTCGGTACCCTGTAGACTCTTTATCTCCTCCGGATCTTGCGCATATTTCCCAAAGTCAAAAACGAGCTTTGGATTAAATTTTCCTTGTTTAACCTGGTAAATCGTATCCAAATAGGTCATTCCAAAGTAGAGATTTTCCCGGCTTTTCTGAAAAAAATTCCTTCCGGAGAAATGTCCATACAGCTTTTCCGGATCGTATGGGAAATAAGCTAGGGTATCCTTGAGTGATATGTCGAAGCTTTTCACAAAGTAAGCTCCTGGTTCCCGGGTAGGGCTGTAGAGGTAATACCGATCGTCAAATTCCGAAAAAACACCCGGTCCCACCGGTTCACGAAAGGAAACTTCACGTAGATATTCACCGGCTAGACTAAACCACATTATCTTACGTGGATATACACCGAGCAAAACTAGCTCTCCATCTACAGAGGCCACCGCATCAAAGTCCAAATATTGGCCCGGCCCTTCACCATAAGACTTGATCTTCGACAAATAGGTACCCGATTTATCAAAAATATGGATACACTTGCACCCGAAAATATCCATCGTGTAAATCCGATCTTGATAAAAAAGTATCTCCTGCAAACCCGCAGTCAACTGTGCCTCCTCCGTATCGTCCTTCAGCCAGATGTATTCTATGTTTGCTTCGAAAAACTCCGATAACTTGCCGATTCGCGACTGGGATAGATCTACGGATATTATTTCCAGGCCAGAGTTTGAAATCGGTTCTTGCTTGCAGCTGATTAGGAAAATAAAAAAAACCATTCTAACTAAAGACAAACAAAAGTTTAGGCTTCGCCGCATTGCGCACGGAATATATTGGAGGGTTGGTTTTGAATCTGACATTGGACCGTATTAAAATTCAAAAACGATAAATGCAAGATACTCAAATTATCTGTTACTCGAGATTATAGGCATATACCGGATTTTAAAAAGGAAAAAGCCCGTTTTATATCTAAAAGTATAAAGTAAAAAATGCTTAGTTCAGGTCCGATCGGCCTCAACTAAGCATTTTACTCAAAGGTTGGTTATTATTTTTCAGATGGGAAACTCCAGTCATTTTGATAGAACCCGGTAGCTTTAATGGCTTCAACCCCTTTTATCGGAAGATCAGCAGTAAAGATCACATAGTCGGGAAAGCCGCTTCCGCCTGCAAAATATTGGTTGGCATTAGCGGTATGAAGGCCCTTTAGACCCGTGCCTGTAACAACCGCAATGGAATGGGTGTCATTGTCTTTTCTGGGTACCATAAAATAAGCCCCCAAATCATCCTGACTCAACACTTCGCTTCCCATTGTGACTGCACTTCGTGTCACTTGAATAGGACTGTGGTCAAGTAGGGGTTTCCAAGCCCGGTTGGTGTCGGCATTGCCATAGATTATAATTCCACGGTCACCGTATTTACCCAAATCAAACTCTCTGTCAGAAACCATATCAACGGCCCCATTTCCCCGGTAATACCACATTTCCGCATCAAAACGGGCTTTGTTGAAAGCCCATTCGTTTTCGGCTTTATTTCCAGAGGTGCCATAGACAAATACCATCCGATTATTAAAGGGCTCCTTAAAGGTTCCATTTCGTAACGCACCTTTGTGCGAAGTGTCCGGTTTGCTTCCTAATGCCCAATTGTTGCCTTGGCGGTGGAGATAGATCATTTCGGTAGCATCCTTTCTCCAGCTTAGCGTTTGCCCATCTACTTCCAACGATAAGGTATCTCCAAGCTGGAAATCCCGTGTTTGGATGCCAAGTATCGAAATGTTCTCGGTAGTACCGTTCAATTGCTTCGTTCCCAAATCCCGCTTGATATGTATGCGGCTATATTCAAGCGGTTTTTCCTGCTGTAAAATGTGAATCCACTTATTGGAGGAGGAAACGGCTGTATTGGCCGTGGAAAAGTCTATGGTATGCGTGGATTTTTCATCCAGTAGGGTATGCCATTTAAAATAGTCAAACAGTGGAGCCCAGTCTACACTTTCATCCCCAAACCAATGGCTGCCTCCTGGATATTCGTAGTAGCTGAAGTCCGGATGAAATTCGGCCAATATGCCCCGCATTTGTCGTGCATAGTCCACGGATACCACCCGGTCGCTATCTCCGTGATGAATATAAACTCCCGCTGCTTTGTAATTTTTGGCCAGTTGGATGGTATTACTTGGGTTACTGGCGCGGAGTAAGGTTTTTTCTGTTAGGTTATCCGAATCTTCCGGGATTTTCCCGTCAGCAGACCCATAGCCCATCAGGGTAGGATAACCTGCACAAGGAGCTATCGCGGCCCATTGTCCTGCAAAGGTAGCTCCGAGGTACCATGTTCCATGCCCTCCCATGGAGTGGCCTGTCAAATAGATACGGGCAGGGTCCGGTTTGAATTTCTGCTTGGCAATTTCCAAAACCTCCATGGCATCCAGTCGCCCCCAGTCTTCCCAGTTAAATCCCCTGGGACGTCTATTAGTAGGGGCTACAAGTGTGCCCCAGTCCTTGGGTTTATAAGCACGGGCCTGTCCAATAGCCTCCACACCTGCTCCATGCACGGACAAAAACAACGCGGAGCCGGGCGTTCCCCCACCTATTTGGGGAGCTACACCATAATATTGCACGCTGCCATCGATCTCACTGATAAAGGTTTGTTTGTAATGCTCCGTGTTTTTTCGGCCATTGAGTATAACTTCGCGGCTGTCGGCAGGCTTGTTTCCAACTTGAAGGGTAAGCGTAGTGGTGTGTTCTCCAGCTGTTGCGATGTCACTTCCGTTAATGGCGAAACCAACCTTTCGAATTGTCATCGCAGGAATCGTAGGAAGCGCTGAAACGGTAGTCCTTCCCCCCAGATTTACTTCCATTTTAGCGTTTGCAATTGGCTTGGAGGTGGAGTTGACTACTACAACCGCACCCATCAGCTTTTCGTTGTTCTGTCCCAATACGATATCGGGCAGGGTAGCGTCTTCGGTTTTAAGAAGTACGGGCTTCTGATCCAGGTATAACTCTGCCGAAATTCCGGACCAGAGTCCATTAAACCGGGCGAGTATTTTGTTTGTGCCTTTTTCCAAGGTTACCGGTAGGTATAGCCAGCCGTCGCCGTAGATGTCTCCTGCCCTCGGTACCCCGTTGACATAGGTCATACTGCTACCGCTTATCCGAAGTAGTCCAGCTTGCTTTTTATCGGAGTCATAGGTAAGGTAAAGGTAACCTGCCCGAAGCCTTCCCCGGAACTTTCCTGACTCGTCCGCTTCCAAGGACTGCCAGGAATCATCACTTACTGGAGATACCTTCCCGCCCTCCTTAGGTTCCTCAAAACTGCCCACAGCGAGTTGGTAGGCTAGGTGATCGTTGAAAATAACCTCACGGCCATAGCGGTGTTGGTTTTGTATGATCAGTCCATTTGAGAAGGTATGCGTCACCTGGGCATAGCTCCCCTGCGGAATAATGAAAAAATAAACGAGTAGTAGATACAGCGTTAGCGGTAATTTTGTTTTCATAAGATTCGAAATAGTTAGTTTAATTTTGTGCAATGTATTTAATTTGTTTGATAACCAAAAGCGGTAGTTTCTGATTCACCTCATGTGAAATGGCTCCTTTTGCGGAAAGTTCAAAACGATTAAGGGCTATATCGAAAGCAATATTGGCAGCAATACCAGTCAATATAAAATGCCACCTAACATTAATATTCGAATGTTGAGAAAAAAAGCTAAAATGAAAAAAATCAAAAAAAACATCTCATTTGAAGACGCGTGGCTCATACAACTAACATTGGTAATTTTAGTGTTTGTTTTCTCCTGTTCAAAAGATACTGATCCGGTACCCTTTATCATAAACCCTCCCCTAACCGGCACACCGGAAATTACGACCACTACCCTGTTATCCAATCAAGGTATTATCTGGGGCTTTGATGTACTGCCCAATGGCAACTTGCTGTTTACGCAAAAGACAGGAACATTACAATTGTATGATACCACCACACGCAATACCACCATCATAACTGGGTTGCCAACCAATATTTCGGCAACAGGTCAGGGTGGATTGCTGGATTTGGCTATCTCGCCAGATTATTCAACAAGCCGAACCGTATTTGTTACTTATAGCATAAGCGGTGGTTTTCTAGCAGTTGCACGGTTTGAATTAAATGGAAATGCGGCAACTAATTGGCAGTTGCTGCAAACCACTGAATCAGCCTCTACTTGGAATGGTCACTTTGGAAGCCGTATTGCGTTTGGCCCGGATGGAAAATTGTATTGGAGTGTAGGGGAAGGCGGAAGTGGTAGCCTTGGCGGGGCCTCAAGCCCACATCAAAATGGGCAATTACTCAGTACTTTGTGGGGCAAAATACATCGAATGAACCTTGATGGAAGTGTACCGACTGATAACCCGCTGCTCCCCGGTCAAACAGTACGTTCCACTATTTATAGCTATGGACACCGCAATCCGCAGGGTATGGCTTTTGAACACGGATCAGGCAGGCTTTTTATCAATGAACATGGACCAAATGGTGGCTGTGAGCTTAATAAGATTGAAGCGGGAAAAAATTTTGGATGGCCATTATTTAGCAATGGCATAAATTATAATGGATCAACTATCAGTAATGGGCACAATGCCCCGGGGATTGTAGCACCCCTTAAGACCTGGACGCCGGCGTTGGCACCTTCTGGACTTACTTTTATCAATCACAATTCTTTTAAAGATTGGAATGGCAATATGCTGATGGGAAGCCTGCGCCGCCGCCAATTACTTATGATAAAAATGACCAATGGTGTACCTGGCAATGAAACTATTTTACTAGAAAATATTGGCCGCATACGGAATGTGAAAATGGGCCCTGCAGGTAAAATATATGTAAGTGTGGAAGACGGAGGCAGGTTACTTGCATTGACAGCAAAATAATAAAACATATCTTGAAAATAGTACTTCGCAATTGAATATGCCTAACCCCTAACATCGTATCGGTAATAGCGGGAGCTGATAGTTTTGAATACAACATTTGCAGGGTTAGTTGTTCATCTTGCGACAAAGCCGTTTTGCTATTTGGTGCTTTCAGTCCAAATAAAAGCAATATCCATTTGACAATCCATAGTTGAAAATATATAAAAAAAGCCAATCCTTTTCAGAATTGGCTCTTAATGTCGGGGTGGCAAGATTCGAAGGTGCGACCTTCCCGACGCGTCGGGACGCGATGACCGGACTAGGCTACACCCCTCACCTAAGTTGAAAAGATATAAAAACAAAAAAGCCAATCCTTTTCAGAATTGGCTCTTAATGTCGGGGTGGCAAGATTCGAACTTGCGACCTCCTGCTCCCAAAGCAGGCGCGATGACCGGGCTACGCTACACCCCGAATAAACACTCTATCAATTTTTGAAAGCGACCTTTCCGACAAAGGCGGGATGCGATGTCTGGGCTACCCTACACCCTGTTGCTTTTTATTTCCGTAAAGCGAATGCAAAGGTAAACAGGATTTACTTAAAACAAAATCGTCATGCCTTAATTTTAAGAATAATTTTAGGTAAATAAATCCGGCACCACATGCCCATGCACGTCGGTAAGGCGGTATCGTCGTCCTTGATGCTTGAATATCAGCTGCTCATGATCTATGCCGAATAGATGCATGAGGGTGGCATGAAAATCATGGATATGTACCGGATCCTTTACGACATTGTAGCCAAAGTCATCTGTTTCACCAAAGGTAAAGCCAGGCTTTACCCCCGCACCTGCCATCCACATGGTAAAGCAGCGCGGATGGTGGTCACGCCCGTAGTTGTCCGCTGTAAGTGTTCCTTGGCTGTAAACCGTACGGCCAAACTCCCCTCCCCAAACTACCAGTGTATCTTCTAAGAGGCCACGTTGCTTAAGGTCCTTAATCAACGCGGCAGTGGCCTGATCGGTTTTTTTACACTGATTGCGGATGTTGCCGGGCAGGTTGCCGTGTTGATCCCAGCCTTGATGGTAGAGTTGTACAAACTTCACATCTTTCTCTATCAACCTTCTCGCCATTAGGCAATTGGCGGCATAGGTACCCGGATCACGGCTTTCCTCTCCGTACAACTCAAAAATATGATCGGGCTCGTCGGATAAATCACTGATTTCAGGTACCGACGTCTGCATGCGGAAAGCCATTTCGTACTGGGAGATTCTAGCACTGATCTCCGGATCCCCGTACATGTCAAACTGAACCTCATTCAGAGCTTTGAGATGGTCCATCATTTCCCTTCGGTCATGCCCTTCATAGTTTTCAGGGTTACTGAGGTAAAGTACAGGGTCTTTCCCGGACCGAAATTGTACCCCTTGGTGTTGAGATGGCAGGAAGCCATTGCCCCACAGGCGGGCATAAAGCGGCTGATCGAGAACGGCGTTTTTGGAGACCATGACGACAAAAGCCGGCAGGTTTTGGTTGTCTGATCCCAGCCCATAGGATAGCCAAGCGCCCATTGATGGCCTTCCCGCCAATTGGTGCCCAGACTGCATGAAGGTAATCGCCGGGTCATGGTTAATTTGCTCTGTTACCATGGACTTGATAAAACAGAGCTCGTCCACTACATCAGCGGTATAGGGCATCAACTCACTTACCCATGCCCTACTTTCTCCATATTGTTTGAATGAAAAGGCAGAGTTGGTAACGGGGAATATACTTTGGTTGGCACTCATGCCGGTCAGTCGCTGCTCGCCGCGTATTGAAGGAGGCAAGTCTTTTCCGTGCATGTCAGAAAGCTTAGGCTTGTAATCATATAGATCTAACTGAGATGGCCCCCCGCTTTGAAATAGGTATATGATTCGCTTGGCACGTGGGGCATGGTGAGGCAGGCCTGGTATGCCTCCATTCGCAGCTAGGGATTCTGCTGGCGAGGATGCCAATAGGTTGTCAGAGAAAAACAATGACCCGAGCGCCAAGGATCCCATTCCCATGGCTGTCTTTGTCAAAAAGTGCCTACGATCAATCTTTTTTTCCAAGTCATGAAGATCTTGGTGCTGCGTGAATTTTGGAAATGGGTGATGATGATGGGACATGGGTCGTTATCGTTTAGTTATCGCGGCATCGGAATTGATAATGGCACTGGCAACCACCGCATGGGAGGCTATTCTGGGGAATTCGGCAGGGTTAGTAAAGGCAAAGGCACCCGCCTCGATCCATCCTTTGGCTTTTTCCGGTGTTTCGCTAAATTTCATGTATTCCTGTTGCTGTAGGTTTTTGAGGATTTCGAGTTCCCTTTCCGAAGGACGCCTTCCTGTTAATTTTCGAAAGGCCAAGGTAATTCCTGCAACACTTTCAGGATAGTTGGCTATTTGGGCCCCGATTACTTTAGACGCTTCCAAGAATGTGGGGTCATTTAAGAGTACCAATGCCTGCAAAGGGGTATTGGTTTCTTGACGGATAGCCGTGGACTCACTACGGTCTGGCGCGTCAAAAATATGCGTTGTCGGGTGCGGCACGGATCGCTTCCAAAAGGTATACATGCTTCTTCTGTATAGATCCTCCCCACTGTCTTCTTGGTAATTGCCTCCATTCACCCGCCAAAGTCCTTCCGGTTGGTATGGCTTGACGCTTTTTCCGCCTATTTTATTACTTAATAACCCACTTGCAAACAAGGCATTATCGCGTATCATTTCTCCGGGAAGTCGGCCTGAAGGTCCGTGGGCAAGAAGGATGTTATCTGGATCAATCTCACGCAGTTCCTCAGTGGTATGGGATGACTGTCGATACGTTGCGGACATAAGCATCATTTTTTGTAACGCCTTCACATCCCAACCCGATTCTATAAAGGACAAGGAAAGCCAGTCGAGTAGCTCGGGATGGGATGGCATGTCACCCTGATTCCCAAAATCCCCTGCCGAAGCAACCAGCCCCCTGCCGAAGAAGTACAACCAAAGACGGTTGACAGCGACCCTTGCGGTAAGCGGATGTTTCTTGTCGGTCAGCCACTTGGCCAAGCCTAAGCGGTTTTTTTCTAAATTTTCAGGCATTTCCAATACACTTTCGGGAGTGTTTGGAAATACTTCTTCTCCATGGGAGCTATATTCGCCTCGGACCAATAAGTACGTAGGTCTCTTAGGTTCCATATCCTTCATGATCATTACTTCTTGGATAGGTTCCACTTCAGCGGCATGTTTCTTTCTGGCAGCGGTAAGCTGAGCCAGCTGCTTGCGGTACTCGTCGGAATGGATACCCAGATAGTAAGTCTTTAACTGTTCCCTTTCCGTAGCTGTAAATGCAGTAACGGGTTTGCCTAGGATTTCCCTAAACAGCTCCGGCTTCGTAAGCTGTATAGCTTCCAGCGCGGAAAGCTCCCTGTCAAAAACCATGAGGTCATCTACAAGTGCTCCCTTTAGACCCCGCCCACGCCAGACGGCACCTATTTGTATGCCCGGTTGTGATGGACCCCGGAAAAGGATATCCTTGTACAGGTTGTCCTTTTCCGTAGTCGTCTCCATCGCTTTTCCATTAAGGTAGATCTGAAGCCCCTTGGCTTTTGAGGACCCGTCATAGGTTAGCAGGAGGTTTATCCACTCGTTACGAGGGACGCCGGCAATTGTCTCTTTGATGATCGCGTTGTACGGGGCGGTATGTGCAAGGACCAGTTCCAGTTTGTTGTTTTTTAGATAAAGGTGGTATCCTCTACGGTTATATAGCACGGCCCCCGTCCCCGTGTGGAAGATAGCCCCGTTTTCAAGCTCTTCGGGGATGTTGATCCAGATACTTACACTAAAGGGGTCGCTTTTGGAGAACACACCGGATTTTTCCATACGAATCCAAAAGTCGCCGTTTAGTTTTGCTGCTTTATCGCGAAATCCTGCGACAAGTTCTGGAGATTGATTCCGAACCTCACTACTCTCCATCGTGCCCTTTTCGGAGGGATTGCGCTCATTTTTTATGGGAAGCGAATTAAAAGTCACATGGGAAGATAGGTTCTCGGGCAGTGACTTGCCGCGATCGTTTTGATAGCCGGCTGAGTTCAACCAATTCGAAAAATCCTCCGTTGTGGCATCAGCCACAAGCATAAGTTTTTTCTCCTGTTCTGTCACTTCCTCCTGCATCATTTCAAGAAGTTTGTCTTTCTCGGCATCGGTCCACAGTAGCGTAGGCACCGGCATGGCATCATCCCACGAGATCTGCCCCGCCTCGTCTACCTGATTGAAAAAACTGCTTAATTCAAAGTAATTTTTCTGGGATATCGGATCATACTTGTGGTCGTGGCAGCGGGCGCATTCGAGGGTCAAGGCCATAAAGGCCTTTCCCAAGGTATTGGTTCGGTCTGCGACATATTCCACGCGGAACTCTTCCTGTACAATACCGCCCTCCATGTTTTGGGGGTGCATGCGGTTGAAAGCGGTGGCTAGTAGTTGTTCCTTTGTTGGATTAGGCAGCAGATCCCCAGCCAGTTGCTCGGTAATAAAGGCGTCATAGGGCATGTTTCGGTTGAATGCTTTGATGACCCAGTCCCTGTAAAGCGACATATCTCTATACCGGTCTACGGTATATCCGTGGGTATCCGCATACCTCGCTACATCCAGCCAATGCATGGCCATCTTTTCGCCGTAATGCGGGGAAGCCATGAGTCGGTCTAGTTGCTTTTCATAGGCATTGGGAGAATCGTCCTCAAGGAATGCGTCGATTTCTTCCGGAGTAGGAGGTAAACCGGTGAGATCTAGGCTAATTCTCCTAAGTAGGGTTTCTTTATCCGCTTCAGGACTAGGTGACAGGTTCAGTGTTTCCAACTTCGCCAATACGAATGCGTCAATTGCGTTATTTCCCCATGTAATCTGTTTTTTATTAGGAATACTGACAGGCGCTAACGGTATGAAAGACCAGTGTTTTTTATAAACTGCGCCCTCTTCAATCCACTGAATTAGAATCGCTTTTTCCCGGGCGGAAAGCGTAAGATGGGATTCTGGCGACGGCATCACGTAATCCGGATCCGTAGATAAGATTCGCTTTACCAGCTCACTTTTGGAGGGGTTGTTGGGCTTTATCGCTACATTTCCCGGGTTCTCAGGAAGGGAAGCAAAAGCAGCTTCCGCCTCATCGAGCCGTAAGTCCGCATGCCGCGAGTTTGCATCCGGTCCGTGGCATGCAAAGCATTTATCCGAAAGGATAGGCTTAACGTGGATATTATAATCCAATGCTTCTGGCAGATCAGCCATGGCTTCCCTTACTTCCGGGGGGAGATCCGTACTACAGGAAAAAATCGTCAAGAATACTAAACTGTTTAGGAGCAGGAACCGCATCTTCATATAAGCATCAATATCTGTTGGATAAAATTACCAATCTATTCTGCCAAATCCCACTTTTGCCGATACAAATTACTTGAGCGGCCGTTAAAGGTTGTTTGAATATAGAGCAGATGCCCGTCTCTTTCAAAATTACTACACGCAAAAAGTCCAACGTTAATCGGGAAAACTTACTATTTTTGCCACTTATGGAGCTATTATATACCCTTGGCATCCACGTTTTATCGATGGGGATCCGCCTGGGAAGTTTAAGATCACCCAAACTTCTTCAGCTGGTTCGGGGTAGAAAAAACACTTTACCTGCACTTTCCGGCTTTCGGGGGAGTGCGGAGCTTCCCTTGGTATGGTTTCATGTAGCCTCATTAGGGGAATACGAACAGGCCAAGCCTGTAATTAGTGCATTCAAGGAATCCCACTCAAACTGGCTGGTTTTTGTTTCTTTCTTCAGTCCTTCTGGGTACGAAAATGTGGTCAAAAAGAAGCAAGCTTACGTGGATTTTATCACGTATCTTCCGTCTGATACGCCATCAAATGCGGCGGCATTTGTTGAACTTCTCCAGCCTAGTGCCGTGTTTTTTGTAAAATATGACCTATGGCACCATCATTTGCTGGAAGTAAAAAAGCGAAAAATTCCCCTTTTTCTCGTCGCCGCTTCCTTCCGACAAAAGCAATCCTATTTTAGATGGTTTGGACGATTTTTTGCACAGATGCTTCAGCGTTTCGACCATATATTTACCCAGAATCAGGCTTCAGGGGAATTATTGGATTCACTGGGTTATATGAAGTGGACTGTTGCTGGAGATCCGCGGTTTGACAATGTGAACGCCATTCGGCAGTCTCCAAAGGTTTTTCCTGAAATTGAAAAGGGGATTCAAAGGCAAGTGCTTGTAGCTGGATCCGTATGGCAGGAGGATATGGAAATGCTTATTCCATACATAAACAGCCACCCGGAATGGCAGTTTATTCTCGCGCCACACGATATCCATTCGCCTCAGATAAGCCTATGGGAAAAGGCAATAGAGAGACCTGTCCTCCGGTATTCCCAGCTACCCGTGGATACGAAAGACATTCAATGGGACGTGTTGATGATCGATAATATCGGAATGCTTTCTTCCCTATATCAATATGCTAAAATTGCCTATGTAGGAGGGGCGCTTGGTAAGGGACTTCACAATATCTTGGAAGGGCTAGCCTTTCGCATTCCGGTTATTTTCGGCTGGTTATCAAATAAAAGTAAAT
>WGNT01000060.1 GCA_016124425.1 Cytophagales bacterium
GGCGGAAAAGGTGCCAGTGACATTAAGAATGCATCAGTAAATGGACGCGAACGTGTTGTCGCCCTTTGTGACGTGCATTTTTCAGGTTCCGCGTCCAAATCAGTCGAGAATTTCCCCAAAGCAAAGCGGTATGCGGATTACCGGGAAATGCTTGACAAAGAAAAGGATATAGACGCTGTGACTATTTCTACGCCAGACCACGTACATGGCCCGGCTGCCGCCTATGCCATGCAACGTGGCAAACACGTATACGTACAAAAGCCAATGACCCACAATATCCGGGAAGCCCGGATGCTGACTGAGATGGCGAGAAAAGAGAAAGTAGTCACCCAGATGGGAAATCAAGGCGGATCTAACCCGCTTCATAAATTGGTTCAAGGATGGATCGACTCCGACAAACTGGGTAAAATAGCCAAAGTGCAGGTATGGACCAACCGTCCTGTATGGCCTCAGGGCGGACCGATGCCACAACCTGACGAAAGCAAAAAACCGAGCGATCTTGAATGGGACCTATGGTTGGGTCCTGCACCGTACAAACCCTTCACTCCTAACATGCATCCCTTTAACTGGCGAGGATGGTGGGATTATGGCACAGGAGCCTTGGGCGATGTAGGATGCCACCTCATTGACATCCCCTTCCGTTCGCTTGGACTAAAATATCCTACGGACGCAGAATGTAGCGTGGGTGCTGTATATTCTAACATGTGGACGGCGGATTATAATCCTGAGGGATGTCCTGCGGCATCATTTATTACACTGCATTTTGACGCAACTCCTAAGAGCAAATCACGTATAGAAATGACTTGGAGCGACGGAGGAATACGTCCTTCGCACCCGGACATCATTCCGGCAGATCACGATATCGGAGGCAGTAACAGCGCAAACGGCGTGTTAATCATCGGAGAGAAAGGTATTATCTCCACCAATATCAACGACAGCTCTCCAATGATGCCAAAGCTTTACCTCAACGACGGTACAACGGAATTTGGTCCCGAGGTAGGTAGCGTGGATGAACCGGAATATGGACATCAGCGTCTGTGGGTCGATGCCTGTAAGGCAGGATTCAATAGCAAAGAACACAAAGCGCTTACTTCTTCATTTGATTATGCAGGTCCAATGACCGAGACCGTACTAATGGGAAATTTAGCCATAAGGAGTTATATGCTACGTAGGGAAAACAGTAAAGGTCAAAATGAGTTCTTTGCCCGGAAGAAACTGTTATGGGACGGCGAAAACATGCGAATCACCAACCTGGAGGAAGCCAATCAGTTTGTAGGTAGAACCTACAGGAAAGGATTTGAAGTATAGGCTGTTTATCAAGCGATTCAAAGTCCCCATGGAGATTTTCCATGGGGCTTTTTTTGCTCAAATTTCGAGGGTTAGATATCAACGGAGCTTCCTTTATTCGGCTATTCGTATGATAGGGTTTAGTCCAACGTTTATGGCTTAGGTTCGACTCCCGAAAAATTATTATTTTGTTTCGGTTGTAGCGCTTTGGGGGCGAAACAGCTTTCTCGTCACTTCCGCTGCTTCTATTTGTTCGCGGTCCATCAGTTGAAACCGGTATTTTCCGTTTGCGTACCATTTTGCCTGATTATCATACCAGGGACTGAATACATTTCCACTTTGCCCGGTAGGCAGAACTGACAAGGACCTATCCACAACGGCAAAATCCAGGATTATGCGCATAGCAGGACCACTTAAAACCTTATAGACACCTGTTCCATTCAACCTAAACGGGAGTTTGTTGACTGCTTCTTCATTTGCGGGTACAGGCCCAACCTTTACATTGAAAAATCGGTCTAAGGGCTTCTTTGCTCCTAACGGATGCGGATGTTCCAATTGCACCGACTCCTTCCATTGCCACATGGTCGTATCCGGTCCAAATTGCGCGGTAAGTTCATCCAGTGATTTCCTTAGCGCTTCGCGGATGATATCCTGCCTTGTTTCTACCTTTTCCGTTAGGACGTTGTCCCACCAAGGGGAAGCTTCGTTACGGATAAGACTGGGCGTGCTCCTTATATAAAGAAATGTAGCTAAATAGGTTTCGAAATCGGCTTCCCCAAGTTCGTCCGCCATCATATCGTGTAGCGTGTGGTACAGCCATTTGTAATATATGGTTGGTGCGACTGTTTCTAGTTCATGATTTCCGTTCCAGCTTGAAAGAATATCACTAATTGATGGGGCGCCTCGCAACAATCCAGCATCTATTTGCGACAACATAATTCGGGCATTTACCGGATGGTTTTCGTTGATCACCTCCAGCTGTAGCGTTTGGATGGATTCCTGAGTCCAGTCATCCCTGGATTCCAGCGCTTTGGAAATTCTATTCCATCGATCCCCCGGATAGTAGTATCCGGGATAAAAAATACCGTTTGACAGCGTATCAGGCTGATTGTTTGCAGAAGCTACGTAGCCCACAAGGGGATTAATACTCATGGGGTTTTCTTCAAAAGGAATCCACCCAACGATTTCGTTTTTTGGATCAGATCCATCAATAAACAGCTTACTGTTGACATTTGGCGGTCTCACGGGCAGCTTTGCCGCTGCCCACCAAGCGATATTTCCACTAGCATCGCCATACATCACATTGAGTCCCGGAGCGTGTACAAGCCGTAAAGCTGCTTCTACCTCATTGATATTCTCCGCGTGATTCAGCTTAAACAACGCTTCCAACGCCACTGTGGGATACTGTGTATATACCCACCAAGATGCAAGTGGATTTTCTGTCAAGGCGGCAATCTCCGGAATAACTTCATTCATAAAAGGGCCGTGAGCGGACGATTCTACTTCAAGAACCACGGGTTCCTTCCCTTTGATATGTATGGTATCTACCCGGACCTCAATAGGAACTGAAGATTCACCATAGAGGATTTCAGCGTTGTTGGACGGATTCCGAATTTCTTCATAAAAATCCTGGTCGTCATTTTCAAACATCGTTAGTCCTAAACTATGCTTTCTGGAATGCCCAAGCAAGGCAAACGGAATCCCAGCCATGTGATTCCCATAAAAGCTGAACCCGGGATATTCCAGATGCGCTTCAAACCAAACTGTAGGTTGGGAAAAACCGATATGGGTATCGTTACAAAACAATACTGCACCGGAAGCGGTCTTTTCAGGACCAATAACCCACCCATTGCTACCTTCTAACAGCGGCACAGGTAACCTATCCAACAGCGAAACAGTGGATCTTTGAGTGTCGATCGACAAAGAGCTATCCGTCCGATCCGGGTAATGCGTGGGAATCACGAAATGTTCCGGTAAGGTGTGTACAGACAATACCTTCAGATAGTCAGGCCCTAGTTGACGCGCCATTTTCGTTACCAAAGGATCCGTGCGGATTGCCATGGCAAACGTAAACGACAAGTATCCCACAATACCATGCATGTCATTAACCGTAAACTCCCTAGGGCTATGGCCAAGAAGACTGTATTCGATCGGTAGCTTTCCTTCCCCGATAAATTGATTTACTCCTTGTATGTAAGCGTTCACCGCCTTCTTCCAATCTGAGTCCCCGGCAGCATCCCAAACTTCGGTGCTCCACTTGGCGTGGTTAGGTATTCCGAGCGTTCTGAAAAACCTGTCGATATCCAAAACGTCCTCCCCCAAAAGCTCCGCAAGTGTACCGGTACCTACCCGCCGCATCATTTCCAGTTGAAAAAGCCGCTCCTGCGCATGTACATAGCCCAAGGCAAGATAGGCGTCTTCCATATTAGATGCGTAAATATGCGGTATGCCAACTGAATCGTAAAGCACCTCTGTCGCGGCATTCAAGGTGGGTATAATTACTTCACCAGAATAGGATGGCATAAACCTCAAGCGGGCCCAAAGCACTATTGACGTTATACCCAAGAGGGAGAAAGCGAGTATCCATATCAGTTTTCTCATGAACGGACGGTAGCATGTTTAGTAATGAAAAGATCAACAACAAAGATCTAGAAATAACGAGTAGATGCATCAATTCACCAACTATTTTTACAATTTTGTACACAGAACGGAAAAAGATATACGTAGCGGGATGAAACATAACGGGAAGAGAGGCAGTTAATAGTTTATGAGGATGAAAACGCCGCCACTTGCATTAGTGCTGTTTATGCCTTTTGTTTTTTTTACATGTGTGATTCGTTGGAAGAAGAAAACCCCGTTCATTTTGTTAGCAATCCAGCACTGAAAACAGTTGCTCCGGGAAATAGTTGGAAGGGGACCCCAATGGATTCCAAAGGGCGCTTTATAGACCTTTACCATCCTTTTGAAGCGAGCCTATTAGATGTCCTTACTTGGAAACTCAGCAAAAATCCGCAAAAAGCGGAAAAAAAGGCAGATGAACGCCGTCTTGACGTAGATTTTGATGAGCGGATTTTCGAGGGTACTGAAGACTACCTCATCTGGCTGGGACATGCCACGTTTTTAATGCGTATAAACGGCAAGGTACTATTGACCGATCCGGTTCTGTTTGACAATATTTTCCTAACGCGAAAAAGTGCGCTGCCTTTTCCGTTGGAATCGCTTCCCCCTATCGATTACATGTTGCTTTCTCATAATCATAGGGACCATTGCGATAAAAAAAGCCTTCGTTTTTTGTCGGAGAGGAATCCCTCTATGGTCATATTGACCGGTCTTGGCATTCAGGATATAATTGGGTCTTGGATGGATGGTCAACTAATCCAAGAAGCGGGATGGTTCCAACAGTACAACCAACTCGGCCAAAGTGGCATTACAATTACTTATGTTCCTAGCAGGCATTGGTCAAAGCGATGGTTAAATGATGACAATAAGAGTCTGTGGGGTGGGTTTCTCATCACATATGGAGATCGTTCCATTTATTTTATGGGGGATAGTGGGGCAGGAAACCACTTCTCGGATATAAAAAACGCCTTGGAATCTCCCGACCTATGCCTGATGGGTGTAGGCGCCTTTAGGCCTGAATGGTTTATGAACCAATCCCATATCAGTCCAAGCGATGCCATTCTTGCTTTTAATGAGTTAGAGGGCAAGTCCTTTTTTCCCATGCACTTCGGCACCTTTGATCTTTCTGATGAGCCTATGATGGAGCCTTGGGATATATTACTTCAGGAGGAAGAAAAAATTAACGGAAAGTTGATTGTGCCTATTGTCGGGAAAAACCTATTGTAAGCATTAAATAAATACGATTCTTAGGACTATGTGGCGGGAAATCTACACAGATCAAGGTTTTTTGTGTGCATCTCCAACTTTTTCAGCCTTAAGTCGTTTTGCTTGACAGGACCAATGTATCTCAAAAAGCAACATACAATGTGGCAAAGCAAATACATATCATGGTGTAATTTGTTTGCTTAATTTCACCTAACTTTAAATCGTTAGTGGCAAAGCAAATACATATCATGCTGTAAATAAGCGATTGTAACATCAAAAAATAGCTTCCGGCACTTAGTATCCTTACTTCCCCTTGCTTGCTAGTAGGCTCCACTTCCCCATTTTCATAGGGTTTGTCCATACCCCATAGATGGATTCATTCGGATAAGGACTTTATGTGTGACAAAAGTCCCTTCCTACGGTACCTGTTTGCCATACCTTTACCATATAGAAAAAAGGTAAGTATTTAAAAACAAAAGCAACCATGAATAGCGATAATGAAATAAACACCATCCCGAGAATAGGCGACATGGCCCCGGATTTTAAAGCAATGACTACTACCGGGATGATGCAATTTTCGGATTACATAAACGGAAGCTGGACAATTCTCTTTTCACACCCTGCCGACTTTACCCCGGTATGCACCACAGAAATGAGCGGGTTCGCATTGGAAAAGGACTTCTTTGAGGAGCAAGAGACGAAACTTGTGGGTTTAAGTATCGATTCCATTCATTCGCATATCGCCTGGGTAAACAATGTGAAAAAAAACAGCGGTATCCTTTTCGAATTTCCGATTATCGCGGATATCGATATGAAAGTATCCAAGCTATATGGCATGCTTCAGCCGGGTGAGAGCGAGACTGCTGCTGTGAGGGCCGTCTTTTTTATCGATCCAAAAGGCAAAATCAGGCTAATCATGTACTATCCGTTGAATGTCGGCAGAAACATGGATGAAATAAAGCGGGTATTGATCGCACTTAAAACATCTGATGAACATAAAGTATCCTTGCCATTAGACTGGAGACCAGGACAAAAAGTTATTGTCTCTCCTCCAAAAACGGTCGCTGAAATGCAAGAACGTGAAGCCAGTGATTATGAAATGGTAGATTTTTACCTTGCGAAACGAGATTTGTAGTATTTTCAAAGGGAGGAGGTAGTACTTCCTCCCTTTTTTTGGTTAAACATACTCCTCATTTTTTGTACTAGCATGAAATCAAAAATCGGTGTTTACCTCATTGTTATTTTTGCAACTTCCCATTAAATAAGGCCTCAACATCTTGATTAGGTTATGGCTTTTCGAATATAAGTACGGCTTTAAAAAATTAAATGATAGGTACTAGCTATTATATTATGGTGCAATGCCTTAATTTAGCCGATGGTATTAGTAACTTTTATTCTAAAGATTTCCAATGGAACTCCAAAACAAGATTCTTGAAACAGCGCAAACAACTACGGCAAAAAAAATATGGCTTTCTTCTCCCCATATGGGTGGCAATGAGGAGCGTTATGTTAAAGAGGCCTTCGATACCAATTGGGTCGCACCATTAGGTCCGAATGTGAACGGATTTGAAGAAGACATTGTCCATTTTACAGATTGTGGCTATGCCGCTGCACTTAACTCCGGAACTGCGGCAATCCATTTAGCCCTTACCTTACTTGGAGTTGGTGAAGGCGACCTGGTACTTTGCCAGTCTTTTACATTCTCAGCTTCAGCAAATCCAATCAGGTATTTAGGGGCCATTCCCGTGTTCATTGACTCAGAAGAGGAAACCTGGAACATGTGTCCTAAGGCAATGGAAAGTGCCATAATTGCCTGCCAAACTGGGAAAATAGCCGAAGATTTCCCCAATCTTGGCCTTGCTGCCGCGGGCAAGAAGCCAAAAGCGATTATCGTTGTTGACCTATACGGAATGCCTGCCAAGCTACTTGATATCAAAACGATTGCCGATAAATACGGTATTCCTGTCATTGAAGATGCAGCAGAAGCAATAGGGTCATCCTTGAATGGCAAACACTGCGGTACCTTTGGTGAGATAGGTATCTATTCGTTTAATGGAAACAAAATTATTACTACTAGCGGAGGAGGTGCATTGGTGAGTGGAAATGAAAACTATGTAAAAAAGGCACGATACCTTTCAACACAAGCACGGGAAGATGCACCACACTACGAACATACAGAGATAGGCTACAATTACCGGCTTAGTAATATTTGCGCCGGGATAGGAAGGGGACAGATGGAAGTCATATCAGAACGAGTCAAGCAGCGAAGATCGAATTTTTCTTATTATCGGGCAGCTTTGGATCAAATTCCTGGTATAAAATTTCTCAATGAACCGGAAGGCTATTTTAGCAACAGGTGGCTGACTACGCTGACAATAGATCCCCAACTTACCGAAGGAATAAGTAGGGAAACCATTAGACTAGCGTTGGCGGAGATGAATATAGAAAGCAGGCCCCTATGGAAACCTATGCACCTTCAACCAGTTTTTCAGGCCTTTCCGTATTACGGTCACGAGGTGGCATCTAAGTTGTTTGATGACGGTCTCTGCCTACCAAGTGGGTCCAATTTAAGCAAAAATGACTTGGATTTGATCATAAAGCTGATAGCAAATAAATTTTCTTTTAAATAAATACAGCTAAGAAATAGTATTTGGAATATATAAAAAGGTTTTTCCAAATATATTTTTTGTCTTTCACTCAGTTTTCAAACTAAATTACTACAAATCATCAATAAAATGATAGAAACATTTTGTGGTAAAAAATGTATAATTCGAGATATAATGGATATTTTGAAGGCGTAAAACTATCTAACTTTTAGAAAATGTACATATACGGAGCTTCTGATCAGGGAAGAGTGGTGATCGACATCATTGATGCATACGAAAAGATCCACGGAGTTTTTGACGACAATCCTGACATAGACGAGGTACTTGGGTACCCTGTACTTGGAAAAGTCCCTCCTGACTTCGTGTTTGACCATCAACTTTTTATTGCGATTGGCGACAATATCATCCGAAAAAGGTTGGCAGATGCGTATGAATTCCGAGCAAAATTCGCTACAATCATTCATGAATCTGCGATCTTTAGCAAGCGCGCCAATCTAGACGAGGGATGTGTAGTCATGGAAGGAGCGATTGTAAAAGTGAATTGCCATATAGGGAAACACGTAATAGTAAACACCGGTGCCTCGATAGACCATGATTGCAGTATTGGCGATTACGTCCACATTGCACCACAATCGACCCTATGCGGAAGGATTACGATCGGCGAAGGGACCCTCGTAGGAGCAAATGCAATCATCTTGCCGGGTATTAAGGTAGGCAAATGGTGCAGAATAGGCGCAGGAAGCATCGTTAATGTTGATATTTCAGACGGTCAGACATGGATCGACCGAGGTTTGAAAACAGCCAAGACCATTAAGTAAGCAGGTTTTTACGTTTTAAAAGATTAAATTTGTATTATATCACTATTATTGATAATTAAAAATACGGAAAAAATAAATAAAATGTAGATACCCTAAGAAACTCGTATGATTTCATCGAAATAATATTACTGATGTAAGTTTTAAACATATTTGTTACCAAAATTTTTAATAAATCAGAATTTTTCACTAAAATTGTAGCGCAATTAGGAAAAGGCAATTTCTTAACGGTTATCTTTTTAACACATAAAAAATATACAGTTATGATTAAGAACCCAATGGCTCTTTAAAGTTTTCGTTGGTCAGTTACGGTAATTCAAGATTACACGTTCGTAAAAAATCCAGTAGGTAGTTAATTTAAAGACAATTTTTATGGTATCCTTAGCAAAAAATATTTCATCTAAAATCAAAGTGCTTCCTAAGTGGACGATTTTCTGTATCGATGCCACAATATTGGTGTTTTCAAGTGTTGCAGCTTATTTTATTAGGTCCAATTTCGAGCTTCAGTATTTGGATGAGCAGGAGCTCTGGGTTGGTAGTATCGTTTATTCGGTCCTTGGCTTAGTCGTCATGTATTTTACCAAAACCTACGAAGGCATCGTAAGGTACACTGCAATGCGGGATGGTATCAAGCTTATAACCAGTACATTCGTGTTAGGGTTATTGGTTTTTATCACCAATCAAATACTCACGGGGGTTATTGGCCTAAAGCAGATTATGCCGATTTCGGTTGTCGTTATTGCGTCATTTCTCTCATTGGGATTGTTGATCATTTATAGATTGATTGTCAAAGACCTGCTTTACAGATTCAAAAACAATGAGAACGACCGCGTAGAAAAGCGGGTCATTATTTTTGGTGCAGGGGAAGCAGGGGTACTTACCCATAAAACAATCCGTAAAGACAGCCAAATAAATTATATCAATTGTGGGTTTCTAGACGATGATCCGAATAAAAAAGGAAAATACATAGAAGGCGTAAAAGTGTATGGTTCGCTAGATGAATTGGACGCCATCATTGACGCAAAAAATCCTAGTGAGTTAATTATTTCTACCCTTAGCATCAGTCAGATTCGCAGAAAAGAAGTGATCGAAGCAAGCATCGATAAAGGCCTCCATGTCTTCATTATACCCCCGGTAAATCAGTGGGTAAGTGGCGTGCTTCGTGCCAACGAAATAAGGGAAGTAAACATCGAGGATCTGCTTGGAAGAAAAAGTATCAAGCTAAAAAATGAAAAGGTAATCCAAGAAATGGAAGGAAGTGTCGTGTTGGTCTCAGGTGCAGCAGGATCAATTGGAAGCGAACTTGCCATTCAAATAGCACGCGCACATCCCTCAAAGTTATTGCTCTTGGATAAATCCGAGTCGGCACTTTATGATATTCAAAACCAGCTTGAACGTCTTGGCCATAGCGTGGCAACCGAAGTAATTCTTGCTGATGTGAGGGAGAAAGATACCATTTTCAATATTTTTGAAACGTACCGTCCAGAGTATGTTTTCCATGCTGCGGCATACAAACACGTGCCCATGATGGAGAAATATCCGAAAGAGGCCATAAAATGTAATGTTTGGGGAACAAAAAACATGGCGGATGCCGCGCTTAAGTTCAAGGCAAACAAGTTTGTATTCGTATCTACTGATAAGGCTGTTAACCCAACCAACGTCATGGGAGCCAGCAAGCGCCTTGCCGAAAAGTATATTCAGTCGCTTCATCAATACTATGACAAACAAATAGGCAATCCAAACCACACGTTGTTTATTACCACACGGTTCGGAAATGTATTGGGATCTAACGGGTCCGTAATTCCTCTTTTCAAAGAGCAGATCAAACACGGTGGGCCAGTAAAAGTTACCCACCCGGACATCACCAGATACTTTATGACCATACCGGAAGCCTGTGAATTGGTATTAGAAGCAGGAGTCATGGGAAAAGGTGGCGAAATTTATGTTTTTGACATGGGACAACCTGTGAAGATATTCGATCTTGCCAAGAAAATGATACAGCTCAGCGGGAAAAAACTGAATGAAGATATCCTTATTGAATTTACAGGACTTCGAGAAGGCGAAAAGATGATCGAAGAGCTTCTTAACAATTCCGAAACAGTAAAGGAAACGCATCATGAAAAAATCAAAATTGCGGAGATTTCCAACGGGTATTATCCAGAGATCAATTCGGGGATTGAGTATTGCATGAACAACATTGAAAGTAGTACAGAATGGGAGCTTGTCGCTCTGGTAAAACAGCTTGTGCCAGAATTCATAAGCAACTCCTCCCGTTTTGAAATCCTTGATAAAGAGCTAAGGGAAAAGTAATAATTACTTCTTCTCCCTCAATTCATAAATGTAGTAGCATTGGTAATCTTTCTCATAAAGGTGTAGGTCAGCTTGATCTCTTGCATAGTGTATGTAACGGTTTTCACCTACTCCTAACACCAAATCATCCGGCTTGTCCCACAGAATGGGGCGGCCGGTTATTTTTTCGCTTAGAAATCTATCAAAACAGTGTCCTCATCATATCATTCGTTAACGAATCTACTAAGACGAATTCCATTTCTTTTAGAACATAATCCTCGCGTACCGTAGATTCTCCACACCCCAAAAACATCTGAAGTGATCGTATCTCCCTTTTGTAATGACCATCGCTGACGCGCATAGCCCTGATAAAAACAACCGGATGAATGGATTGGGAACTATTACAATCGGTACATCAGCCCATCGTACAGCGGAACTTAAGAAATGTCTCTATCAAATGGAATATGGCAGGCTTCTTGCCATTTTCGTTCCCATGACGGAGAAGTTCACAGCACATCAGATACCCACCTAGGCCGCAGCTAATCCAACGGGTGATAAAACAGGAGGTACTTGCCATAAAAACAAAAGAATACAAACGCGCCTTATACCCCTGAAGAAAGTCTACCTAAACTTCCATTGCCTTGCGGCTTGCGTTAACGGTGGATCATGGAAACGCTGAAAAAAAGTTACTTTTCACGTAGCAGCTAGGACATGTGCATGCCTTTGTCCGTCTAGGTAGTTGAAAACAAGCCAGCCATAGATTAAACGATGATTTCCGTAATAATTTGTTCCATCAATGCGGCGCAGCTTGCCCGTATCCGTGAGAATATCATGTCGACGATCGGTGTCGAATACGAATTACTTGCTATTGATAACACCCGGAATCCCAGAGGAATCTGTGCTGTATATAATGAAGGGGCGAGAAATGCTAAGTATGAGCACATCTGCTTTGTCCACGAAGATGTTCAATTCAATACAAGCGGCTGGGGAAGGGTATTGAGTTCTATCTTTCAGGACCTTTCTTGGGGACTCATCGGTCTGGCGGGTGCCGCCCATAAGCCAAAACTTCCATCTGGTTGGGGTGCCGAAGGGCTTCATGACAGGCTTGTAAAAATCAATCTTGTGCAACATTTCCGGAACCACAAACCCGCCGAACTACAATATCAAAACACGGAAAAAGAAAGACTAGCCGAAGTTGCCTGCGTTGATGGTGTGTTTCTTGCCTCAACAAAATCGATTCTGATGCGTATCCCCTTTGATGAAAAGCTATTGAAGGGATTCCATGGGTATGATTTGGATTTATCCCTGGCTATAGGGAAGCATTATAAGGTAGGTGTTACGTATGAGATCCTTGCAGAACATTTCTCAGAGGGGACACTGAATATCGACTGGTTACGAAGCTCGCTTCTAATTCATCAAAAATGGGCTAACAGTCTACCAAAGACGGTAGTCCCGATCACGAAGAAAGAAAAAACAATCTGTGAAAAAAGAACCTATCGGTTTTTGCTTCCCATCCTGAAAAAAAACAAGGCCCTTGGGTACAGCTTGCAAGTGCTACACCAAGGAGAATTGATGCGGCTCAACATTTTGACGTACCTCAAGATGTATATCAGTTTGGGGAAAGTTCTCTTTTCAAGAACGTAAACCCTAGCTTTTCTTCACCAAGGTCTTCGCCTTCAGGCCCCATATCTGTCTTAATGCAAAGGAAAGCGTTTTAAAGCTGTTGTTTCTGGGTATACGCGTAAGCTCTTCTTGGTATTTCCAGACCAAGTAGCCAAACCGTAGGTTAAGGTAGTTGTTGGTCCTGTTTTTCGCACTGGCATACATTTTCTTTGCTAAGCCGCTCATCGGATGATCTCTGGTTTCCGCGCAAATTTTAAACCAGTTGTTTTCGCGGATCATGCGGTCTTTCGTCACCTTCGACCGGCTCTTTTCCCGCTTTCTTCCCAGAATATCCGTAGCGTTCCCCCCATGCTGCCGGTGCTGCACCAAGCACTCGGGAAGATACCCTATATGACCTCGCCCGCTTGCAACAAAAGCGATATAGTGGTCATAGACGCCTGTGTCGGGAAATGGGGCAATATGGGGCAGTAAATCCCTACGAAACATCATGCTGTGCCCGGAAATACAGTTAAAAAACAAAAATGGCGTAGGGTCATTTCCCGATACCATATGCAGCTTATCAGACATTTTCATACCAAGTGATGTACCGTCTTCGGCGATAAAGGCGGAGTCATGGTAGATCAGCAAACTGCCCCCTATTGCCCTTTGAAGCTTTACGACCTTTTTTAGATCCCACCTATCATCCTGATCGGAAATAAGCATATATTCTCCGCTACAAAGGCCTAAGGCACGTTCGAAGTTTTTTTGATAGCCAAGGTTGCGCTCGTTTCGATACAAGTGGATTTTCTGATCCGCTGCCGCGTAATCCTGTAAAATAGCCCAAGTTTCGTCAGTTGAACAATCGTCAACAATCACAATTTCCAAGTGGCTGTACGATTGATTTACCAGTGTGTCAAGTTGTTCCGACAGGTATTTTTCCCCGTTGTAGGTACACAGGGCAATGGAAATCAACGGGTCCGTAGGCTTCATGACACGGAGAACTGTTGCATATCAATCAACCGCGCATATAATCCTTCTTTGAACAGTAGTTCGGCGTGGGTACCCTCTTCTACAATTCTTCCCTCATCCAACACCACAATCCAATCTGCGCTTTGGATGGTAGACAGTCTATGGGCGATTACTAAGGTCGTTCTGTTCTGCATGAGTTTGTTTAACGCATCCTGAACCAACTTTTCGGAGGCTGTATCCAAGGCGGAGGTCGCCTCATCCAACAACAAAATCGAAGGGTTTTTTAACACCGCCCGCGCAATACATACCCGTTGCTTTTGTCCGCCTGATAACTTGACCCCCCGATCTCCCATGTTGGTATCATATCCTTTTGGGGTCTTCAAAATGAACTCATGGGCATTAGCGATCTTGGCTGCCTCTATGATGCTCTCAATCGAAGCATCAGGACTGCCAAACGCGATATTGTTACGAATACTGTCGTTAAAAAGAATAGATTCCTGATTCACAATGCCGATATGGGCACGTAGAGAAAAGGAGTTAATTTTCGTTAGGGGCGTTCCGTCTATTAAAATGGTTCCCTGCGTCGTGTCCAAAAACCGTGGAATAAGATCAATAAGGGTGGACTTGCCTCCACCAGAGGGTCCTACAAGTGCCACCGTTTTTCCTTTAGGTACATCTAGATTAATGTCTTTTAAAATCGCCTTTTCACCATAGTGGAACCCTACCTGTTTGAATTGGATACTAGACTGAAACCTTTCTAGAATAAGGGCATTTTGCGCATCTGTGATGGAGGGCTTCTCATCAATAAGCTGAAGCACCCTTTCTCCCGCGGCAATACCGGCATGAATGGTACTGAACGACTCCGTAAGCGCTTTTGCCGGACGCATAATCTGTGAAAAAATTGCGATATAGGTAATAAATTCGGCTGCTGAAAGTGCCGAGTCATTGTTCATGACCAAAGAACCGCCATATAATACAATGATGGCTACCATCAGTACGCCCAGCGTCTCCGAAACCGGAGATGCGAGTTGTTGTCTGTAGGCCATTTTTCTACCCAAATTAGAATAGGCAAGGTTTTCCTGATGAAACTTGTCTTTGATTCGGTCGGTGGCGTTGAAGGCTTTGATGATCTTGATGCCCGAAAGCGCCTCATCCAAGAGGCTTATCATCATCCCATACCGTTCCTGCGCATCCGTTGCCTGTGCTTTCAGCCTTTTTACGATTCTAGATATCACGAATCCAGAAACCGGGATTACAAGCATGGCGAATAGGGTAAGTTTAAACGAGATCGCAAAAAGAATAAACAGATACGCCAGCAACTGAAGCGGTTCTTTGAACAACACCTGAAGCGTACTTGTCACGCTGAACTGAACTACCTGTACATCAGAGGAGATCTTGGAAATAATGTTGCCCTTCCGCTGACTGTTGAAATACTCTACCTGTAGGTCCATCACGTTGTCGAAGACCCTGCGCCTGAGATTTAACAGGGTATGAATCCGGAGGTTTTCCATAACCCGCTGGGAAAAATAGCGGAACAAGTTGCTAAAAACAACCGACAATACAATCACCAGGCACACCACCTGCAGGGCTTTGAACCCGCCAAAGGTATCGTGGATGTAGTAGGTATAGTAATTAAAATACCCAAGGATGTCAAAGGAATTCTCCGGGTAGGCAACAGCTACCTGTCCCTCCTTAAATAACGTAGTTAGCAAGGGTGCCAACAGCGCAAGATTAAGCGTGTTGAATACAACAGCCAAAATTGTCAAGAGAACATAGGGTATCGCATATTTCTCTATTGGCTTAGCAAATGACAGAAGGCGGAAATAGGTATGCATGAAATTATGGAAAAGACGTATTTATAGCCAAACGAGTTTTTTCTTGGAAAGATCGTTTTTCACCTGCTTTTGAATGTCGAAAACAGACATGCGGCTATTTTGGGCTGTCATCAAAGAGGAAAGTTTTTCCTTTGACGAATGTATGGCATCCAATTGATTGATAAAAGACATATAGCTTTTAAAGTACCAAAACTGTCCCATCAATAGCTTTGGAAGAACCTCCAACAGCAATATCTGCGCAAACCAAAACGGCAGCAGGTAAGTCTCCAAATGAATCGCATGTACCATAAAACGATTTCGGAAATAGATCTGCTTTACCTGGGTTTTTTTGCATTGCGTTTTTGTCGTATAGGATCCGCGGTGAAAGCAGGTCGACTCATGGTCATAGTAGCTTTTCCATCCTATCCGCCAAGCCCGAAGACCAAGGTCCAAATCCTCACTGTAATATGGTGAAAAAATCTCATCAAACCCGCCCAATTTCTTCATTTTTTCAGCATCGATCAGGGCATTTGCTCCCGAGAGAAAAGCGGTAGGCGTCTGATCTGACTTACCATATTCATAAAAAAGCTTGTTCGTCTTTATCTTAAACCCAACATGCTTCAAGGATCTGGCAGCTACCTCGATTTTGTTCGAGTCCATCTCCAATATCTTGCCCATCACCCCAAAGGTATCCTCTCTATCAAAATATTTCCATTGTTTTTCGAAATAGTCCGGAGTCAGTTTTACATCTGAGTTCAGAAAAAACACAAGCTCGTGCTTGGCCACGTAGAGCCCTTGGTTGCACGAAAAGGAAAAGCCCCTGTTACTGCTGTTCTTTATGATGTTGATACCAGGGTAGTTCTGTTCCAAATAGGGTATAGAATCATCCACTGAGGCATCGTCTACGACGATAATTTCATAGTCAACGCCGGTCGATTTTAGCGCGGAATAGGTATAGGGCAAGTATTCTTCAAGTAGCGGTCTCCCGTTGAAATTGGGAATAATGACAGAAAGACATTTCCTCATGATACAGTGGGTTAGTTAAATTTGTCGGTTTGCCCCATGACGAAAGAACTGACGAAAATGATACAGCCGACTAAGAATATTTTAGGTCTATTGAAAATGTTAAAAAATTAAAGATCCCAAGTATGAATCCTTCTTTCTCCCTTGTTCTCGAATATCCACCGATCGCCAACATACCGGTAGAAGTCGATACCGCTCCATTAAAAGCGGCCAAAACAAGAACGGAGTGTGAGAATATGACTTTTTATTGCTAGCTTGTATGATAACTTCATCCTTAAAAACAGAACCTGATCATGAAAACCAAAGATTTATTTAAATCTTTATTTGTTGTTCAAGCCATTATTGTGCCAATACTAATTTTTTCTTGCAATAAAGCGCCGCTGGACGTAGATCTCATTGATAAATCCGCTTTGGAGAAACACATTACTACGCTGGCATCGGATGCCTTTTTGGGAAGAATGCCATTCACCGAGGGCGAAGAAAAAACGGTCACCTACCTCATAGAGCAGCTTAAAAACGTTGGGCTGGAACCGGGAAATAACGGGCAATATGTGCAGGAGGTCCCTTTGGCAGAGATAACTACTACGACGGCCAAGCAACTGACCATAAGTAACGGTGAGAAGGAAATGATATTTGAGGGACTAAAGGATTTTGTCTTTTGGACCACGCGAACAGATTCCGCCATACGGATTGATGAGGTTGAACTGGTATTCGCAGGCTTTGGAATTGTGGCTCCAGAGTATGGTTGGAACGACTATAAGGATATAGACGTAACGGGAAAGATCGCCGTTGTACTCGTCAATGACCCCGGATTTGGTACGGACAACGCCGGGTTTTTCAAAGGAAACACCATGACTTACTATGGCAGATGGACGTACAAATTTGAAGAAGTCACCCGGCAGGGCGCACTCGGTTGCCTCGTGATTCACAACACCATTCCGGCGGGCTATGGGTTCAACGTTCTTCAAAACAGCTGGAATGCTCCTAAGCTATACTTAGATACCCGAGATAAGGAAGACTATAAAATGGCGCTAGAGGGGTGGATGACACTTTCGATGGCAAATCAGCTCTTTCAGCAAGCGGGAATTGATGACCGGGAGATTCTTGCAAGGGCCAGAAAATCCGATTTTAAGGCCATTCCTTTGGGATTGTATGCATCGGGAAGTATGGAAGTAGCTGCAAAATACGACGTGTCCAAAAATGTTGTTGCCAAAATAACGGGGACTACCCGGCCGGAAGAATACATTATTTACACGGCGCATTGGGATCATTTGGGAATCGGCAAGGCGGATGAATCAGGAGACAGCATTTATAACGGCGCCTTGGACAATGCAAGCGGCACCGCGGCACTACTAGAAATAGCAAGAGCTTTCTCTGAGGCACCCCAAGCCCCTGAACGGACTGTTGTATTTCTCTTTGTAACCGCCGAAGAACAAGGATTGCTGGGTTCAGCGTATTATGCGTACAATCCGATTTTTCCGACAACCAATACCGTAGCCAATATCAACTTGGACGGAATCAATCCCTATGGGAAAATGAAGGATTTGGTGCTAGTCGGTATGGGCCAGTCAGACCTGGAGGATTTGGCTAAGGAGGAGTTGGAAAAGGTGGGCAGGTACACTGCCCCCGAGCCGAACCCAGGTGCCGGCTATTACTTCAGGTCCGACCATTTTAATTTTGCAAAAATCGGTATTCCTGCCTTGTATACAAATACGGGAATCGACCATGAGGAATTAGGAAAAGCACATGGAAAAACCTTGCAGGAAAATTACGTTTCCCAGTATTATCACAAGCCATCAGATGCCTATGATGCGGAGCGTTGGAATTTAGACGGTGCGGTTGCTGATGTTAGCATCCTTTACAAAATCGGCAACAGGTTGGCAAATACAACGGCCTTGCCATCTTGGAAGGAAGGATCGGAATTCAAGGCACTTCGACAGGAAAAAAAATAGCTTTTTAGCCATTCAAAATCTGATAAATACAACTTGCCGTTTGCTGTTGGGAAGCAGAACGCCATCCTATCAACGTGGTGCTGATTCTACGGACTGCAAGGATATTCCTAAACCCTTTCATTTGAACTAACGAAAACAACGCATCTCTTTTATGAAAACATCATTTGCCTTTGGGGCACTCCTATTTTTGGGTCTGGCACTCAGCTGCACGCCAACGGATCCCATGGATGCCATCGACGTTCTATTTGCATCCTACGATGGCGACCTACCCGGCGCGGCATTAGGGATAATTGAAGACGGCACCTTGGTATATTCGAAGGGCTATGGAAAAGCACGGTTTGAAGGAGACATAGCCGTAACGGATTCGACCAACTTCCGTTTGGCATCCATTTCCAAACAATTTACCGCTACGGCCATCCTTTTGCTGAAAGAAGATAGCTTGGTAAATTTAGATTGGACCTTGACGGAGATTTTTGACGATTTCCCGGAGTACGGAAAAGACATTCGGTTAACTCATTTGCTGCAACATACCTCAGGTATTAAAGATTATGAGGATTTCGTGCTTGATACCGGGGTGAACAATCAGATCATGGATGCGGGTGTATTGGAAATCGCAAAGCAGCAGACGGAAGGGTATTTTAAACCAGGGGAACAGTACCGCTATAGCAATACAGCCTATGCCATTTTGGCCGAGGTTATCGAAAAATATTCCGGCATTGATTATCCTACTTTTCTCAAAAACCGCATTTTTGACCCGCTGGAAATGAAGCATACCGTGGCTTATGTCGGCAATCGTAACACGGTTTCAGAACGCGCCTACGGCTATGACTTTATAGCCGAGCGATGGGTTGAGCGGGACCAAAGCCCAACAAGTGCGGTTTTGGGAGATGGTGGCATCTATTCGAATGTGCGGGATCTTTACAAGTGGGACCAATCACTTTATACCACTGCGCTATTGTCACGCGAATCTTTGGATCTATTGTTTGGATATGGCAAATTGAATAGCGGTGAGGAAATCGACTATGGATTTGGTTGGCACCTAAAGAAGACGCCGCAAGGAGAGCAGGTAGTGTATCATACGGGAAGCACAACAAGTTTTCGAAATGCGTTTTACCGTATCCCCTCAAAAAAGTTAAGCGTAATCATACTAACAAATAGAAACCAAGTGCCAGAAGAAGGCATGACCCTGTGGGCTGAAAAGGTGATTGAGTTGTATACCAAGAGATAAGTATCTACCAAGGGAGTGTTCTTCCCCTTTCTTCCAGGTAATAATGCCAAAGGTAACAGGTAGCTAGCGATCTGAGTGGACGCCAATTTTCAGCGAAGGCAATCATTTCGGTGGGATCAGTCAGCCCACTAAGCGCTTTGAGCGCAGAACGCAGTGCAATATCCCCGATCGGGAACATGTCTTTCTTTTGTAGGCAAAGCATCAGGTAAACATCTGCCGTCCAATGGCCAATGCCTTTAACCTTCATCAAAACTGCCTTTGCTTCTGCCTCTGATAGGTCAGCTAGTTTGTCGATAATTAGCTCCTTGTTCAACACGGCCTCAGATAACGCCAAAAGATAGCTCCTCTTTTGACGGCTGATGTGGCACTGTCGGAATTCCACTTCTGTCAAAGCCAGCAAGGTTTCCGGCGTCACCTCACCTACGTATTCCGATAAACGGTTGTAATGGGCTAATGCCGATGACAAACTTACCTGTTGCTCGATAATAATCTTTACCAAGGAGATAAATCCCGGTGGTCGGCTCCACGCCGGTGGAGGACCATATTGCCGGTCGATTTCCGCTAGTAAAGGAACATGGGTGAGCAGCTTCTTACGGTCTTCAGGATTATTGATCAGCATCAAATGTCCGGTTAGTTAGTACCTCATCTGTTTTTAAACGACTCCGGAATGATAAATTCGTAGCCCTTAGGTGGCCAAGGACCAATGCTTTGCCCGGTGGGCCTTGGTGCTGTGGGGCGTATAGGTTGATGGCCGGCTGCCGAATAAGCGATGGCCAAATGCGGCGTTAGTCGTTCCTTACCGCCATCCTGTACCAAGGACCTGATTCCGGCATCCATGATCCCGCTTGTCATCAATGTACGCTCGACGGGTGCAGTGGGTTTTCCGGTCACAAAAAATTGCTGAATGTTCAATGTCAGGTAACTGAAATGGGAATAGCTCATCGAATGGTCCAATACAAATTCCGTAGCTACTGTCTTACCTCCTGCTTCGGCTGCATATGCCCAACTGGAATTGACATAGCCTGTGAGCATCACTATGGCGCCTTTCGTACCATCGCTGTAGCGGATAATAACCGCATGCGGATCCTTTTCTAATTCCCGCATATTTCCTTCCTTTTTACCTCGAATGGCATTACAGCCTGCCTCTACCAAGTCAAGGGAAATCTCACCGGTATCCATGGCTTTCCATACTGCTTCTCCACGAATGCCTTTGATACTAGCTATCCCCGTTTCCCCGCCCTTCCGTCGCTCTACCATACACTGTAGAATCTCGGCAACATGGAACCCGTAGGAGTCAAGCGAGGCGTAGCCAATGGCCACCGCTTCCTTAATCTCAACACCCAAGGGATGTTCAAGTGGTTTATCCCTCCACGCAAAAGGCAGCGACGAACCGGCCATCATGGGTACATTAAGTTCCTGGGCACGGTCGTAGATCCATTTGCTGTCTAGCCAGCTATAGGCCAAATGTTTATCCGTAAAAAGCGGTAAAGACCTATTTGACGCATCAAAAACCCGAAATATTTGCTCGAGGTAATTCATCCGCGGATACATTTTTACCCCTAATCGGCTCTTCGGGTACTCACCGTGTTCACCGATATAAAGGACCGCATCTACGGCAAGCATGTCTCCTCCAAGCGTAAGTGCCTCGGCAATGGTGGGATACAGTATGGCACCGTTCATGGCCGCTATTCTAACGCCGGTATCATTTTCTCCTATCTGATCGATCCATACAGAAACAATTTCAATTTCGGGCGTAACCATCCCCTCATCGGTGGGAATACCCGCAAAGATTTTTGTTGCAATGACATCCGCGTGGGCACTGTTGCGGTAGATGTTGGCAATCAACGCGATTTTCTTTTTTTCCCGTTTGGGGGAAGATGCAGCTGCTAGCGGGAGACCCATTGCTGAACCCGATACCGCGAATAGGGAGGAGACAAGTACGGATTGCTTTATAAATTTTCTTCGTGGCAGGTGTTTTTCTTGCTGCATGGGTAGTGAAATTAGTGGTGTTTTATTGGGGAGAGAACTGCAAATTACAAGGGTAAAAACGGGCACATTGGTGGCTACCACCCTACGGCATAGCCATTCCTTCTAGGGTCTGCTCCTCCCATCAGCCATCCTGTGCCATAATCAATCGTGATGCCCTGCGCACCGCCAACCGTCATAGACCAAGGTCCCAAGCCCGTATCGAGCTGAAATCCCATCCCTTGGAGCTCACTTAATACCTTCTCCCCTACCCGGGTTTCCATGATGACCTCGGTAGCAGGCACAGATCCCAACTCATCCTTCCATCGAAATCTAGGCGCACTGATCGCATCTTGGATATTCATGCCAAAATCAATATGGTTCATCGCAACTTGTGGTACGGACTGCAAAATCCCAAAACTTCCCGGGGAACCGACGATCAGCTCCGGACGGCCGTTGCGATGAAACTGCATCATCCCTCCTACGCACCAGCCAATACCTTTACCAGGTTCCACGCTATTGGCTAAGCCCGGTTCCTTTGACATCCAGTCCAAAGCGCTATTGAAAATCAATCCTGTTTTTCCCGCTACATACCCCGAACCAAATCCTCCGCCATGGGTTTGGATGATTACGGCCGCATTTCCCTGTTCATCCACTACCGAAAGACTTGTCGTAGCGTACTGATAGGGAGCGTAATCAGCGTTAATTCCCTGAGCTAAGGGAGACGTTCCATCCCCTACTCCATTTGCCTGTTTCATTCGTTCCGCAACACGCTGTCTTACCTTTTCACGCTGCTGATCAAGGTAGGCATCTGAAAGCAGCCTCTCTACCGGTACATCCACATAGGCGGGATCACCGACATATTTATCGGTATCCAACCTGCATAGGTAGATCGTTTCCATCAAGTGCGCGAGGTAAGCCGTGCTGTTGTGGCCCATTTGGTTTACATCAAATCCTTCCATGATTTTGAGGGTCTGCAACTGTTGTATGCCCATTCCAGGGGGCGGATTGTTGTAGACGGTGTATCCCTTATAGGTGATAGAAATAGGCTCAACCCATTGTACCTTATCCGGGACCGCGGCCAAGTCGGCTACGGTAATAAATCCGCCATCGGCTTTGAACGCCGCGGCAATTTCCTTTGCCAATTCACCTTTGTAAAAGTAATCTGCTCCTTTTTCCACGATGTTGCGCATCGTCCTTGCTAATGGTTTATTTGTAAAAAAGTCCCCTATTTTAAAGGTAGTCTTATCTGCCTTTAGCAATAGCTCAACGGATGCGGGATGGGGCAACACACGCTGCAAGGTACCTTCCCACATTGCTTGGTCAAATTCCGTGATAGGTACGCCGTTTTCAAGATAGCTAATCGCCGGGGCAAATACCTGACCCAAACTCATTGTACCATAGTCGGTTAAGGCCCTGTTCCAGCCAGCCAAATTACCGGGGACAGCAACGATTTTCGGGCCTACTGTCTCGATCGCTCCATGTCCGGCGCCGTCTTCGGCCATTGCGGCACCCCGTAGCTTGGCGGCATCAAACGTTTCCGGCACCCAACCCCCAAACACCAAGGATCTGGTCTTGTTTTCTTTGGCATCATAATACAATAGGTAACCCACTCCTGCTACGCCCGACATGTATGGTTCCGCGGCATTCAGTGCGGCAGCAGCGGCTACAATCGCATCTATGGCGTTTCCCCCGCGGATAAGCATTTCTTGCCCCGCTAAGGATGCCAATGGATTAGCCGTAGCGACCATGCCCCGTTTCCCTAAGGCTGCCGGACGCAGATTTTCTTTGGCAACTTGCGCCTCAACCGAAATCCCTAGAAAACACATCCCGAAAAAAACCAGGTAAACCGGCAGTGCTTTTATAAGATGTTGTCCAAATAGATAGTACATGCTTGTATCGTTAGAAGAGGTGAGGTGCTTTTTAAGTTTATTTTGGTAGTCTCAGGGGTACTTTAGGTAAGCCGAATTTTATGATGAAAAGGTGTAAAACCTGTCAAGAAAACCGTGGGCGCATTTGTCCTTGGCAATGCCCCCCGAATCTCCACCCACTGATGATCGTGCACTCCAGGTCCAAAATGGATGGATTCGCCGTCTACCGTATACGCACCCACCCCTTCTGTTAAAAAGTAAACGTCATCCTTTTCAGGATGAGCCTGCACTTGGCTGAAAGAACCTCCCGGTCTGAATATCAACTCTATTGCCAACGGCACGTGATCCGTACCTTGGACGTCGATTTCCAGTTCGAACCCACCTGCAATCTCCCCAATACTTACGGTAGCCATGTACTGCTGTACTTCCGACTGAGGCCGCAGCGCTCTTGGCATTTTTTCCCAATCCCCGTCATCGGGCAAATGCTCCACCGGCAAAGGTTGATAGTAGGGCCCTTCTAAGCTACTCGTTAAAATGTACCTGTTACCCCTTTGCTCCAAGGTGGGGGAGGAAAACTGACCCTTTCCAAAAAAGGCGCTTGCGAATCTTAGCCCCTGCAATACGGCCTTTTTCTTATGGAAGGTAAAAAAGGATGCGCTATTTTGAAGTATGGATCCGTCATAATCGCCACGGCGAATGCGTGTAAGACCTGAGTGGGCAAATACCTTCGCATAATCTACCGGAAGGGGTTTGGAAGCAGGCAAAGGTGCCCATAAAGATGGGTCTTCTAAAAAGTAATGGAGAAAGCCGGTTATTTTAGAAAAAGCGGTCTCTTCTATCAAGCGGCAGGCGGCGGCAAACTGCGGATTATTGTCCTTAAGCGCCATGTACCTATAGGGGTAATAATAATTTTCAAGCGTACCAATAATGGAATTATCCTGCCGCCCGGATGCCTCGGTGACAATTTCGCCGTTTGGATGCAGGTAATAAAATGTCATTTCCAGGTTTTTGCGCACATAGTCCAACAATTCCGGCTTATTAAAACCCCTTGCTGTGCTTATAAGCACCCGATTGCTAAGAGAGGAATAAATATAACTGCTCCGTTCATTGTACTGTCCGTCGGGGTCCATATCAATTTTTTCCGCCAACCATTGCTCCGCCCGTTGACGGTATCCCGGATCCGGCTCAATCTTGTGTAACTCCGCCAATGCAGAACAAACGACCCATCGGTGGTTTGGCGTGTGGATCCCTCCGATCTTGAGACATTCACCGCCTTTGATCAAAAACTGCCGTAACGGAGTTAACAGCTGTTGTTTGTTTGGCACTGTGCTTGCCTCCAATAACCGGTAGCCTGGCGCTAACCATTTAACAATAAAGCCTATATCCGGTGTAGAATGAAAGTTTGTAGATACTAGGTCTACGGTTCCATCTGCATGTTGAACAGACAGAAGAAATTCACAACAGGCTGTCAAAGACGTCAGCAGCTCTTGGTCCGCATAAAATGTCGACTCCGGTGACACCAGCGAATTTACCCCGGTCTTTATAAGCGAGGTCGCTGAATGTGCCGTTGCCATGCCGAAGCCATCCAACACGCCTCCGTATTTGGGAGATTGCTTATCGCCGGCAAACCGTTGCAGTATATTCGTTAGATTGGTGTCATTTAGGGCAATAAGCTTAGTCAGCCATTCCGGCTTTGTCGTTGGACTTAGGGGATTCCACGGCTTGGCGTCATTTAGCATTAAATTAGGTACAAGGGGAGCCAGTAATGCGAGGGTACTGTTTCGCTTAATAAATTTTCTTCGGTTCATTTGGGATCTTTTCGAATTGAGGTATCAAGATAGAAAAAATCAGGATTTTTCCCTCTGTCTAGGCCTGATTATCACCGAACCTACTTACGTTGCCGACTCGCGGCAAAAATCGGGAAATGTATCTTTGGGCTTATGACGCAGCAGCCTCTAAGAGCGACTCCCGGAGTCTTTTTGCCACGATCTTTTCCTGCCCCTTTTCAAGCATAAAAACGGCTACACGGATATAATCCTCGCTTTCCCACGATATCGTTTCGATTGAAGGGGAGCCATTTCTCATTTTTTCGCCCAACAACTTCCCGGTCAGGTTAAATTTTTCTTTATCCCAAGAGACCTTCAGGGTGGGATTCTCGTTGGCGATTTCGGGAATTACCGTCTCCGTAGCTATCCCCAATATATCTGAAATAGATTCGGCAATGTAGGCAACCCGCTTTTCCCATAGTTGCCAAGTTTTGGCATGATCCCTGTTGATAAAGGTCTCCAACGCCACATACATTCCTAAAATTTCCTCCTTGTTGACTTTGTTTCCGCGACCGA
>WGNT01000171.1 GCA_016124425.1 Cytophagales bacterium
AAATTTGCCCAAAATCAAAATGTACCGCTAGTCACGCCTATTATTGGCGAGAAGGTCTTGCTTGACGAGGAAACCCTATTCAACGTATGGTGGAACGACGAAGATGGTAGTTAATTAGTCGAAAAAACTTCACTAGATAGTTAAAAACGAACTTAAGCAAACGGGGAAAATTATAGATACGAGCAGGGTCTTCATGTCTTCGAAGGTTTAGAACCTGTTTTTAATATTTCTACTACAGTAGTTTATGATTTCCTCAATCCGCTTTTTTCTGGTTTCGGATCTTTTCGCCTGACTTAGCCAATAGAGGTAATTTTTGCGGTAGGAGGGAGAAAAATGCTGATAGTTTTGAAAGGCCTCGGGATGACAAGTAAATGCCGCCTCCAAATCCTCCGGAATAACGCCGTTTTCAACCTCATCAAGGCTATTCCAGCTGCCATTTTCCTTTGCAATGGCTATACTCTTTAAGCCACTTTCATGCATCAAATCCGCTGTAAGTAGCTCATCAATATACTTTTTGTTAATTGCGCTCCACACACTTTTGGGCTTACGGCGGGTAAAGTACTGCTTTCGCTTTCCATCGCCTAGGCTGTAGGAGGTAGAGTCAATCCAACCAAAACACAAGGCGACTTTCACGGCTTCTTCCCATCGCATAGATGGCATCTCGTGACCAACCTTGAACATGATTAGATAGACTCCGGATGATGTGTCGTGGTTCATTTCTAACCAAGATCTCCAGGATATGGTGTCGCCACAATAGACCTCTTGAATGGGGTTCTGTTTCATAAAGAACTAATTATCTCCATATGTTAAAAGCTTTTGCGATTTATGTTCTCCCAGTACATCTTTTTCCAGCCCAATGATTATTGAAGTTACAATTATACCTAATTTGTATTCAAATTCAACCGAATGCTATGCTGACAGACGCGCACCCCAAATTGCCCATGCGGGACAAAAAAACGACCCGCGCCTACTACCAAAGACTTGGATTTTCCCTGGTGGGAAATACCGACTATGAGGGGTACCTCATGCTGCAAAAGGACCGGATTCAACTCCACTTTTTTGAGTTTTCAAACTTGGACCCAGCTGAAAATTACGGACAGGTATATATCCGTACAGATAGTATTGATTCGCTCTATGCATCCTTCCTAGCAGAGAAAATCCCCATACACCCAAACGGCCCGCTCCAAACCAAGCCTTGGGGACAGCGAGAGTTTTCGTTGCTGGATCCGGATAATAATTTGCTGACGTTTGGGCAAAGCATTGTGTCGCTAATCAACTGAAAAAACAACATCGTACGAAAGAAATGTCGGAATTTGGCGCCTTTGGTAGGGTGTGAGGGTACTCCTACACCACGCGTAAATATTTTGTTTTTTTCTTGTCGGAGAATCCAACCGCATATATAATAGCTGTACTTTTAGTTTCAGAAAAATGAATCGAGTAGGTTTGGGGAATAAGGCTGTTTGCATTTAATCCGCTAATCATGGAACAACCCAGTACCTTTAATCAGACTTTCTGTCAAAATAGCTTATGAGATAACTGTCGCATATAACGAGATTCTTCGTCCGCAGACGAACAGCGCTGTCCGGTTTGGCGGGACTTTTAGTACATAAAATGGGCTAGGGGCTGATTTGGCGGTGTTTGTGTTTGGCATCAATGTAGCAGCCAGCAGTAAACAGCCATCTTATTCAACGAGTAATGTTATCCAACTACATCAAAATTGCCCTACGCGGCTTTCTCAAACATAAGCTTACCTTTTTCATCAACCTGTTCGGACTCGCGTTAGGCCTATGGGCGGCAATCCTGATCGGTCTTTGGGTGAAAAGTGAGCTTCGTATGGACCGGGACTTTGCGGAAATTGATCAGGTTTACCGTATTATGGAACATCAGCGATACGGTACGGAGATTTTCACGACGACTTCCACTCCCGGAGTATTGGCAGAGGAGCTAAAAAATGTTTACCCGATAGTGGAAAGGGCAGCATCTGTATCTTGGAACCAAGACCACCTTTTCGTAAATGGGGATGTAAAAATTAACTTGAACGGCCTTTATGTTGGTGCAGACTATTTACATATCCTGCAACATGACATCCTTCATGGAGACCGTCAGTCCGCCCTATCTCAAAAGAACCATATCGTGCTTACCCAGGATGCGGCAATCAAACTATTTGGAAGAACGGATATTCTCGGAGAAACAGTCATTTTGAAAGAATCTGATGAATCGTCATTGTTTGTGGTCCAGGGAGTACTCAAGCCCTTATCCGACAGCCATAGCAGCGGCTTCGACTACTTACTTCCTTTTGATCATTTACTTGGCAAGGAGTATCATTCATGGCTGAAGGAATGGGGGAGCAATGGACCCAACACACTCGTGAAGTTGCAGGCCTCGGCTGACTGGCGTGCCTTCTCTTCCCAAATCGAAAATTTTATCGCTGAGCGAAATGAAGGCAGTAATGTACGTCTTTTTGCCTATCCCCAGCAGGATCTCTATCTGCATGGCAGGTTTAAAGACGGGATGCAGTATGGAGGAAGAATCGATTACGTACACTTATTTTCAGTGATCGGATTGTTCGTGCTGTTGATAGCCTGTATCAACTTCATGAATCTGTCAACGGCAAAATCTCAAACACGGGCCAAAGAAGTCGGCGTACGAACAGTAGTCGGTGCAGATAAAGGAAACCTCGTATTCCAATTTCTGAGTGAGTCGATGATCATCACGGTCTTTGCGGGAGTGTTTGCTTTGGTATTGGTACAGTTGACGCTTCCGCTTTTCGATACCCTAACGGGAAAAACGACTCAACTTCCGTATTCAGATCTGAATTTTTGGCTTCAATATACGGGCATACTTGTTTTTACAGGGTTGGTTGCAGGGAGTTATCCGGCTTTTTATCTATCGGCAACAAAGGTTGTTTCGGTATTTCGGAGGTATACCAAGTCAGGCAGTGGGGTAGCGGTAGCACGAAAGGGACTCGTCCTGTTCCAATTTATTATGGCTACAGTACTTATCGTTTCCACCGTGGTGGTTTATCAACAGATCAATTATGCACTCAAACAGAATATCGGATACGAAAAGGAACAGCTGATGATTGTGCGGCTTGAAGGCAATCTTGCGGAGGACTTCGACGTATTCAAAAACAGGTTGTCCACTGATCCAAATGTATTAGCCGTTTCCCGGTCTTCCCATGCCTTGCTGGGCAGAAATTCAAACACAGGTAATGTCAGTTGGGAAGGTAAAGATCCGGATTTTACAGCCTTATTTGAGATTATTCAGATAGACTACGATTTTTTGGAAACTACCGGTATGAAGCTTATCAAAGGAGATGACTTCCATCCGGCAAAAGGGGCGGATTCGTTGCAGGGCGCAATTTTGAATCGCCGGGCCTATGAACTTATGACACAGGACCAACCTGCAGCTGAATCATTTAAACTCGGTGATGAAGAACGTGTTATCACAGGGGTGGTGGAAAACTTTCATTTTCAAAGTTTTCACCAAAGCATGGAACCAGTAATCATGTTACTAGACGGAAGTTTTGCCGCTGTAGGCTTTATTCGGATACAGGCCGGGTCAATACCGCAGGCTTTTGCTTCTATAAAGGCATTTGCTGAAGAATTAAATCCCGATTTTCCCTTTCAACATACCTTTATGGATGAAAATTATGCGAGCATGTACAAGGATGACGTAAAGTTGCGTGACTTAGCCAACTATTTCAGCATCTTCACTATCCTGATTTCATGTTTGGGCTTGTTTGGATTATCCGCTCATATTGCCGAACAAAAAACAAAAGAAATCGGTATCCGGAAGGTCCTTGGCGCATCTACCTTTTCGATCTTACATGTGATCAACAGGGAATTTGTGCGCATTGTTGCAGTTTCCATTGTCCTAGGGTCAGCCATTGGCTATTGGATAATGAGCGATTGGTTGTCGGACTATGCGTATAGAATTGATTTTGAATGGTGGATTATTCCCATGGTAGCCGGCGTCATTCTAGCTACTGCCTACCTTACGGTTACGTTTCAGGCAATCAAAGCTACTCAAATCAATCCTGCTACGACACTTAAAAGCGACTAGGAATAGGACAAAGGAAATCGATATAAGAAAATGTTGGGTGCGGGACGCTTTTAGTAGTGTTGCTTTTGCCACTTTTTTGCTTATATTCACAAGAAAGCTATTATAGTGTCAAATCTTAATCCCTGAATCTGATGAAACCTTTTATCTGGCTAATGATTGCGGCATTTAGCACAATCGCGTGTTACGAAAAAAATGCAGCCAAAGGGTCTGAATCCAGGCCTACGGAAATCCCTGTTCAAAAAGTTTTTGAAGACACAGTGATTTTAGGAATAGACGTGTCCCACTTTCAGGGTGACATAGACTGGGGAAAAATAAAGTCCGCGAATATCAAATTTGCCTATGACAAAGCCACACAGGGTAGCAGATACAAAGATCCAAAGTATGTGCAAAATAAACAGGGGGCTCAAAACGTAGGTTTAGTCCACGGTTCTTACCATTTCTTTACCTCAAATGATTCGGGGTTGGCTCAGGCCGAACATTTCTGTCAAGTAGTTGATTATAAAGAAGGAGATATGATTCCCGTTTTGGATCTGGAGCAAGGGAGTATTGTCGGTGAGGTTACCGTTCAAAACTTTCAAAAGGAAGTGTTTGATTGGCTAAATGAAGTTGAGCGAATTCTAGGCGTGAAACCCATCATTTACACCAACCACCCTTTCGGTGATCAATACCTAGACCATCCGGATTTTTCAGCTTACGAACTATGGATTGCGGAATACGGCGTTAGCACCCCAAAAATCCCCAAACAGTGGAAAGAAAAAGGCTGGCTAATCTGGCAAAGAAGTGAACGTGGCAAAATAGAGGGTGCAATAGGCGATGTTGATCACGATCTTTTTAATCCGGCTAAACCATTCGGCTTTTCCAGCAACTAAATTGTTTTTTCGGAGATGAATTAACAATCTTATAGGTATCTATTGGGGATTTCCATTTCCGAGATCATTTGAATGGTCACCATAAAAGGACAATTGAATCAAATTGAGGAGATTATATGCTTCTGAGCTAGTTGATTAACAAGGTTTAGGGATTTTTCACAACTTCTTGATCACTGCCGAGGTCAACTATTATTGGAAGCTAAGTTTTTTTTAGTAAAGGGACTTCAATCCCATACAATAAGCACTTTCTTCCCCTAAATTATTTAACGATTTGATAAAATCGGATAATCCTTATTGATCGAAATGTAAGCTAGCTTAATCCCGTATTTCAATCACTCCTAACCTTATGAGAATTTCATACGCGAACCTGCTATGGCTATTAGTCCCTGCCTCACTTTTTATCCATTTTGCCAACTTGGGAGGCTTGAGCATTTATGCGTTGGACGAAGCCAAGAATGCCACTGCCGCCATAGAGATGTGGGAGAAGGGCGAATGGCTATTGCCTACATTCAACCACCAACCCCGGTATGAAAAGCCACCGCTACATTATTATGCGTTTATACTTGCCTATAAGTGGTTCGGAATCAATCCCTGGGCGGCAAGGTTTTTTCCCGCCCTCCTCGGATTTGCTACTGTATGGATGATTTACGGTTTCGTCAGGCATCATTTAGATAAGAAAACTGCCTTTTGGACAGCCTTTATCCTTACCTGTTCTCCCCATTGGATTATACAGTTTCATATGGCAGTTCCTGATGCGTTTTTGATTTTCTTTCTCACCTGTGCACTTTTTGCATTTTATAGCTATATCACCCAATCTTTTATTTCCAAAGCAACTGTAAGAACAGCTTATTGCTGCCTAGCCCTTGCCGTATTGAGTAAGGGTCCTGTTGCTTTGGTGCTTAGCGGCGCAATTATATTCCTGTTCTTCCTTCTGGATAAAAAGGTAAAGATTCGCGACCTTTTTAAAGTACTTGATCCAATTGGAATAGTTCTTTTCCTGGCGATTACCCTTCCATGGTACGTAGCAATCGCTGTAAAGACGGATGGCCAATGGCTGTCAGAATTTATCTTTAAACACAACCTGGGAAGATTTTCGGCTCCGATGGAAGGCCATGGAGGAGGGGCGTGGAAAACACTGCTTTTTGTGGTGGCTGGTCTTCTCCCATTTTCGCCTTTAGTGCTGATACAGTTGGGGAAACTTCGGAGTGCGTTAACCACTCAAAATAGGCTCTTGCACTTTAGTCTGATAAGTGCTGCGGTGATTGTTGGTTTTTTTATGGTATCCGGAACCAAGCTGCCCAATTATACCGTGCCTGCGTACCCTTTTATTGCAGTGATTTTGGGTTACCATATCAAACACCTGTTGCAACGCGGCGCTGTCAAAAGCATCCGCGTGTTTGGAGGTATTGGGCTTCTTCTCTTTTTGGCAGTGTGTATAACTCCCTATTTTGTGTTTCGTACCGACCCCATACTTATGCCCATGATTGAAGGGACATTCCCGCTCTTACTACTAGCGGGCTTGGCACTACCCGCTTACATGTATTTTCTGTTTCGGAAGGAGGCATTTGAGCTGTTACTTTATGTGGGTATGTGCTTTTTCGGAATTTCCGTTACCTTCTTCTATTTCTCGATGCCCATCATTGATCGCTTCGGACCGGTGATTTCTGCCGACCTGGGGAAGTTGAAATCAGCAGATTTGTACTACTATAAGAACTTCAATTCCGCATTTTCATTTTACCTGCAAAAGCCGATCAAAGATATCGAATCGGCAGATGGGTTGATTGGGGAATCTTATGTGATAAGCAGGGAGGAATACCTTCCGGCGTTTGATTTGCTGCAACTACCATATGAGGTGGTACATCGCAAAAAGGATCTATTTGAAAATCCGGTTTCTGTGGTTCTCAAACTTTCGTCTCCCCAGCCCTAAACGTTACACTTTTTTCCAGTCAGAAAGTGGCCGAAGTTTAATAGATGGTAACGAAATTTTGAGCCGGTTTTGCATCCAACCAGTAGATGGGAAAAAGCCCATGATATAATAGGCTGCCAATGCGGAGAACACACCGACTAATGAACCTGCATATACATCCCAAAAAAAATGCTGAAGCAGGTATACGCGACTTAATCCAACAATTGAAGCGATTATCAGCAGGCTAAATTGCCAAGCCTTATTCAAACGCTGAGTTAGCAAAATAGTCGTCACAAATAGGAATATGCTTGCGGTATGTCCAGATGGAAAGGTATTGAACAACGCGGTTTTCACGCCCACTACCCGATGTAAATCATCAGCCTGAAAATAAGCTAGGGGCCTAAGGCTTCCCTTAAAAAAGACCTGTTTTCCTAAGTGAACCAATACTGCATGGATGATGAATCCTATCGTCAGCAAGATGCCCGCGGAATAGCTTCGGAAGATTAGGAAAATAAGGAGGAAAACAGCCATTAATCCATCCCCTAAGTTTGTAATTACCTTAAAGAAATCATCCAACAGCGGCTGATGTTGTCGGTTAATCCATAATTCCCAATATCCCTTTTCCTGAAATGCCAATCCGACAAGTAGCAAAAACAGCAAACCGAAGTATAAAGTGAGAAAGAAATCAGGCCATGTTTTGGGCCTTTTAAAAACGTGTGTTAAGCGCATACCAAAATAAAATGCTAGGATTGGCAATTGAACCGCTTAAAACTACGTCAAACCCACTAACAATCAGCCGTCTTACACATCAAGAAATGGTTACAATTAAGTTTATTATTTAACACAAAATTGACATCGAATCGAGGTACCACTATACAAAATGCCTTATCTTTCATTCTAGCAACAGTCCTTCACTTCCTCAATAATCACTACTGAATCCTGATATTGCCAAGGGCTAATTAGCTCCATCCAACTGGACCAGCCGCGGGCTTCTTTTTCCAGGTATTCCCCTGTAAATATATCGAACCACGTGATTTTCATTTTCTTGCTGGAAGGTTGTGGAAGTACCGCATTCACACGCTCGCTGTCCTTGGGGATAAACATAAGGTATATCCCTTCCCCGTTACTAAGTGCATAGCCGTTTGTGGCTAGGTTGTCTGCCCCGATCCTGCTGTTGGTAGTTATTTTGGGGACACTTGGCTTAAAAGAATTGTAGTCATACTTTTTAAAAAAGTTTGCCAGATGCTTGTAGTAGTCAAATCTAGGGGGATCAAAGTCGTGCCCCTCAGCTAGTGGATCATAAATTACGATATTCCAAGACGTATTTTGCCAGTAGTAAGACCCATATACGCCTGCAAACACACACTCGTACGTTCTTGCGAGGCAGGTTTCCGGACTGGTGTAATTTCCCACAAAGGTCTTGTAGGGGCCCTTTTCATATCCTCCATGCTCGATATTCACCACAGGTTTATCTGAATGAAATGCCCTGCCTTGAAGCATCAGGGAATGGAGATTCGATCTCCAGCTTTGTATGGATATAAAGTCTACCAACTCTCCGTGACGGGAGTTGAACTCGTAGTCGTGTACCGTCAGCAGTCTGTCGAAACTGTCAAGCTGCCGTATCCTTTTGATTCGTTCTATAATATAAGGTGGATCAGCACGGTCATAATCAAGGGCTTCTTTGGATACGTCCCAGATTACATTGGAAAAGGCTTGGTATCGGTGGATTATATAATCAAAATACAGGTCATCTCCCTGAGTATGCATTTTTGGCCAGTTGACTAGTTTATTCCAGACGTAAATCATCAGGTGCGCATCAAGCCCCTCGGCTTGCATGTAGGCCAAAATCCGGTCCCAATGGTTAAAAAGCCTAAGGTTTAGTGTGCTAAAATCAGGATTATCATTGGTGCCGCCCCAAGCCGTGTAGGTTGGCCTGCCGTAGAAATATTTTCCGGGTACATCTTTGGCAATTCCCCATGCCACGTCAAAGGCGTAGATATTGGCGACTACATGGTTAAACCCGTTCGCTTTCACTTGGGAAAGCAACTGCTTTGTCCTCGGGATACCTGATGTATTGTCATAGTCTAAAGCAAAGAGCCAGTCAAGTTCAAAGGCCAGCATAAAATGTGAATCACCATCCTCATAAACGAATGCCTGTGGATTTTGGGAGTCTATGCCTACTGCACCTTTTTGGTTCTCCCTGGTATTAGGCAAGATGGTGAGATTCCCTGTGAGGCCACTGAGTTCAGGTTTGGACGAGTAGGTCTCAAACGTCCAAGTACCTTCCGCAGAAGCGGAAAAGCGACTTACCCATTCCTCATTTCCATTGTAAAACCCGGGGACTTTTTGTGTTTGTCCATCCGGTCCGGTGTAAATAGCTCCAAATATGACATGAAACGGATTATTCGTCCGGTCTTTCTTTCCCTTGAAGGTAATGTCGTGAACCTGCCATGTTTCAACTTCACTGGAAAAAGCGGACCTAAAAGCAGCTTCTTGTATCTGGGCAAAGCTGTTGGCAGGAAAGGCCAAAGCCCAAAGTATTAAGATGGTGTAGATTCTGGTAAACATGATTGCTAAGCGATGGTTGGGTTTGTTGCATTTACTCAAAGGTATCAAAATACTCGAAAAAAAGCTTGCTTTCAAAACAGCTTGAGTAGAACGTCTAGGCTGGGAAGGGTTTGATTATTATTTTGAATAATTAATAGATAATTTAAATAACTAAATGTTGTTGTATAATTTTTTTTGAGCTTTGTTGTTTCAAATAATTGCTAATTGACCTGCTTGATACGCGATAGGAACGGGATGAAAAGGGTATCAATTCGGGTTTGATTAGTTTGAAAATATCTGATAATTAATGATTATAAATGGTTTATTTTCAGATATAAACTGTAAATGGTACAGCAGAAGGGTTTTTGTAAGCGAGTGATCCACCAGCTAGCTATATCGTAAGAATGATATTTTACGCTTCTCTCAATTAGAACCGATCGGATTCTTGTATAGGTTTTTTCATTATTACACGATAAAGTTTTTTTATTATTTATTGTCAGGAAATACTACGCACTCCGACTAGTGAAACATCACAAGCATAAATAATATGCTTGTGGCTGTACCATTCAACGGAGGATATAGTTCATTCACTAGAAAGAGACATGTTGACGCAATGTAACCTAATAAGAAAGGGCTATGAATATACGATTACAAAAACAGGGCTTCGGCTCAAGACATAGCTCAAGCATTAACTAAATTCTAACCTAAATCAAATATACCTTATCATGAAAAATCTATTAAAATTCTATTTGTTCTTTAGTGCGTTCTTTCTAGCCATTACCTGTGCCCAAGCCCAGGAAATTACGCTTCCTAAAAAGGAATCAAACATCGACCTCGCGCTGGGGGTTGGGGAAAGCAGTACCTTTTCGTATGCCTTATCTTGGAATACCACCCATGGGCTGTTTTCTTCCAACAAATTCCGGTTGGGCTACGGGGTGCGGTTTTCGGGATTTTCCGGTAGTGACCTGAATTACATCACCGCACCTGCCGACCTCACGGGTGATGATGCCACAATCGATACCCTTTTGGTGAACAGTGCCAGTACCATGTCGTTGAATGCGTTGATAAACCTACAGTACCAGTTTAGTCCAAAATTTAAAGTCGGGTTTAATATTGATGCTATTGGTTTAGGATTTGGTGGAACCACAGACGCAGCGTTCATTTCTTCTGCTAACACCGGACAATTTCCAGAGAACGTAGAAGCAAGCCCAACGTCTTTTAACCTGCTCCTTGTTGGCGATAATGATTTGGGACAACTGAAATCAGAATTCTATCTAGCCTACGCCTTGTCAGAAAAAACATGGCTGCGAGCGGGTATGGACATGACCTTTTCGGAATACACGACAAGCAGAGAACTGACTAACGCCAATGACCGGTTTAGGGCCAAGCCCGTACTTTTTTTCCTTGCCGTTTCATACAATCCGTTTAAATAACTTACTCTAACTATACTACCATGAAATTTTCACTTTTATTGCTTCTTTGGTTTTCAGTTGCAGCTTCTCCCTCGACGGAAACCGCTATAAAAGAGGAAGGAACCCAAGAGGCGTCCTTTATCAAATTCACTATCAAAAACATGGGGTTGACAGTGGAAGGGATGTTTGAATCGTTTACAACAACAGTTGATTACAACAAAAGCCAACCTTCAAGCAGTCGCTTCTCGGCAACGATACAAGTTGCTTCGATTTATACGGGAATTGGCAAACGAGACAGTCATCTGAAGAAGGAGGAGTATTTTCATGTGGATAAGTACCCCACGATTACGTTTCAGTCCACAAGTGTAAGTACCAAGGGAGCAGGTCAACTTTTAGTAAAGGGGAATATCACCATCAAAGGAAAGACGCAGCCCATTGAATTACAGGTGGGGGTAAAGGAAGCGGGAGGGAAGAAACAATTCTCCATAAAAGGACAACTGGACCGCTTGAATTTTGGTGTGGGAGGAGACAGCTGGGTCATGGCAGATGATGTCTATTTAAACCTGTATGTTGAAAATTGAAATATATAACTTCATTAGGCACGACATGGGTTGGAAACGGTATCATCCGAACAACCTTAAGTAATATAAACGAACGTATTTGAATGTCTTTATTGCGAAAAAAACGCTCACTAGCGCCCATAGCTTTTGGGATGAAAACCGGTGCTATGGCGCTTTTCTTTATAATAGCCGTTAGCCGCATGGCCTATGGGCAAGGAAATGAAAACGACAGCACGATTTTCAAGGCATTGCCGCTGGCGTATTATACGCCTGAAACCCGTATTGCTTTTGAGGCCTTTGCTTTTTATAGCTATTATTCAGAAGGAAGTCAGAGAAAATCAAATGTCAGGCTATTTGCCACGTATACACAGAACCGGCAGTACCTTCTCACAATACCGTGGCAAATTTATACGGCATCAGATAAGTTTTTTTTGAATGGAAGTCTGGACTACCGCAAATTTCCGGAGTATTATTATGGGTTGGGTAATAATACCCAAGAGACCAACCGGGCGCTGTATGAGTTTTCCGCGCTGACACTTACCACGAGAAGCTACAGGAAATTGACGGGTGATAGTTATGTAGGGATCGCACTACAAGGGCAATGGTTAGCTCCGGAATTTCCGGAGAATGAGCCGATTTTTAATGATATTTCATTAGCAAGCGGAGAGATGGGCTATTCTTACTTGGCAGCGGGCCCAGCTTTCATGCGGGACAAAAGGGACCACATACTCTCGCCTTCTAGTGGCAGTTATATTGAATTCACCCCCTTATTTGGTATCGGAAATGCCGGACAAAACCCGATCCAGTTTGGATTGGCAACGGTTGATCTTCGGAACTACTGGAAAGTAGGAGATAATGCCACTTGGGCTAATCAGTTTGTGGGGCAGTTCTCTTTAGGCAGTGTTCCCTACCGGGTATTGCCTATGCTTGGAGGTCCATTGTTGCACAGGGGATATTATCAGGGTAGATTTCGTGACAAACACCTGATGTTGGTACAGTCAGAGTTGCGTCAACATCTTGTCGGCAGACTTGGCATGGTGGTTTTTGGTTCCGTAGGTAGGGTTTATGCGGACCTGCAATCGGATTTATTCAGGGAATTTCATGTCGCAGCCGGAGGAGGGCTTAGAGTCAGGGTTAGTAAAAACGACCGTACAAACGTGCGGTTCGACTATAGTATTACCCCGGATTCTTCCGGCTTCTATATTTATTTTGCCGAATCTTTCTGATCTTTCGATGATGACATTCAACAACGCTAACTTCCGGACAAAACTGCTTCATTGGGAACACTGGCCTACTTGGGTCATCTATTTTCCTGTAGTTTTTTACTACCTTTTTCTTTTAGTAAAAGCAAGAAACTTTTTTTTCTTCTCTCTGGCAAATCCGGACATGGAGATGGGCGGTTTATACAATTGCAGTAAATACAGACAACTGGCATACATTCCTGATAACTTCAAGCCGAAAACGATCTACGTAAATGCCAGCGAACCTTTTCTTCAGGTCATAGATCGGCTAGCTGATATAGGGTTTCCCCTAATCGCAAAGCCGGACAGGGGAGAACGTGGTGTAGGGGTGGCGTTGATAAAGAGTCAAGAGGCGCTACTCGCTTACCATAACGAAAATAATGCCGACTACCTTATTCAAGAATTTATAGAGGGTCCTTTTGAGGCTGGCGTTTTTTATTACCGGCTTCCGGGACAGTCCTTGGGGGTGCTTCCCTCTTTGGTCGTTAAATCTTTCCTTACAGTGACAGGTGATGGAACCTCGTCACTCAAAGAACTCATCTTTCAGATGCCACGCGCGCGGCTAGTGGCTTCTAAGTTGCTTCAACGAGGCGACCTTGATCCGACAGAAATTTTACCCGGTGGTGTCAGAAAAGTGTTGGAACCTATTGGAAATCATAACCGTGGCACAAAATTTCTAGACGGTAATCACTTAGTTACTAGGGATTTATTGCTTTTTTTTGATACCTTAACCCTTAAAATGCCAGGATTTCACTACGGACGGTTTGATTTAAGGGCTCCCTCGGAGGAGGCATTTAGAAAAGCTTCCGGAATAAAGATTCTAGAGGTAAACGGCGTCAACGCGGAGCCCGCCCATATCTATGACCCAGACGCATCCTACTGGAAAGGTATCGCAACGTTACTGAAACACTGGAAAATTATATATACCATTAGTATGCAAAACAGAAAGCAGGGATTTGTTCCTGCTTCATTTGAAACGGCCTTGGGCCATTATCGTGCTTGGAGGAACCAGAAATAATTTTTTCTGGACGCTTCTGTCAGGATGTAGGGCTAAATGCGACTCTTTGAATGAAAATAGTAACATTAATTGTCATGAACGGCTTTGGTAGCGTCTTTTTATTAGTTGGATGTTTATGCCTCGCAAATGTACCGGCGTCCGGGCAGGAAGTACTGTTTTCGATAGAGCGCAGCCTGAACAAAGATCAGATTGTTTACTTTCTTCATTTGGATGAAAAGGGGTGTCCCAAGAGGGAAGATCCAATAAGTTTGCTTTGGCTAGATAACGAACATACCGGGGAGTTGGTGCCGGTGAATTGGCTGAAGAAGAAGTTTGGCTATGGGATACAAATCCTTTCACAAACTTCGGATGAGGTGAGGTTTAAGTTCGTCTCCTACGAGCAAAAACTCTTTACCCTGAAAAAGGACGTTTTGGGAAATTACGGCGTTTTCGCGACTATAAATAATCGGATGATGAAAATCAGTCATGTTTTTTTGAAAATAGAGGGCGGTACGTTCTGGAAACCCAACATCACCGAAGTTACTGTCACCGGCTTTACCGAAAGTGCCAATACACGCATCCTTGAAACCTTTAAACCTTATTTCCATGCAGATTGAATGTAAAGAAAACCTTGAAAGCATTGCTTCTCTACTTCACAAACTAACGCCGGCGCAATACCAGCATCCCTCCCGATACTTGTCCGGCGCGACTATCGGACAACATATTCGGCATATCCTGGAGTTTTACACCTGCTTAGCCCAGGCCTTTAGTACAAGGGATATTGTAAATTACGATCAGCGTAAGCGATCGATGTGTCTGGAAAACGACCCGAGGGAGGCCATTGGTGTCCTAAGTAACCACATTACCTGGCTACAATCCGAACGTATTGTCGGGGAAATACACCTGGCTGCTGCCTATGCGACATCAAGTGAGAAGATTTGCAGCATGCCTTCCTCCTATCAACGCGAACTAGCTTATTGCCTCGAGCATAGCATCCATCATCAAGCGCTGATAAAAATCGGATTACTCGAGCAGGGCTTAGAAGACCTTATAGAACCGGAATTTGGGGTGGCACCTTCTACGATCAAATTCAGACAACAAAAGGACCTCGAATCGGCATAAGTGTCTGAACCTACATATGAACTACTCCCTACCAATGCTTATCGTGTTGCAGTGTACTTTTTTTCCCGCTTTTTCGCAGGAGTCTTCCTTGATTAGAAACAGGGTAGAAGTCAACCTAATGGCGATACTGGCTGAAAATTTAGTAGTCGGCTATGAATACAGCTTTAGTAAAAACGGGCTTTGGCTAGGACTGGAACATCATCTAAACGGGTTATCAGAAACTAGGAATCGGCAGCTTAACTCGTTAGCAGCAGAGTACAGGTATTACCCGTTCGTCATGGCAAAACCCGCTTCTGGTTTTTTTGCCGGAGCGTATATGAAGTACCGTTGGGGAGAAGAACGAAGCACATCCGGGAACGCTTTACAACATGACTACCAAGCAGTATTTTCGGGAGTAAGCACAGGATATAGATTTACGTATAGTCGCTTGGCTCTTTCCGCCTTTTTAGGCTATGGTCTAGCGCTAGGAGTAAGGGAATCGACTGATCCTCCTGTGACCGAACACACGCTAAACGATAATTACCGCAGGGATCCAAGGTTGGGTATTACCGTTGGATTAGGTTTTTAGATATAAGGTATGCACAGCATCTTCGAAATTGCATCCGTTGAAGGGAGTTTTCATCTAGCTGATGGAAATGATGTTGCAAGAACGCTCAAAGCGACAGGTCACCATCTCAAGTTTCTCTGGAATTACGGAGGAATTCCGCTTAGTATCCTTGTGGATCAACAGGAAGTGATCCTCGAGCCAAACCACTTGTTGAGCTGCACTTACCTTCAGAAAATCATCATACCCCAAGAACAGATTTTCCCCGAAGTGCTTCTACTTGCATTTGACCGGGGCTTTTATTGCATACATACGCATGATACAGAAGTTTCCTGTAATGGTCTTCTATTCTTTGGATCGAATTTCACGCCGATTGTAGCTCTTGACAAGTCCGAAAGCGGTAGGCTTCGGACGCTTGTTTGTGTCCTCAAGGAAGAATTTGATACCTATGATCAAAATCAGGAGGAGATGCTTCGGCTGCTGTTGAAGCGATTTATCATACGTGTGACCCGTATGGCACGAAAACAACTTACCAAGAGAAAATTACCTGAGAAAGAGCTTGAGTTGGTGAGACAATTCAATGTTCTAGTCGAAGAACATTTCAAAAAATACAGACAAGTAGCCGATTATGCTGATTTGATGCACCGGTCGCCAAAGACGATTGCCAATATTTTTGCGCAGCAGGGAGAGAAGAGCCCGCTTGAGATTATTCACAATCGTGTGACTCTTGAAGCCAAACGCCTGCTGTTATATACTGATAAGTCTTCCAAGGAAGTAGGCTGGGAACTGGGATTTGAAGATCCCTCCCAGTTTAACCGGTTTTTTAAAAAGCAAACCGGCCTTCCTCCTAAAGAATTCCGTGAAAGCCACCTGTTCCGTCAGTCTTTTGATCAAAATAAAGCCTTTTCGGAATCTTTGGCATAATTTTCCCGCGTCGAGAGGATATACGCCCACAAAACAACGGCGAGCACCTAACTTAACGACAATGCAATTTGATGCAATCATTATAGGTTCCGGACAAGCAGGTAACCCTTTAGCGTTTAAACTAGCTGCAAAAGGTAAGCGGGTGGCCTTAATTGAAAAGGAACACGTAGGTGGAACCTGTGTAAACGACGGCTGCACACCAACAAAGGCATATGTGGCTAGCGCCAGGCGCATGTTTGATGCACAACACGGAGCCGCCTTAGGGGTACATATTCCCCAAGGATCCAAGGTGAATTTACATGAGGTAAAGAGGCGAAAGGACGAAATGGTGAACAAATCGGTTGAAGGGATCCGAGGCGAGCTTGAGAAAAATCAGCACATCACCTTTATAGACGGTACAGCCAGATTTTTGGATGCGCATACCGTGGACGTAAATGGTACAGCAATCTCTGCCGATCAGATTTTTATTAATGTAGGTGCAAGGCCCTTTATTCCCGCAGCGCTGAAAGGAATAAATTACCTAACGAATACGAGTATACTATCTCTCGAAAATCTTCCGGAACATTTGATTATTATTGGAGGAAGCTATATTGGATTGGAATTTGGCCAGATGTTCCGACGCTTTGGCAGTAAGGTGACCATCATCGAAAAAGCGGGACGGATCATTAGTCGCGAAGATGACGATGTCTCCAATGAAATACAACAAATTTTGGAGAGGGAAGGTGTCTTGTTTCGGTTAAATGCAACCTGTATAGGTGCTAAGGAGGAAGATGACGGACAGGTGCTTGTTGCTGTAGACTGTGAAGAGGGAGCCCCAGAAATACGTGGGTCACACGTACTGGTAGCTGTAGGGCGTCCGCCAAATACCGAAGATTTGCAGCTGGACGCAGCAGGTATTGTAATGGATGAGCGGGGCTATATTCAGGTTGATGATCGGTTAGAAACGAATATCCCGGAGGTGTACGCCTTGGGAGATTGCAATGGAAAAGGAGCTTTTACACATACTTCTTATAATGATTTTGAAATCGTATACGCCAACCTCTTCGGACAAGGCAACCGAAAGGTATCTGACAGGATCCTTACCTATGGCTTATTTGTGGACCCACCGCTAGGTCGGGCGGGAATGACGCTTCGGGAAGCCAAGGATAAAAATCTGGACATCTTGGTAGGATTCCTCCCAATGAATAAGATCGCAAGGGCTAAAGAAAAAGGCGAAACTGACGGATTTATCCGGCTAATCATTGACAAAAAGACTGACAAGATCTTGGGTGCTACTGTACTCGGCGTCGGGGGAGATGAGATCATAAGCAGTATTTTGATCGCCATGTATGGCGGGATACCCTATACGTCAATCAGAGACGGCGTTTTTCCACATCCCACTGTTGCGGAGTTAATTCCAACGATACTAGAAAGCCTTGAGGCTGGATAACGTGCCTTATTGCCGTGTTCAGTAGACCTTTTCACCTCTTTTCAGCCACATGCCCCATACCCTATTGTAGGTATGCACCTTTATGGTCTCGTTATCATCTGGGGTAAAGACGGGGTGATGTTCATTTACCCAGTGAAAAATGCCTCCGTAGAGATTGTAGACATGCTGAAAGCCAGCGTCTTTTAGCTTTTTGCCAATATCCTGGCTTCTAGCGCCAATGGAACAATAAACGATTACGGTATCTTCTTTAGCTATGTCGGCGACTGACGCCATGGAAAATGTATCGTATCCCACCCAGCGGGATCCTTTCAGGTTGCTTACAGCATATTCTTCTTTCTCCCGGGTGTCGAGAACCACAGCTTTTTCAAACAATTCACGCTGTTCGGGATAAACAAGCGGAAAATCGCTGTCATAGGTCTTGTTCAAAAGAGCCCTAAACGCCAGACTTTGAGAAAAGGCAGGCTGGATGACGAAGGCGTAAAGAGTCAGGATAATTGGTATACCATGAAATTGTCTCATAATGTGGAAACAAAGAAAACCCGCCGATAAATCCCACTACTACCGAAATATAAAGAAATAAGGTGGTACAAAGGCATACATTACCAACCTACATATCCTGGAGCCGGGATACCTTTTATCCGCAGATAAACCAAACACTGGGCGCGGTGATGGGCTTGATGATCACGTAACAGGTAGAATAAATTTTCCTTGGTCATGCGCACATCTCTGAACAAGATATCCTCATTGAGTAGGGAATGTGAGGAGGTATGGATCAGGTCAAGCACGTACCTGTTTGCCGCGTCAAGTAGATCGATTACCTCCAGTTTTGTAAAGTTACCCATATCCTCCTTCCGGTAAAAATCTTTTCGAGTGCCGGTAATAAGTGCGGTCAGGTAGCTGATATTGTCGACAATATGAAGAAATTGCCCCCGAAAGGACATGGCTTCCCCTGTAGGTCCATAATCGTAGTATTCCTCCGGCATTGCTTCTGCAACAGCTTTTGAATAGGCCATGTTCCGTTGCCAAACATCCGCATAGGCGCGGCTAAAGTATTCCTGTGCGTGCAAATCTGTTCCAGCCATAAGAAGTAGTAGTACAATACACCGAACGATCATAGATTCTGTATTTAGTACCTGCAATAAACCAAACATTTTAAAGAAATGCTATTCAGGGTGTCAGGAAATGGGGAAGATACCGACTACTTCTTGCGGAAACTCCGATTGTTCTCTATCTAGAAACTTACCAAGCCGGAATAGGGAACAACAGGCCGCACACCTAGCTGCCTAATGGTGATGTAGGAAACAATAGGGCGGTTTGCAGGAGCTTGGCGCATTTGACTGAATTTAGCACTAGAATAAAAAATATAAAGTGCTCCTAAACAGCTAGCGCCAACTAGTTGTTATTGAAACCAATGAACTACATGATCAGAACGGATTATTCCTCGCTTGTATCCTGCTTATTTTTGATTTTTGGAATCTGTTCGGGTTGTCTCTCATTTAGGCAAACTGACCGTAATCTTAGTCGTGAGATGAAAAAAGATGGGCTACATTATGACATTTGTTATGATTCTTCAGCAAACCTGAGGTGGCTTAGTTTTGTCAATGCTGATTCTACTGCTCCCCTTTTGTTATTTATTCACGGAGCCCCCGGTTCCTCCTCAGCATTTTTACCCTACTTGAAAGATAAGCGGCTTAGAGAGGCGTATTCCATGCTTTTAGTAGACCGGCCAGGGTATGGGTTTTCAAATTACGGCAAGTACCAGCCCATTCCGAAACAATACGAAGCGATTCAGCATATTTTGCAACAGGCTAAAAGAGAGGCAAAGGTAGTCGCCATCGGACACTCCTTTGGTGGGACTATTGCTGGGTACATAGCGATTAAAAACCCAACTTGGCTGAATGGAACGATCATGATTGCACCGGCAATAGACCCTGACCAGGAAAAATACTTATGGTTTGGGAAGCTGGCGCTATATAAGGCAACCCGCTGGCTTGCACCCCGTTCGCTTCGGGTAGCAGCTGATGAGAAATACAGCCATGAGGAGGAGTTACACACGTTTATTACTGACTGGTCTCAGATCAAAAAACCCATACTCCATATCCACGGAGATGCGGATGGATTGGTTCCCTATGGGAATGTGGATTTCTCGAAAAATAATATTCCTTCGGAATTGCTGCAAATTAAAACCCTCCAAAATAAAGGACACCTGATCCCTTTTACCGAACGGGAGACGATTATCGATGAAATCCTCCGCTTTGTCAACGGCTTGTAAGCTACAGCTTACCCATTTCCGTCGTTTCGGTTCCAGTTTCATTGCTCGGGAATAATTGCCCATAGATAGGGGTATATTGTAATTTTTTGACGCATGCTTGTAGTCGACCTTTGTTTTATCAATTTTAAACAAAACAAAAAGCAATGCGAAACATTAAGTTTGAAGTACCAACTAAATCAACGGTAAGCGAAGAAAACAAAGCTATCCTGGAGAAAATTGAAGGAAGTGTTGGGTTCATCCCAAACATTTATGCTACCTATGCCTACTCCAAAAATGCGCTCGGCCGGTATACTGCCTTTGCAAATGGTAAGTCCAGCCTGACAAACAAAGAGAAAGAAGTGGTCAACCTCGTAGTTAGCCAACTAAATGGATGCACCTACTGTCTGGCAGCGCACACCGCTATCGGCAAAATGAACGGGTTTTCAGAGGAAGAAATTCTGGAAATACGTGGAGGTAAAGCCGAATTCAATGCCAAATTTGACGCCTTGGCAAGACTGACAGGTTCCATTGTGAAGCAGGCAGGAAAAATAGAAGATTCAGACATAGAAGCATATTTCGAAGCGGGGTATAGCAAGGAGAATTTGGTAGATACTATTTTAGCGATCGGTGAAAAATCAATCACAAATATACTTCATAATGTAACCAAGATTCCGGTGGATTTCCCTGAAGCGCCGTCTTTAGTTGGGGACGAAATTTCGATTTCTAATCCATAAGTAGGCAACTAATAGTGTTAATTTCGGTAGGGAGAGCCAGGATTTTGGCGATCCCTATCGGCTTTTTAATGACCAACATGCGTTTCCCGAACTGTGAAAGTAGGAAGGTTGTTATCTAGGAATTACTAGAATTGAGAGGTCTAAAAAGTGTAACTTGTGCCAGGGATCATTTTTTATTTAATGGCAAGGGCCAAAAGACCTATATGGTATGAAAACGAGAAGGACGTACAGGTTACACAATTGGATGACTATTACTGTGAGATTCTGCCGGTTCTATTTGGGGCATGTTAAGGCCTTTAACTATTAAACCATAAAAACATGAAAAAAGAACGCGTAAATTTTAAAAATCGCAGCGGTACAACGCTTTCAGCATTTATTTACCATCCCCTCGACAGGCAACCGCGGTTTTACGCGTTGTTTGCCCATTGTTTTACCTGTAACAAGAACTTGAACGCAATTCAAAACATTTGTAATACACTTTCGCAAACGGGAGTTGCCGTAATGAGTTTTGACTTCACGGGATTGGGAAGTAGTGAAGGGGATTTCGAAGACACCAACTTTTCCTCAAATGTCAGCGATCTGCTCGATGCGTCGCAATTTCTAGCCGATCATTACCAAGCCCCATCCCTTCTTGTAGGACATTCCTTTGGCGGAGCGGCTGCTATCTTTGCGGCACACTCCCTTTCAGCTGTCAAAGCCTTGGTCACCATCGGGAGTCCCTCAGAACTCAACCACATTTCCCATTTGTTTGAGGGTCATTTAGAAGCCATAGAAGAAAAGGGATCCTCCCAAGTTAAGATTGGGGGTAGACCGTTTAATATTAATCATTCATTTTTACAGGATTTGCGGGAAAATAATTTGGCATCCACGCTAAACAAGCTGAGAAAACCCATCTTGATATTGCATTCGCCTCAGGATCGAATCGTGGACATAAGCCATGCCGCACAACTTTACGGACAGGCTTTCCATCCAAAGAGTTTTGTTTCCCTAGATGGTGCAGACCACTTATTGTCTGATTCAAAAGACAGCGAATATGCGGGAGAGATGATAAGTTCTTGGTCAAAGAAATATATCCCTACTAGCATGGTACCAAACGATACCAAGGGGCATGAAGTAACAACTCGCCTGGCCGGAGAAGGGTATACAACAGAAATTAAAACCCCTTTTCATCACCTTTTGGCCGATGAACCGGAAGCGTTGGGTGGTAAGAATCTAGGCCCTAATCCTTATGATTTGCTGATGGCTGCTTTAGGTGCCTGTACCACAATGACATTAAAGATGTATGCCGACCGAAAAAAATGGGACTTAAAAGAAATCATTGTCTACCTAGACCATGATAAAGTCCATAGAACTGACGGTGAAAACTTTGAAAAAAAGGAGGCCAAAGTGAGCCGGTTTACGAGGCGCCTTGAAATTCTCGGAGAAACGGATGAGGCAAAGATCCAAAAACTACTGGAGATTGCGGATAAATGTCCTGTACATCGAACACTAAAAGAAACTATAGTTATTGAAACGTACATGAAATAAAGACGGTAATTCATAGGTTTGAGTGGAAAATGGAATTGATTTATGGTGAAGTTTTTTTTTATAAAACTTTCTAGCTATTTTTTCTGCATAATTAGTTATCTATAATGCATTTCTATCCATGAGTGAATTTCCTGACGCAACGAAACAAGGCACCTTAAAGGATTGGGTTCGCCTCCATGGTGATTATCTTTATTCATGGGCCTACCATAAAACCGGAAACCGTGAAGCATCAGAGGATTTGGTTCAGGAGGTTTTCCTCGCAGCTGTAAAGAATTTTGATGGATTCAAACATGAAAGCAGTCCTAAAACCTGGTTGCTACGCATTTTGAATAATAAGATCATTGATTATTATCGAAAATCCGCAAAGAAAACGCTGCCTTTGGATGATCAAGTGCTTCAATTTACGGAGAGCTTTTTTAACGAAAATGGAAACTGGAAGGCTAATGGACTAGAGGAGGCTTGGTCGCACGAGGCGAATTTGTTGGATGACCCCTCCTTCAATGATGTTATGAATGTATGTATAGAAGATCTGCCGCCAAGATGGAGATTAGCTGTAATCTCCAAATATATTTTTGACAAAGAAACGCTTGAAATATGTCAGGAACTTGAGATCAGTAAGACTAATTATTGGCAAGTTTTACATAGGGCCAAACTCCTGCTAAAAAAATGCCTTGAAGTAAACTGGTTTGGCGCTAACTGACCTCATTGAAATGAATGTAGAAAAAGTGTTGACCAAAATGCTTCTTTCCTGTAAAGAGGCTACCTTTCTAATAGAAAAACGAGCGGTATATCCACTTACGTTTATCGAACGTTTCAGGCTTAATTTTCATCTAAAATTATGCTTGGTGTGTAAGCTATACCAGCATCAGAGCAAAACCATAGAAAAAGCAGTTGACAAGTGGGTAAATACAGCAGGAGATCCGAAAGACGTCCTGCCAACAGAAACGAAGGACCAAATCGTTGAAAAAATCTCCGAAAAGTAATGTGGTAGCAAACAGCGGATGCACGTCATTTCCCGACGGCAAATCCATTATTGGATGGAAGTGATCTTTTCCGGCACTGCATTCTCCGTCATCTATCACATTGGCAGAAATTCCCTGAATGACCTATCATCCGATTTTAACCAACGGAACCTTAATAGTATACGTCATCAAACCGATAAGTTACCTGTTTAGTATTTACCAATTAGGTACAGGTGCATGTGCTGCTATCAGCTTCTCCTGCTTTAGCTCAGCCCAAAAGGCCTCAGGTATTTTGGTGGAAAAGGAAGCCACGTTTTCTTCCACCTGTTGCTCGGTATGGGCGCCGGGGATAACCCACGATACTACATCCGGTGCCGCTACAAACTGAAGCGCCGCCGTCCGTAGATCTACTTGGTGATTTTTGGCCACCTGACGTAACGCTTCCCTTTTTTCCAAGACACCGTCAGGGAAGTTCCCACGATACAAGTACCGATCCTTACCTGCCAAAAAGCCGGCGTCAAGAGGAGCTCCCATTACTAGTGATATATCCCTTTCCGCAACTTTGGGAAAGAGTTTCTCCAGGGCGTCCTCATGCTTGATGAGCGAGTACTGGCAGGCAGACAGAAAAATGTCCGGATCAGCCACATCTATGGCTTTTAAAATTGGCTCTAGGGTGTTTACACCAAATCCCCATCCTTTAATCAGTCCTTCTTCCCGCATTTTGCTCAGCTCTGGCATGGCTCCTTTGGCGGCTTTATCAAAATAAGTAACCCAATCCTCCTTCATATCGCCATTGTCTGGCGATAGATCATGTATAAAAACAAAATCCATCGAAGATAATCCCAAGCGCTGCAAGCTGTCTTCTATGCTTTTTCGTGCGCCAGCGGCGGAATAGTCATAGATATAATCGAAATTGAACTTCCCCTTCCATATCCCCTTACCCATTTCTTGGCCTTTGTTGGGATGGAAAATCCGCCCAATTTTTGATGAAATAAAAAACTCCTCCGGGTCCTTATCTTTTAATGTGAGTCCCATCCGCCTTTCACTTATGCCTGCACCGTAAAAAGGGGAAGTGTCAAAATACCTTATCCCCAAATTCCAAGCAGCTTCCATTGCCCGTATACATTCTATATCGGGATTTACATCAAATCCATTGCCGATGGCTACACCTCCCAGTCCTAGTTTGCTGCTTGCGAGTGAGCCTTTATTTTGTTGTTCGGTTTTTTGCATATCTTTAAAGGTAGTTGATGAAATGTTTGTAGATGAAAATGTTGCTGGGGCAAAAATGCCTAGTGAGGCAGCCGTCGTTTTGGACATAAATGACCTTCTATCCATAATTTGTTTAATTTATGAGATTAAGGGGCAGGTTGCAGCCGATTTAATCATAGGAGTAGCAATGGATTGTTGAAGACACACTTTTGGGCAGTTCCTACAGATTTCGGACGCTCCCGTTATGCATACGAAGATACAAGGAATATCCCCTTTTTTCAACCACCTGGAATGATTGCTTGGACGCGTTGGGAAAAGGGACCCCGCTGAATGGTAGTTTCAAATTAACAAATGTGACAATAAATAAAAAGGAGATAAACCTAAAACACAATCATTTCTGCGTTCGATTTTATGTTTAAAAGCACTTCTACAAAACTCGTCACCCTTGCACTGAAAAACCTCGCCCTTTTAATTCCACCTTTGAATGGAAGGCATTTTTCATATTCCTTCGAATTTTCTACCTTGGAATTGAAATAACCCTTTATTTTCCAAAATTAATGGCCAAAACCCCACTTTCCTCCCGTCGGTCGTTCATCAAAAACTCGTTGATAGGTAGTATTACGTTGCTGACCGCTTCGCCCATGGTTTTTTCATCCTGCAAATCATCGGGGATGTTATCGGAAGAAAAACTTGATTTCGGCATCGAGCTGAATGTCCCAACTAGGCTCTTTGATGGAGAAAAATGTTGGGTGCATCCAAGGGTAGGGATCATTCCCAAAGCTGGAAAAAAAGGCCTTCCAAAAGCGGTGATGACGCTCAGTACCCTCGAACTCTCTGGGAGCGATGTCTTTAAAGGAATGTATAGCATGCAAACCGAAAATCTGGGAAAAGCTTGGACCGAACCGTCGATCTCGCCACCATTGGCGCCTCGCACAGAATCAATAGATGGGGTAATTCGTCCGGTGGCCGCAAGCGATTTCTGGCCTACATGGCACCGAAAATCCAAAACACTGCTTGGTATAGGCCACACCATCGTCTATACACCTGATTGGAAAGTAACCTCTCCCCGACCACGACATACAGCCTATTCCGTCTTTGACTCAAATACCAACACTTGGTCGGTATGGGATAAGCTGCAAATGCCTGATGATCCAAAATTTCACAATGCTGGTGCCGGATGTGTACAGCGCTATGATGAGGCATCGGGTACTATCCTCCTTCCAATTTATTTTTCACCGCCTGGCCAAAATTCCCAAGTTACCGTTACCAGGTGTGCTTTTGACGGCAAAACGTTGTCCTACATGGAACACGGAACCGAACTGGCAGTTGAGAATGATAGCAGAGGGCTGCATGAACCTTCCCTGACCTATTTCAAAGGCACCTATTTTTTGACGATTCGAAATGACTTGCAGGGATATGTAACCAAAAGTAGGGACGGTTTGAATTTCGAGCCGATTCAATCCTGGAAGTTTGACGATGGTAGCGATCTGGGGAATTACAATACCCAGCAGCACTGGGTTACCCTTAGCGATGCATTGTTTCTGGTATATACGCGAAGGGGCGCCAATAACGACCATGTCTTTAGACATCGGGCTCCGCTTTTTATTGGTCAAGTAGATCCGGAGAAGATGGTGGTAATCCGAGATACTGAGCGCATACTCGTACCGGAAAGGGGGGCTAGACTTGGAAATTTTGGAGTGACCTTGATAAGCCCAACCGAAACTTGGGTGACTGTCTCTGAATGGATGCAGCCGGAGGGTGTGGAGAAATACGGCAGCGACGGGAGCGTATATGTGGCAAGGATACTGTGGAATCAGCCAAATCGACTCTTTTAGGTATAAGGTTGCGTGAAAGATAGTATTAGTATTTCATCATAAAGTAATAGTAAAACCTTTTACGATCTAGTAACTTTGGTTTGTTTGACATAAACTAATCGCGGAATGAAAATGCAGGAAAGCCTGGTGCTGCAAAAGCTCCGAAACGGGGAGAAAGTGACTTGCTTCAAGATCAACTTGGCGGATGCCCGTGCGGTGGAAATTGCGGCATTAGCCGGCTTTGATTGCCTATGGGTAGACCAAGAACATATTGGGCAAGATTGGTCAATTTTGGCTTCACAGATATGGGCCGCCAAGGCATTCCAAAAGGATGTCGTCGTGCGGGTACCCCGAGGAAGTTACAGCGACTATGTCAAGCCCTTGGAATTAAATGCTGCGGGAATCATGGTTCCCCATATCATGAGCGTGGAAGATGCCAAAAAGGTGATTCATCAGGTCAGGTTCCATCCCATAGGAATGCGCCCCATTGACGGGGGCAATGCAGATGGAGCCTATACGGCTATGGACTTTAAGGCCTACCTGCAGGATGCTAATACAAAGCGTTTCGTGATTTTTCAAATTGAAGATCCGGAAGCATTGGACGTATTGGAAGAGATTGCCGCACTGGATGGATTTGACATGCTCTTTTTCGGACCGGGGGATTTTAGCCAGGGCATCGGCGCTCCTGGAGAATGGAACCATCCCAAAATCAGGGAAGCCCGGAAGCGAGTAGCCGAAGTTGCCGCCAAATACGGTAAATTTGCAGGTACTACCGGAGGCGTGGCGCAACTGGCTGAATTTTATGCCATGGGATATCAGTTCATCAGCATAGGTGCCGATGTAGTGGGCCTTACCCAGTATTGCGAACAATTAATTTCCGCAGTTCCCACTAAGTCATCCTCAGAAGCCGGAAACACCTATTATACTCCAACAGCTACGTAATGAAAAAGCGTGCATTAGGAAAAACGGGGTTAGAAGTATCTGAGATCGCCTTTGGCGGAGTGGAAATTGGCATGCCCTATGGCTTTGGTATTCATTCGGAAGCTGAAATGCTTCAGGAAAAGGATGCCATCAGGTTATTATGCCTTGCGCTGGACAGGGGCATAACTTTTTACGATACCGCCCGCATGTACGGCCAATCCGAAAGCCTTATCGGGAAGGCTTTTAAAGACAAGAGAGATCAGGTTATAATAAGTTCTAAATGCCGCCATCTCCGGCGTTCAGATGGGTCATTGCCCAATGATTCCGAGCTTCCAGAGATAATTTCGACTTCGCTGGAAGAAAGCTTACGTGAGCTACAGACGGATTACTTGGACCTATTTATGTTGCATCAGGCCGATGTGGCGATTCTCGAAAATGAGGCAATTAGAGAGGCTTTTTTAAGGCTAAAAGCTTCTGGAAAGGTCCGAGCTATCGGTGCGTCGACTTACTCGGTGGAAGAAACCACTCTAGCGATCGAAGACCCCGCCTGGGAGGTGGTGCAGCTACCCTTCAACCTTCTGGATCAAAGACAGGGAAGCTTGTTCCGACAAGCTGAAATCCATGGTGTTGGGATCGTTATTCGCTCTGTACTTCTTCGGGGTCTTTTGAGTGACCGTGGCAAAAATTTGCCCCAGCCCTTGTTAGCTATAGAGCAGCACATTCAATCCTATAGCCAATTGGCTGAAAATGGCGATATGGACTTACCAACCTTGGCGATCAAGTTTGCATTGGCTTTTCCGGAGGTATCTTCTGTGCTGGTAGGTATCGATAAGGAAAGCTATCTGCTGCATGCCTTGGCTGCCGGTAAAGGCACCATGTTGAATAAAAGGCAAATTGATGAGGCGAAAGCGCTCGCCTATCCCGATCCGGAATTCATAAATCTTCCAGTCTGGGATAGGAATGGTTGGTTAACATAATGAAGCTATGATCAGAATTGGAATACTTGGTATGAGTCCGGGAAACGCACATCCTTATTCATGGTCTTCCATCATTAACGGAAACTTTGACGGGGATGAAATCTCCGCCATTGGGTATCCGGCTGTCGCGGACTACTTACGTGCAAATAGGGATACATTGGGCATTTCAGGTGCCAAAGTAACTCATGTCTGGACTCAGGAAGCCGATATCAGCGAGAGCATTGCGAAATCTTCCAAGATCCCCCATGTGGTACAAAACATGGAAGAGATGATAGGAGAAGTGGATGCTGTAATCGTAGGCCGGGACGATCCCGAAAACCACGTGGCCATGTCTAAGCCGTTTCTAGATGCGGGCATTCCACTGTTTGTAGATAAGCCACTTGCCTTTTCCCAAGCCGATCTGGACTTCTTTGCCAGTGAGGTTAAGGCTGGAAAATGGCTGATGTCGTGCTCATCGATGCGGTATGCACAGGAATGCCGGACAGTAAAGCAAGAATTAAAATCCTTGGGCGACCTTCACCTCGTAACGGCCGTAGGCAAAAAGGACTGGAAGAAATACGGGGTACATCTTCTTGAAGCCCTGTTCAGTACCTTGGATGATCCAAAGCCGCTCTGGGTACAGCACGTAGGGGAAAAGGATACGGATATTGTAGTCGTCGGTTTCGAAAACGGGATCAAAGCAACCGTACACCTTTTTGCCGATATTTGTGGCACGTTTCAGTTGTCTTTTTTTGGCTCCAATGGCTGGCGGATCGCGGATATCCGCAACTCCTACAGCATGTTTCGGGACAATATGATTGAATTCGTCAAGTCCGTTGCGGAAGGAGGCAGCCGATTGGATTTTGGGAAAACCCATCGCATCATTCAGACGCTTATAGCTGCGCAGGAAAGTTTTGAGAAGGACGGGATTGTTATCCCTTTGAAATAGAAAACATGCATGTACTTGATTTATTAAATTTAAAGGAAAAAGTAATCGTTGTCACCGGTGGTTCCGGGCAATACGGAAAGTGTTTAGTTGAGGGGTTAGCCGAGGCTGGGGGGACGGTCATTACCACGTCAAGGGACTTAATGTCCGCTGAAACAACAGCTGCATTTTTCCAAAAGAAGGGGCTGGATGTGCATCCCATGCAATTGGATCAGGGGCTTACGGATTCAGTGGCTTCGTTTCGTGAAAAATTGATCGCTGACTTCGGAAAGCTACATGTATTTGTAAACAATGCCGTGTCGCGACCAATGAAAGGGTACAATGGGCCTATTGCCCAATTCGAAGAATCCATGCGGGTAAATGCCACGGGCATGATGAACCTGTTACGCCAACTTACCGAGTTGATCATCCAATCCGGCGGGGGATCCGTAATTAACATCGCTTCGATGATGGGCATGAAAGGTCCTGACTTGTCCAATTACGAAGGTACCAACATGGGGGATCTTCCCTCAGACTACTTTTTCCACAATGCCGGCCTGATCAACCTCACGCGGTTTATGGCCAAAATGCATGCAGGGAAAAACATCCGGTTTAACTGCATCAGCCCCGGGGGGCTCTTCAATAATCAGCCTCAGGCCTTCTTGGATAACTATTGCAAAAAGGTACCGCTGCGCAGAATGGCCAATACCGATGATATCAAGGGGCTGGCTGTTTTGCTGGCATCGGACGCGGGAGCATACATCAATGGCGAGAATATCCTAATGGATGGAGGCCTAAATGCATAACGCAGGCGATACTTCATTTGAAAAGCTCTTCGGACTGGCAGGAAAAGTCATTTGGGTGGTCGGAGGAGCTGGCTATTTGGGGTCAGCAGTGGTAAAGGTGCTTGTAGCTGCGGGAGCTAGAGTTATTTGTGCAGATTTGGGTGAGAAGAGTAAGTCCTTTGTGAAGGAAAACGGACTCTCGCCTCAAGTCGTCCCCGTATCTCTTGACCTCACAAAAGAAGATCAGGTGGAGGATTTTGTTTCGGTGCTGACTAATGCGCTTGGAATACCTTCTGGGGTGGTAAACCTTTCGTTTGCCTCCACGGCAAAAACCTTTGCTGAGCTAACAGCTGCCGATTTTGACCACGTCAATCAAGGTGGACTTACGGCAAGTTTTCTATTTGGCAGGTTGGCCTGTGACTTGATGGCTCAGCAAGCTGAAGGAAGTATGGTGATGTTTTCCAGCATGTATGGCCTGACGGCGCCGGATCCAAGCATTTACGAGGAACCAATGAATCCAAATCCCATTGAATACGGTGTAGGAAAAGCCGGGATTATACAAATGACCAAATACTTTGCCATGCATTATGGTCTTAAGGGCGTGCGTTGCAATTGTGTTTCTCCCGGCCCTTTTCCGAACAAAACAGTCCAAGATAGTCATCCGGACTTTGTAGATCGCCTCGCAAAAAAAACGATGCTGGGTAGGGTAGGGGACGCGAATGAAGTCGCTGGAGTGGTTAGCTTTCTCCTTTCTCCTGCGGCTTCGTATATTACCGGACACAACTTGGTCGTAGATGGAGGTTGGACATCTTGGTAAACGATATCGGTTAACTTATAAAACGCAACGCATTATGAAAAAAATTATCCATCCAAAAAGAGACGCCAACTTTGTCACTGGAGCCTATTCCGATGCCGTACTGGTAGACGGTTTTCTGTTTGTTTCGGGTCAGGCAGCAGTAGATTTTGAGACTTCCCGCTTTGTACTCGGCACAATAGAGGAAGAGACGCGCCGAACCCTCGATAACATCAAAGCCATCGTGGAGGAAGCCGGAGCTACTATGGATCACGTTGTGAAATGTACCGTTCACCTGGCAGATATTGCTGAATTTGATCGCTATAATCAGGTCTATGCTACCTATTTCACCCAGATAAAGCCAGCACGTACCACCGTGCAGTCCGTTTTGGCGGAGGGGATAAAGGTAGAAATAGATTGCATCGTCAAAATGCCGTAAATTGATCCTATGAAAAAGCGACTGATCATCGACGCCCATTTGGATCTGGCCATGAACGCCATTGAATGGAACAGGGATTTGCGGCTTCCTCTTTCCCAAGTGCGGCAGGCCGAAATGCATATGAAAGACAAACCTGACAGGGGCCTTGGCACAGTGACACTTCCGGAACTTCGAAAAGGAAAAATTGGGATCGTTGTAGCCACCCAACTGGCCCGTTATTCTCCTCCTGATTCTGCTTTACCCGGGTGGAACTCTCCACAGCAGGCATGGGCGATGACGCAGGCCCAGCTTGCTTGGTATCGGGAAATGGAAGCCTTGGGGGAAATGAAACAAATAGTCAATCGAACCGGACTTGATCAGCTCGTTTCGCTATGGGAAAATGAAAGCATACCGGATGAAGAAAAGCCAGTCGGGTATATCTTAAGCTTGGAGGGGGCGGATTCTCTCGTGGATGTTTCTTACTTGTCCAAAGCTTATGCCTATGGGGTAAGGGCATTGGGATTGTCCCACTTTGGGCCCGGACGCTATGCGCCTGGAACGAAGATGGAAGGTCCCATCACAGAACTGGGCAAAGAATTGCTCGAAACGATGGGCTGTCTAAACATGATTCTTGATGTCACCCATCTGACAGACCAAGGATTTGATCAGGCAATGGACCTTTACAGTGGACCCATCTGGGCGAGCCATCACAATGTCCGCAAGATAGTACCTAATCAGCGGCAATTAACAGACGATCAGATCACTCGTCTGATACAGCGGGGAGCTGTTATTGGAGGCATGCTGGATTGTTGGGCGATGGATATTCGCTTTATCGATACCATCTCCGATCCCTGGCAACTAGACATTAGACTGGAACAACTCATCGACCATTGGGATCATATCTGTCAGTTGGCAGGAAATACCGACCATATCGCCATAGGCAGTGATTTGGACGGAATATTTGGCACAGAGCAATCTCCTTGGGACATGAACTCGATCGCTGACCTGCAAAAATTCGAATCCCTTTTGGCTGCCCGGGGCTATCTTGAGGCTGATATTGATAAAATATTTCACGGCAACTGGCTGCGTTTTCTGCGCAAGGCCCTTCCTGTTTAGACGTTTTAACACCTTGCTTCCTTCTATGACTGATTCCGCTACAACCTGCTGGGCGGGTGCTGCCCAAGTTGACACCACTCCGCCACTCGGTACCGTGATCAATGGCGACTTTGTTACGCACTATGCTACATTTGTCCATGATCCGCTGCACGCAAAGGCATTGGTACTGCGCAAGGGACAAACGACCATAGCCCTTGTCGTTGTGGATATTTGTGTGATGGGCCAAGAGCTGCTCGACTATACGAAGGGCTTAATCACCATGGAGCATGGGATTCCAGCTAGCCACCAGATGATTAGCAGCACCCATACCCATGCGGCAGGGGCTGTGGAGGAGGTGCATATGGTTCAGGCGGATTTATCCTATCGGAACATACTTCCCGGGCTGATACTACAGGCTGTGGGCGAAGCTTTGGATAGGCTAAAGCCCGCACAAATTGCTTTTGGAAAAACTGCTGCGGCAGACCATGTACTTTGCAGAAGGTACTACATGGATGGTTCTTACGTGCCTATTAACCCCGTTTCCGGAAAGCCGGATAAGATAAAGACAAACCCCTTCGGAGGCGAAGCGAGTATCTTGCGCGCCGTTGCTTCTCCCGACCCGGAACTTTGCTTTCTGGCGGTAAGGGGATTGGACGGAGATTGGATCAGCGTGTTAGGCAATTATTCGTTGCATTATGTAGGGGATTGGGAAAATGGCACCCTCTCTGCCGACTATTTTGGTGTTTTTTCTGATGCGCTGAAGGAAAAGCTAAATACCCCAATGAATTTCGTTGGGATAATGAGCAATGGCACAAGTGGGGATATCAATATTTGGGATTTTCTTGATCAGGACAGGTACCCAAAGACGCTGTTTGAAAAAAGCAAGCTTATCGGCGAAGACCTCGCGGCAAGGGTAGTTGCCACGCTTCCACACTTGGAGTGGGAAGATAATCCGGATTTGGGAGTTGTTTATGGGGAGCTGAGTGTACCCCGCAGAATGCCAAGCCTTGAAGAATTGGATGAGGCGGCGGGTATATTAAAAAAAGGTAATCTCGAGAATCTGATCCCGAATGTAGAAGGGTGGAAGAAATTGTATGCCCGTGAGCAACTTTTGCTGGCGGCATTCCCGCCAACAGCCTGCGTTCCCGTGCAGGTGCTGCGCATCGGTTCCGGGAGCATTGGTGCGTTACCCGGGGAATTTTTTGCCTCTACCGGGATCACAATTAAAGAAAGCTTTTCCGGCCCGTATTTTACGATCACATTGGCGAATGGAAATGTGGGATACGTTCCTCCTGCTGAGGAGCTGGATTTGGGCGGATATGAAACATGGCGCTGCCGAATCAGTAACCTATGTGCAGAAGCAGAGGAAAAAATCCGAACGGCATTGATAGCAATGCTGCATTCTCACTAGCAAGAAGCTCGGCTTTGTAGTAAATTGCTGTATATTTGAATCACGCAGCCACCCGGAAACAGTACAGGCTGGTATGATTAGTAGGAAGAGATTCTCCAGATTCTTATTGGTACAGGCTACCCCGATCTATTGGGAAAAGTTGTGGCCGATTAAGAAGAAAAAATATACATATGAAGAAAGAGGAATGGATCCGGCATATTCAGGGACGGGTTCCGGATGCGGCCTTAACGTATTGCTTTTCCCTTTGGGAGGCAAAGCCTTTTCACTTTGTCATTTCCCGTTCACGCAGTTCCAAATTGGGGGATTTCCGCTTTCGTCGCGATCAGCCGATTCAAAAAATCACCATCAACCATGACCTCAATCCCTATCAGTTTCTGATTACGTATATTCATGAAGTCGCCCATCATCGCGTGTATGCAGCACATTCCCAGCGTTGTTTGCCCCATGGAGTCGAATGGAAGCGGACCTTCCAAGAGCTTATGCTTCCCATGATAGCCGATAGGAGCGTATTTCCACTGGATATCTTGATTCCGCTACGCAGACACATGTTAAATCCAAAGGCTAGCTCTGGTGCGGATTTGTTTTTGATGAAGGAGTTGCGGAAATACGATCCCCAAGATCCGGAAATGCAGAAAACGCTGTTGAGCGATGTAAAGCTCGGGGAGAAATTTGAGTTAAAGAACCGGGTCTTTCAGAAACTGGAGAGTCGGCGAACTAGGGCATTATGTCTGGAGGTGGCAACCGGCAAAAAATACCTGATCTCCGGGCATGCTGCAGTGATAAATAAGTAATAACTACCTATCATGAAGAATTTAGTCGATGCGGCTTTTATTTTACCGCAATATCAGGCAGGATAAGGGAGGAAGAGTGAAAAGTGAAAAGGGAATTTCGCACCTTCGGTGCTCGTGAATTGTGGGGTGCGCCATTTCCTAGCCCTTACAGGCTAGGCTATTGATCATCGCGCCGTTGGCGCTACTTCAAAGATCAGCGGCAACGGCGCGAAATCATTAACCTAGGGTGCAGCCCTAGGATTAGATGATAGCGTCATTCTAAGCGCCAACGGTGCGAGATCAAAGGCGCTTCAACCTGACAAAGCCGAAGTTCGGAACATCAGCCTTCGGGTTAAACGGACAACCTTCGAGTTCAGAGGTGCAATGTTTGACCAAAAATAGGCACATTTTCATCTACGAATCCAGACGTTTTGATTTTCCCTATCTCTTTTCAAATGCGTTCACCGCAGCCCTGACCGAGCCATATTGCAACAGCATGTCATACGCCTCAGTATGTCCAACACCGGTAGCTTCCATAATCATATAGATGCCCCGCTTGACCAATTTTTTGTTTGAGAGCTGCATATCTACCATCTTGTTTCCCTTTACCCGGCCTAGCTTAATCATCACACTGGTAGAAATCATGTTTAGGACCAACTTTTGGGCTGTGCCGGATTTCATCCGGGTACTGCCGGTTACGAATTCAGGACCTACTACTGCTTCTACCGGAAGTTGGGCCATGGCTGCAAGTGGCGTGTGCGCATTGCAGGTAATGCATCCGGTAAGGAGTCCGGCTTCATTGGCGGCTTTCACGCCCCCTAGCACATAAGGGGTTGTTCCTGAGGCGGCGATTCCTATGATGGTATCGAATTCATTATACCCAAAAGCCTGAATATCCTGCCAGGCTTGGTTTGGGTCATCCTCGGCATTCTCTACTGCCCGGCGGATAGCGGTGTCGCCTCCGGCAATAATGCCTATTACCAAATCAAAGGGCACCCCATATGTTGGCGGACACTCAGAGGCATCCAATATGCCGAGGCGCCCACTGGTGCCCGCACCAATATAAAAAAGCCGCCCTCCCATTTCCATACGGGGAATGATAGCGGCTACAAGTTTTTCGATTTGGGGAATGGCTTTGTTTACCGCAAAGGGAACCGTATGGTCTTCCTTGTTCATATTTGCCAGCAAATCGGCAATATCCATTTGCTCCAGATTATCGTAAAAGGAGCTGCTTTCGGTAGTACTCATATTTTTTCCTGATGGTAAAGGGTAAGTCCCGCTATGGGAGCTTCCAAAATAATTTGAATTGAAACCTGAAGATCGCTTCCTACTTTACGCAGTACATCGCTGTTATAATACGCAATGGATCCGACAAAGTTAACAGGCTTGTCTTTGTAGTTTTCATAACGCATTACGTGCCGTCTGAAGAAATCCATAAATCCTTGGTAAAAAAGGTTAAAGCAGTAGGGGTGGTCTTTCCGTTCTCCTATAAACTTACAGAAGGAAGCCATGTATCTGTTTGGATAGGGCTTCTGGTAGACATTTTCCTGAATGTCCAAGGTAGCCAATCCAAGTTCCTTAATTGCCAGTTCACGAATTTCGGGAGGCATGTCATCGTAGATAAAATCCTGAAGAAAATGCCTTCCTATATAGGAACCGCCACCTTCATCACCAAGCAAATAGCCCGGGGATGGACGGCTTGTTGTTATCTTGTCCCCATCATAATCCCCGCTGTTTGAGCCGGTACCTAAGATACAGGCAATTCCGGGACGATGTCCACAGGTCGCTTTCGCGGCCGCTGTAAGGTCGTGGTCAACTTCTACGGTTGCTTCTCCTATCACCGCATTAATGACTCTACGTACGCTGGCTTTGTTTTTCTCTGCCGTACAACCGGCTCCATAAAAATACACCTCCTTAATAAGCCCCTTTAAAGCCATCATATCCTGTGTATACAGGTCTTTGAGCATGTCCTCCTCCTTCTGGTAATAGGGATTGAATCCAACTGTGCGGAACTGCCCTATACTTCCATCTTCACGGATGACTCTCCAATCCGTTTTGCTGGAGCCACTATCTGCAATTAAAATCATATCAGGTAGGCAACGGGTTCAAATTTATCAAAAACATTTGCGTTATGCGGTGCATCAGAAAGTTCCTTTGTAAGGTCCTGCCCTGCCCAGTGTTCGTAATGGCGGCCATTTTTCCAAAGGCGGGAAGAACTTACATCATAAACCATGCCTTTGAACGCAATGTATATCTCAGGCTTGTCCTGTCCATTATACAATGCGAGTTGGTTTTTCGTGAGTTTCTTCATTCCTAGTTCAAATATAAAAATTTTAAAAAGGAAACGGCTACCTTCTGTGAAAGCGCTTAATACAATTTGAGCTGTGCGTTAACCCAGCGTTCGGGAATCTCACCCTTTTGGGCGGTAAGATAATCTTCGTAACTACAGGGGATGATGCTGTCTCTGCCATATTTCCCTTTATCGGAAGTAGGGACTTCCATCCACCATTTACCACTCAGGTTGCTTTTGAAAAAGTGAAGTATGGAAGGTTTGGAATCAAGAGAAACAGTGTATTTGGTGTAGTCACTACTTTTGAAGGATAGACTGTCTTTACGGTGATAAAATCCCTCAATAAAATACCAGATCATCGTTGCTATGACGGCTCCGGTACTCTGTCGGGTATCATCAAGATCGGAGTGGTATCCATATATTCCAAAGGAGCTCAGTTTTTCGTTCATTCCCGCAAACCAGCAAATCTGACACGCCTCTTCCGCAGTCATTCCAAAGGGTTGCGGATCAATTGCACCCGGTGCGTCGGCAGACTTTATGGCACATACATCGAAGCTAAGCAAGTCAGCATTACGTATCAGGGGTTCGATTTCTTTGAAGTTGTCGCGGAGTTTGCCCAGGCGTACATGATCAAAATAGAGTTTTTCAAGTGTGGTAACCAAGTCAATGTCTGCCAAAAAACTTTGATAGGCGAGATGGCAATAGTTGAACAAAAAGTTAGGTTCGTGCAAAATGATAGACTGTGAATGGGATTCGTCCGCCCGGCCTTCGGCTTCCATGTCCAACTTCGCATCTACGGTCAACAAGCTAACCATTTTCTTCATCTTTTCATAAGATAGGTATTGTCCGATGTCCAAGTCATGGGAGCCGCCGATAAAGATGGGAAGGATTTGCATTTTAATGAGTAGTTCGCCGATTGAACGGATCAACTGACAGGTTTCCTTGGGTGTGTCTCCGCTTTTAAGGTTACCCAGGTCTGCCACCTTATAGGAACCTTGTCCCTTTTTGAGCGCGTAAAGTTTTTTCCGGATGGTGTGGGAAGAAAGGGAACCGTTAGTCAAATCAATAGATCCCCTGTATTCTTCCAGACCGATGATAGCCAGTTGCATACCGGACAATTCGGGAAATCTTTCTCCATGAAAATGTACCCCAGTAAAAAACGAGTGCAACGAATGGTTGTTGTGATAGAATGATTCTGGAAGTGGGTCAAAGAATAGTTGTAAATCCATGGATCGGCTGTTTTTTGTCAAAAATACAAAAAATAAATCCTAGGCATAAAAAAAGTCCCGCACAAAGGCGGGACCTATTAACTTAACCTCCAAAATCATCAAACCTCACGTTCTCATTTGGAACACCCATATCCTCCAACATTTTAAGCACAGCGGCGTTCATTAATGGTGGCCCGCACAGGTAGTATTCAATTTCATCCGGCTCGTCCACATGCTTCAGGTAATTATCATAAAGGACCTGGTGAATAAACCCGACATATCCATCAGCTTCTCTGTCCTCAAGTGATTTTTTCACTTTCCAGTTATCCTCAGGAAGAGGTTCCGATAAACCTACATGAAAATTGAAGTTTGGAAAATCCTTTTCTATATCTCTGAAATGCTCTGTGTAGAACAACTCTTTCTTGGATCTACCACCGTACCAGTAGGATACTTTTCTGTCCGATTTTTCTGTGTGAAATAAATGGAAAAGATGTGAACGTAGTGGCGCCATACCTGCTCCCCCACCGATATAAATCATTTCCCGTTGTGTCGGATTGATATGGAATTCTCCGTACGGTCCAGAAATCATTACCTTGTCGCCAGGTTTTCTTCCAAATACATACGAAGAACAGACACCTGGATTTACATCCATCCATTTGTTATTGGCTCTATCCCAAGGCGGCGTGGCTACCCGGATAGTCAACATCACAATGTTTCCTTCTGCTGGGTGGTTAGCCATGGAATATGCCCGGAAAAGTTCCTCGTCATTCTTCATCACCAAATCCCATAGCCCAAATTTATCCCAATCACTCTTATACACATCTTGTGGGTGACCCAACTCCGGATGTGGTGTGATGTCGATATCTTTGAAATTTACCGTGATTTTCGGAACATCAATCTGTATATATCCTCCCGGTTCGAAGTCAAGGGTTTCGCCTTCTGGTAATTTTACTTTGAATTCTTTAATAAAGGTCGATACGTTGTAGTTTGAAATGACTTCACATTCCCACTTTTTGATACCAAAAATTTCTTCCGGTATCCTTATTTTCATATCACTTTTTACTTTGACTTGGCAGGAAAGACGAACGTTACCCTGCTGCTCCGCCCTGCTGAGGTGACCGACCTCCGTAGGAAGTACTTCTCCTCCGCCTTCGTCAATGGTACACTTGCACATGGCACAAGTTCCACCGCCTCCGCAAGCTGAGGGCAAAAATATCTTTTTCCCGCTCAAGGTGGATAGCAAAGTAGACCCGGCCGAAGCGACAAGCGGATTTTTTTCATCGCCATTGATGATGATTTTCACATCCCCTGAGGCTACAAGCTTGGACTGCGCATAGAGAAGAATGAATACTAGTAGCAGAATGATTAAGGTAAATGCTACAATCGAGGTAATAATTACTGAACCCATTTAATGATATCTTTTTTTCTTTTCAGTACGATAATCACGGTTTAAACACGTGCAAATATATTCAATAATCGCTTAAACATGTGAATAAATTCCAATTTTTATAAGCGCGTTACTACAGTATTAAAACCACTTAATGCTGCAATAAGTTTAGCAGTGTATATAATCTGTTCTTCAACTGTCTGCGATCGATGATGAAATCCAAAAATCCATGGTCCAATACAAATTCCGCACTCTGAAAGCTTTTTGGAAGGTCTTTTCCTATTGTTTCCCGGATCACCCGCGGGCCTGCAAATCCAATTAATGCACCAGGCTCTGCGATATTGAAATCCCCGAGCATTGCGTAGGAGGCGGTGACACCACCCGTAGTGGGATCTGTGAGTAGGGAAATATAGGGAATCTTTGCTTCGTCCAAGAGGGCGAGCTTTGCCGAAGTTTTGGCCATTTGCATAAGGCTGAAGCCAGCCTCCATCATGCGGGCACCCCCTGATTTGGATATCATCAGGAATGGGATTTTGTGTGCAAGCGCATAGTCAATGGCACGAGCGATTTTTTCTCCGACTACAGACCCCATAGATCCACCGATAAAGTTGAAATCCATACAAGTTATTACAATATCGAGTCCGTTGAGTTTTCCTACCCCTGTACGTGCCGCGTCGGTAAGATCTGTTTTGGCTATGGTTTCCTTTATACGGGAAGGGTAAGACTTGCTGTCGACGAAATGCAGGGGATCGCCGGACTTCATGCCTGCGTCTAATTCTGTAAAATTGTTGTCGTCAAAAAGTATTTCGAAATATTCTTTAGAACCTATTTTTACGTGGTATTCATCATCTGGGCATACATATGAATTATTTTTCAACTCCCGGGTATGGATAATGTTCCCTTTTGGAGTTTTGTACCAAAGCCCGTCCGGGGTGTCCTTTTTTTCTTCCGTGGAGGTCTTAATTCCAGCATCTTTTCTTTTGAACCAAGCCATATATCTTACGTTTAGGCCGAAAGTTTCTTTTCGGGACTACAAATTTATGGGTATTATCGATTAAATAAAATCTTAATGCACAATCGATGGTCAGGGCTGTGCAAAAGGACCTTTTTCCGGGTTCGTCTCTGCTTCCAGCAATAACCTGGTTTTCGGGAGGCATTGCGGGTAATTCGTTTGTATATATTCCAGCATTTTTTCTCGTACAAAACAGCGTAAATCAAAAGCCGTCGGGCTGTCCACGGCGCTCATTAAGCAGCGCAACTCCACCGTTTGTTCCCGGATATCAGTCACCTGCAGGACCTGTACTTTTCCGTCCCAGAGTGGAGTAGAGTCTAATAGGGTCTTGAGATACCCTTTCAGTGGCGTTACAGGGATGGTATGATCCACGTAAAGAAATACGGTGCCCCAAATATCGGCAGTGGTTCTGGTCCAGTTCTGAAAGGAATTTTCCAAAAAGTAAGTTATCGGCAGGACAAGCCTCCGCTGATCCCAGATCCGAACGACAACATACGTTAAGTTTATTTCCTCGATCTTTCCCCATTCCCCTTCTACCACCACCACGTCATCGATCCTAATGGGTTGAGTAAAAGCAATCTGGAAACCAGCAAGTAGGTTAGCGATGGACTTTTGGGCTGCAAGACCAATAATTATACCCACAATACCGGCGGAGGTAAGCAGGCCGGTTCCGATTTGGCGTGCGGATTCAAAGTGCATCAGGATACTGGCCGTGGCAAGGGTGATGACTACGAGTATAAATATTTTGCGGATAAAACCTAGCTGGGTGATGATTCTACGTTCTCTAAGATTGTCCAGTTTGTCGTAGGCAAAGGCATCCAGGGTGTAGTAACGAAAAACGTTGAACCCTTCAATGACTATCCAGCTGATATTGATGATAAATAGTACGGCAAACCACGGTTGGTTTCGGATATAGTCCATGTCTTCCGGGGAAAATAGGGCTCTGCAAGTGGAAAGATAACAAAAAACAAGCCCCACTTTAACGATCTGGAGAACCGTTGAAGCGCAATCGCCCCTTTTCTGCTTTTTGGTTTGTAGAAAATTCTGCTTAGCCTTCGAAATCCGAGGTATAATAACAAGTGACTTAACGCTATTGAGCCAACAACGATCAATATTAAAAGCAATCTTTCATGAGTCATGCGAAGAATGATTTAGTTATAGGAAATCCGGAAATTATATTTTAGAACGTTCAGAGAAAAGAAATTTTCTAATTACATTTAAAACTAGATCTCGTCTTGACAGGCTAACTCAGGTTTAATATAAAACAATCTACGACGTAATGCAATTAGTGTACCTATTTCTGTTTTCTGCCATTATCCTTCTTTTGGCGTATTTTACCTACGGAAAATTTGTCTTTAAGAAGTTCAAAATTAGCAACGACAACCTAACGCCCTCTCATCGGTTCAAAGATGGTGTGGATTATGTGCCTAGTAAACCAATTGTGGTATTGGGGCATCATTTTGCATCCATTGCCGGAGCCGGGCCAATTGTCGGTCCCATTATAGCCATTACATTCGGTTGGGTTCCCGCTGTCATTTGGATTTTGATAGGTGGGATATTCTTTGGTGCAGTACATGATCTGGGCAGTATGGTAGCCTCCTTACGAAACGACGGCAAATCAATCGGTGTCATTATACAAAACAACATCGGCAAGAAAGGAAAACAACTCTTCATCCTTTTTAGCTTCTCGACCCTCATTTTGATTATTGCTGTGTTTGCCGACATCATTGCCAAGACGTTTGTAAGCAACCCGGGCGTAGCCTCTGCTTCCATTCTCTTTATCTTTCTTGCGGTTGTGTTTGGGTATGTAAATAAATTTGTAGCCCACAAAAAATCTTCCTTCGCTATTGCTACTGTGGTGGGTGTATTGGTAATGTACTTCTTTGTATACGTGGGAATGGAGATTCCCTTTTTATTAGATTACCGAATGTGGATTTACCTATTGCTAGCCTACGCGTTTCTAGCTTCTGTTACCCCAGTGGAGATGCTATTGCAGCCACGTGATTACTTAAACAGTTTTCTGTTGTACGGTTTGATCATTGCTGCCGTGGTCGGCGTAGTTGTCGCGAATCCCACGATTGTTATGGATACGGAAGTACATATTTCCAGCGAAAATCTCGGGTATATTTTCCCTGTCTTGTTTGTTACCATCGCCTGCGGGGCCATCTCGGGATTTCATTCGCTGGTCGCATCAGGCACCACCTCCAAGCAATTGGACAGGGAAGAGGATGCCAAGGTAGTTGGGTACGGCGGAATGCTGATTGAATCTTTTTTGGCCATTATTGCCGTCGGTGCGGTGGTGGTACTGACGCGAACCGATTACATCGCGCGGTTGGCAGAACAGGGGCCTGTTCCGCTTTTTGCTGACGGCCTTGGGGCGATTATTTCGGCAATGGGAGTAAATGAGACTTTTGCGGTTGGATTTGTTGCGTTGACAGTTTCCGCATTTGCACTTACTACCTTAGATACCTGTACTCGACTGGCCCGATTTACGCTTCAGGAGTACTTTGAAGATGTACAGCAACCGGTGGGTAGAAAAATCTCCCAGAACCGGTACATTTCCACTTCTGTTGTAGTTGTACTATCTATCTTGCTGTTACAAAGTGGCGGGTTTGCAACCCTTTGGCCGATATTTGGTTCGGCGAATCAGCTCTTGGCGGCGTTGGCCCTATTGACGGTGTCGGTTTGGTTGATCCGCAGAAAAGTAAACCCGACATTCGTCACCATCCCCATGTTTTTTATGTTTTCGGTTACGCTCAGCTCGCTTGGATTATTTGCCTGGAATAATTTCAAGCAGGAGTCGTATGTGCTTTCCGTTATTGCGGCGATACTATTCGTACTTGCCTTCGCCTTGATTTTCCTTGCCAAAAAAAGCCTGACAAAAGCGCCAGAGATCAAGGAGCTAGTGAGAAACTGACGAACGTGTAAATGTGGCGTGAATATCTTCCATTAGCCATTGTAAATGCAAAAAATATAAAATCCCTACCGCCGAGGTAGGGATTTTTTTGGTTCTTAAAATAGCTCAAAACCCATGGAAAGGATAAGTTGGTTTTGCCGTTGGTCTGTTGCTACTGAGGGATGTCCATTGATCGAATTGCTCAAGGCCCCTTCATATTTCAAGCCCAACAGAAAATTCCCAATATCAAGAGCCAGTCCTGCTTGATACCCAAAGGTGAAGTCTTCTTTTGGGGGCACTAAATTGGACCTTGTGTTGCCGTCGGTTGAGGAAAGCTCTCCGTTTAACAAATACGTGGCCACCGGGCCCACCTGCAGGCTAAATAGGGGACCTAACTTTAGACCGATAAGCATGGGAACATCCAGCCTGTTAAATTTTACGTCATAGTCAAAGGTGTTGTTACTAAACGAACCTCCCGTGTTGGTATAAAGCAACTCGGGCTGAAGGTAAATTATCGGTAGATTGATCCGGGCGAAGGCCCCTACATGGTAGCCGATCTTTGAGTCCTCACCTTTGAAGCCGTTCGTAACACGAACATCACCTTGGGAAACACCAAACTTAGGCCCTAACGTAAATAGCTGTGCATGGGCCTGAAGGCTTATAAAAGCCAAAAAAACAAGTAGAATTGATCCTTTTTTAATTTTTGCTAACATAGTGGAGTAAATTGGGTCCTAAAATTAATAAGATGTTTATAGGTGAAACGACTGCTGCCCCAAATACTTGTATATAGTGGCGAAATGATCCATTCACTTTTGAAGAAATATAGGCATTATTTGGAAACCTCTATTTTTAACGAGCAAAAAAATATCATAAAGTGGCACAAATAGGATTTAAAACGCGTAATTAGGTCTAATAATAGGCGCTCTAAAATACTGATTAAAATGAGGAATGCGTTTCGTAGTGCTATCGGCGGAGTTTGGTTGATTTTCGCCCTTTCCTGTGTGAATGACAGGGAAATGGAAGATCCTTTTCTTGGAGAAACGGCGGCGCGGCTCGGAGTGGGGCAACTTGCCAATCAGCTGCTGGCAGGAGACAGGTTTTCCAGGTTGGAAATAGAATTGGTATATATGTCGGGGTACAGACCTACCAATTTCATGCTTGGAGAAACGGTTGCTTTTTTAGAAGATTATGTCAATAAGCCCGATGGAATCATTTTCCGCCAACGGGAGATTCCAGCCATGGGACAGAACAATTACACCATTTCAGATATCCGGGAGCTGGAAGCGACCCACCGGGAACGGTATAATGAGCGGGCCATTTTCACGATATTCTTACTGATAGTTGACGGCTATTTTTCACAGGACGATGAGGAATCTTTTGCATTAGGCGCGGCCTACAACAGTTCGAGCATGGTCTTGTTTGGTCCGCGGATCGTGGAAAATTCGGGCGGGTTCAGAAGGCCACCGCTTACGGTGTTGGAGACAACGGTCGTGCTGCATGAGCTGGGGCAC
>WGNT01000137.1 GCA_016124425.1 Cytophagales bacterium
ATTTACGGTGTGCTCGGGGGATTGACTGCCGCCTACTGGACAGACGTGCTTCAGGGGATTTTCATCATCATTCTTTCAATCCTTTTAATCCCATTCGGTTTAAATGCCCTGGTTGAGAAATTTGGAGATCCGGAAACTCAAGGTTTTCTGAGTGGGTTCCGCATAATGCACGAACAGTTGCCGGATCACTTGTTTTCTGTGGTCGGGTCGACTGCCAGCAGTGAGTTTCCATGGCATCGAATAGCTGCTGTGACATTGATAAGCCTGGTTGGTGTCGTCGTGCAACCCCACTTCATCGCCACAGGTGGTGGGTCGGCTAAAAGTGAAACCAGCGCCCGGGTTGGATTGGTCGTTGGCAATTTAGCTAAAAGATTCTGCACAATTGGTTGGGCTTTGACCGCATTAATTGTGCTGGCTCTATTTGCGGATAGCACCGAGTTGGCCCGTGACCCCGATAAAGCCTGGGGAATAGCTTCCAGAGAGTTATTGTGGCCGGGATTACGAGGACTCATGTTGGCCTGCATGTTAGCCGCTCTGATGAGTTCTGCGGATACATACATGCTGGTCACTGCGGGTCTCATGGTACGAAATATCTACGTCCCATTCATCAACCATTCGGCAGGGGAGGGGGAATGCATTCGAGTCGCTCGGATCTCCGGAATATTGATGATCATCGGAGCAGTTCTCGTCTCGTGGTTCATGATGGATGTCTTTGAACAGCTCCAACTCACCTGGATTGTTCCCATGATTTTTGCTGCACCTTTCTGGATTGGGATGTTCTGGAGGCGAGCAACCACTTTGGCTGCCTGGTCGACAATCGCTTATACATTTGCCATATTTTTCGTCATTCCCTGGATCCTGCCAACTCTGTTTCCAGGCATACGCACTCTGCCTGCATTCTCCGCAACAACACATTTTGTCGTCACAACAACCGAAAGAATAGCTTCCCCATCCGATGTCAGACTGCGAGCAGCCAGGATTGCCAACTGGAATCAGGATTATCAAACAGCCCTGACTTCTGGAGATTCTTCTGCAATTGCATCTTTAGGTACGGCTCCTGCAGAACTTGAGGTAGGTGAAAAATTCACTTCGATCAATCGTTCAGGTGGTAAATCCATATACTGGTCCAAAGGAGTCACTCAGCAGGATGGGACCCAATTGCAAAAACTCAGCACCAGCCCTATCGATGGAGGATCCCGTGACGTATATACTTATGATGGTCCAGTTGCTGGAATGGGGTCCCTTCAACTTGAATTCCTCATCTATCAGTTCCTTGGCTTCAATCTTAGCAAAGCCTCCAATGCTTCACTTTCAAGCATGGAGCTCGTTCCAAAAATACTCATTCCATTTTTCATCATGACTATCATCAGTCTGGTTTCCAAAAGAAATTCCAAAGAATCACTGGACCGATTGTATATAAAGATGCGCACCCCTGTAGAAGGTGATGCCTCAAGCGATCGGGAGTTCCTGAACTCGGAGTTGGCAGATCCCCAATCATTGAATCGCAATAAACTATTTCCTGGCAGCGACTGGGAATTTGCCCGGCCCAGTCGACTGGATATCGTGGGATTTCTGGTAACCTTGATTTCCTGCTTCCTGGTCATTGGAGTATCCATCTGGGTAGCCAGAATTGGAACATAAATCCTTCATCCCAACAGTTCTGGACTGTCGGAAGCATCTAATTTTGATTTGCAGGCAACCAATTTGCCTTGTTCATCCGGACACTGCTCAGGGAAATTTTTGAATATTCATCCCGTTCGAATAGGACCAATGCTTGCGTTGAACTGATTTGTACCAGATTTGAATAGGCAGCAGATCCCGCGTATGCCAACGTCTGGCTTGGCCAGCTCCTGCCTCCATCCTGGCTCAGATAAACCGTTAAGCGACTTCGGCTCCGACCACTTGGTGAACTGAATAAAAATATGTCCGTAGCACCTCCATCCATCCATGAAATCAGACTTCCCTGGCACACGGGTGTGATGAGATCTGGATTCAGCGTGACATGGGACCATATCATTCCACCATCTGATGAAACAGCCTCTGCTCGCAGTCCCTTGTTATGGTAGGATCTCATACTTTGAACAATATCCCCATTCGCTCGCTCTGCGACTGAGGATTCGTTTGTTCTGTCTTCCTGAATACCCCCAATATGCCACGTTGTCCCATGATCGTCTGAATAAATAATATGACTCCGATACGGATGTCGGCTGGGGTTTGAATGGTCAGAATGATTGGCTGGAATTATCAGCCTCCCTGCATGAAGTCCGCGTGATAATTGTATTCCATTGCCAGGTCCGGTCGCATACCATCGCCAATGCGGTTGGCGGACATTCTCACTTATCCTCTGTGGACTGGCCCAGGATTGTCCACAATCATCGGACCAGGACATATACATGCCGAACATCCCGACTGGTGCCTGACATTACCTGCGACTCATGATCATCCCCCAAGTTCCATGTCATAAGTATCCACACCCTGCCAGTTGTCAGATCCACAACCGGAGCCGGATTACCACATGTATTCGGACCATCATTCCAGATCGGAATAACTGGTGACCATGTCTTCCCGGAATCTCCTGAACGGCGTGCTATCAGATCAATATTCCCGGAATCTCCTCTCCCCTTGACTCTCCCCTCACAGAATGCAATCAACGTCCCATCTATACACCGTACAATCGACGGAATGCGATAGGTGTCATACGCCCCATCCCCACTTTTAAAAATGTCAACCAATCCATCATTTCCGTTCTCAATATCCATTCCGTAATTCCAACCAATAATCCAACAATAAAAAATAATTACCTGGAACCAGATTTTCAAATTACTGAAACTTTTCATAATTGTGATACAACAAGCGCTACCATCGCAGACGAATTCGAACATTGCAAGAACATGACTCAATCACAGGCCGTTCACTTTCACGCAGACTCACAGGCTTTCTCCCATTAATATTGGCCCCAATCCATAGAAAATGGGTGATGACAACTATATTCTTGCATTTCCTTTTCTTTGTCTCACCATATCAAAAACAGGCTGCAAAATGAGCATCAATAAATCAATTATGTATAGATATTTTGTCATTCTCTCATTCTCATGGATGGTGTGGTTTCAATGTATCCAGTCACATGTATGGGGGCAGTTACCGTCGGCTTATATTTCCGGATTGGAAACCGGGTGGCGGGAATTGACTAAAGAGGATTTTACCAATGTCAATTGTGATGACTCCACCTGGACCTGGAATGAATCCGGGGTGGTGTGCACTGGGCAACCTGTGGGTGTCATACGTTCCATGAAAACCTATCGCAATCTGGAATTGGTTTGTGAATGGAAACATCTCAAACCTGCTGGAAATTCAGGAATTTTTCTCTGGGCAACGGATCAGGCTATCGAGGAAGTGGCTCAGGGAAAAAAGAGACTCCCGACTGGAATTGAAGTCCAGGTACTCGACCTTGGTTATACTGATTTCTACGAAAAAAATTACGGAAAAAAAGCAGATTGGTTTACTTGTCACGGCGATATCTTTCCCACTGGATCAGCTGAAATGTCCCCTTTCCCCCCCACCGCTCCAGATGGAAAACGAAGCTTCCCATCAAAAAATCTCACTCGCCCAGTTGGGGAGTGGAATCACTACTATGTGCGTGCCATTCATGGGGAAGTGAGGCTGTGGGTGAATGGAGAAGAGGTCTCAGGTGGAACAAATTGTCTACCAAATCACGGATACCTCTGTCTGGAATCCGAAGGCTCTCCAATCGAATTCAGAAACCTCAGAATACGCGAGCTGCCCTGAAGCGTTATTTTATTTATGCCATTGCAGGAAAAATACATCTTCATTCTTGAGGACATCGAAGCCTCCGTAATCAAATATTACAGAAAATATCCTGAATTGACAGACCACGGGGTGGCTCGTATTTATGAGGCTCTCGGTGATCATTTCTCTGCCATTTCTCTCAATCGACCTCCGAAGAATTTTGATCTAGCTGATCTGGAGAAGAGAATCCTAAAATCCATTGTCCGGATATGTTCGGCATTGATCGAGGAAACCCCACCTGATGGGATGGAGCCAATCACGCCAGAAATTATCCTGCTTTGCCTTAAAACTATGAAAAAATCCCTCCAGAAATGGACAAAGCGATACGGCAGACATGGCTACCTCAATTTCATTTCCAACTTTATCATCTGACTATTTCTGGAATCGCCTTGTGTTCCGTTTTAGCCAGCGGAATTTAAAGGATCAGAATTCTGCCGGGACATCCTGCTCATGCTGGATGAATTTCGGGCAGATAAATGGGTTGCCAATGACCAATCCCAAAAGTTATTGTCCATCCGTCTGAGCCTCTGACTGTATCCGGACTGATCTTCCTTCAGTTCCGGTAATCATCAAATAAAGTTAAATGGCACGTAAATCGTTCGAAATCACCATCTTCCAGTAGATTTCTGGCTGCAGACGGAGAATTTTCAGAAAAGTTTTGTCTGTTCCAGCCGCATTGTTTGTGTGTAAACGGGCCGGTTGGAATGCAATATGCTTGAATATGACTGGAAATTGGGGCGACATTGACCTCTTTTTAGAATTTTGAGGTTGATGATCTGATCTGGCAAAAATGGAACACAATGAATTTGGGGCAGTAAAATTGGAATGACTTTGAAATGTTCGACGGATTGGCTGATAGCCCAGGTAAATGTATTGATGATATTCTTCGGGATTATCATGTCGGATATTGGTGTCTCAGGTGACCTGGCACTGAACTCGGAATCCGAGCTACCTGATGAGTACCTTGAAGCCATAGTTCCAGCACCCCGAAACGAGCCAGATTGGATTCAGTGGTGGATTCCCCGACATGAGGCACTGGCTGCAGAGGTTTTAAGACGGCCCGAGGCCCAGATTCTCTGGTTTGGTGATTCAATAACACACCTTTTTGAAACTGCCGGCCGCAATTGCTGGAACGAATTTTATTCTCCTCGCCAAGCAATCAACCTTGGCGTACTCGGCGATCGTACGGAACATCTCCGTTGGCGAATCGCACATACCGACTTCAGTCAGTGCCGGGCGAAACTGGCCATTGTCCTTATTGGGACAAATAATTCTGGCCAGCGCCGGGACCCTGCTCCAAAGACCATAGCTGGTATATCTGCTGTCTTGCAGGATTTAAAATCCGTACTCCCCCAAACTCGCATCCTTCTCCTGGCATTACTTCCAACTCAGTATTCCTCCAAAGATCCACACAGACTCCTCAACAATGAGGTCAATGAGTCCATTCGTCACTTCGCAGACAATAAACATGTTTTTTTCCACGATTCATCACATTTATTCATCAATGAATCAGGAACATTAAATGTGGATCGCATGCCGGATGGCATTCATCCCAGTCCAAGTGCCTACACACTTTGGGCACAGGATATGGATGATAAAGTCACCAAGCTTCTTGTTCCGAGAGCTCCCAAGCCGGATATGTCTGTCATCAATAATTTGCTCATACTCACCTATCCCGTAAGTAAAGGCTTTAATTATAACTTTGCCTACTCCACCGATATGAATGAATGGAATTCATTAGGACACTTTTTTACTCCGGATACCATACTCAGGTTGGAATTTTCACAGTCAGAGCTTCCCTCAAACGCCTTCTTCCGACTCAGTCCGATACTTGATATCCAGTAATATGGCTTTCAAAATATTTTGTGCGGCTCATTCACGCACACCTGGAACAGAGTTCCAAAATTCACCGGATGTAGTCCAGGAGTGACGTATTGAGAATTTTTCCAGCCGCCTGAAGGGCTGCTTGATAGGCCACACTATTCTGGTTCAACAATAGTATCGTCTCAGTTAAATCCACGTCCGCTTCACTCGATGACAGTGCGTTTAACGAATCATTTTTCTCGCTCAACATTCCTGAGATAGACTCCATGTGGCCCTGAGTTGAACCTATGAATCCAATCTGGTAAATCAGATTCTCCTCATCCTTTTTAAGTGCAGATATAGATTCGTTCTGCACTTTTGTGGCATCTCCACTCCTCAGATTGTCTCTCAGATCAATCAAGGATTTGAAAATGTCCGAATCATTGCGAATATCTTTAAATAGGCCGAATGGTCCAGTACCCGATTCATTCTGCCCAGGAATATGTGCTTGGGTCCGCAAATTCTTTGAAATGATGATGTCCTGCGGCGATTCATTCCCGGTATAATTAATAGATGAAATCTCACCATTCTCATTGGTGACTTTCTCAAATGGTGGATTGTCAGTTACGGTTCCTCCAAAAATATACTGATTTCTCGACTCAGTATTTGCCAGCAATAATGCCTGATTAATCAATTCATTGACTTCAATAGAATATATTTTCAGTTCTTCCGGCGACTTGAGTTCATCCGCAATTGTAGCAATCTCCTGTGCTCTATTCACCAGCTTGTTCAGTGAACCAACAACTGAGTAGTTCGTGTTTGAAAGTTCCTTGTAGGTATCTATGTTTTTCCTGAATTGAGATATCGATCGTGACTCGGATTGGAATTCCATAACTTTCAGAAATCCATCAGGTTCGTCAGATGCTTTTTGGATATTTTGACCTGTAGAAATCTGGTTTTGGAGTTTTGCCTGTTTTCCTGTAAGCATATTCAGCTGGTTTCTCACCAGGTCAGGCATTGTTGTGCTGGTCACTCGCATGGTGAAACTTTCATTTTAGAATTAATTTCCAAGTCCTATTACTGTTTGGACCATTTCGTCAATGATCCCGATGACTCGTGCAGACGCTTGATAGGCCCGTTGGTATTGAATTAGATTTGTCATTTCTTCATCGAGTGAGACCCCACTGATACTTTGTCTTTTGTTGGTAAGCATAGTTCCAATGGAGTTATTGTCGACTATTGAGGTTTCCAAGCTCTGGATTTCATGTCCAAATTCACTAATGACCTCGGCATATCTGCCTGACAGGGTTCTGTCCCCCAAGTTCGGGATGCGTTCTAATGAGAGCTCGAAAAGCTTTGTGATAATCTCATTATTGCCAGTTGTTCCGTCAGCACTGCCTTGGAAGGCCTGCGGGTTATTCAATAAATGTTCATCAACCGCTATATCAGATGCCCCAGTGCCTGAGAAAAGCAGGTTGCCGGTATTCCCTTTCAGATCATATCCTTCCTGGTATATGGAATTGACACGGGATATTATCTCGGATGCTAATTCATTCAGATTCTCCTGAAGCTTCGGGAGGCTTTGGTTATGTGCTCTGGATAGTCCTGCCAAGCCACCACTGGTTACAGCTATTTCCAATGCTCCCTCCTGAGTTCGATATCTGAGCGCTCCCGATGTATCCACATACGAGGTAAGCAGATTCTTTGGTGTTTTCACGCCCGTTAAAACCACTCCACCAGATTTCACCTCAATGATGCCATTGTCCAAAGAACTCGTTTCAATAGATATAATCTCCGCAAGCTTCTCAATATTCTTTTGCCGTTGATCCCTGAGATCATTTGACTGTCCTCTGGATTTATTTTCATCAAGGGCAATAGCATGATTTAACTCAGAAATCTGTTGAATTAAGGAATTCGCCTCACTGATCTGGAAATCAGTCTGATCTGAAATTGTCGTTTTTAAATCTTCAATGGATTTGTCATTGGAATTGAATTTCGCTGTCAGTGACTTCGCATTCTGCACGAGCTGATTTCTTAAAGCAGATGAGGTTGGGTCAGCGGACAAAGCACTTATCGTATTAAAAAAATCATCTAAAAATTCTCCCAATCCATTGGGTGCTCCAATACCTTGTGCCGCGGCACTCCCTTCCGCACTCAAAGACTGTCGGTCAATGATCTGGCCTAAATTGGCCTCCATCAGATCGAGAATGTCCTTTTCTGCCTGCAACATTCCATCGTCACTCTTCTGAAGTTGAATACGTCGATCCAGTAGCTCATCGTGAACGCGTTGAATCTGGTTGGTATACGCACCCACACCGAGTATGTGCACCCCATCAAATTGTTTCTCAGCCTCAATGACAACTCTTTGTCGTGAATATCCCTCCGTAGAAGCATTGGCCATATTATGACCCGTCACAGTGATGCCTAATTGCATGTTCTGCAATGACTGTCTCGATACACTCAGCGATCCAAATAATGTAGACATCTTCGTTTATCTTTAGTTTTTAAATGATTTCATTATCGGAACCATGACACAACCAATTATCCGACAGCTTCATACAACCCAACTTTTGATTGAACTTTCGTTTTCTTCTGGCCGCTCGAATCATAGGATTTAATCTCAGTTCTGGGCAGGATCTGGTTGATGAATTCCTGCATTATTTCAACAGTCCGATATAAGAGTAACTGGTTTTGTCGGGCCTTGAGCCGAACTTCATTCAACAAGGAATTGTTTTCTTCGACGAGAGCGTCTGTTAAATTTTTCAAATCATCAGGTAAACATTTTCGCTGATCGACATACAAGGCGTCCGGTAACAAACCCAGATTGATGGACAAGGCTGCCTGACACTGCTGCCGATTCGTTTTCAATGACTGGATTATTGAAAATTGATTGTTTATTTCATGAGCAGAAGATTCGATTTTTGGCGTATCCCGGGATATGATTCGCGATTGTTGAGATTCCATCAAGGCCAGTAACTCACCATATCCCTGTAATTCGTTTCGCAAGGATTCTATAAAATCATCAATTAAAGCATTCTGGCTTTTCATAATTTACCTCCTGTGATTTGCGAACTATTCGAAATCTCCTGTGCTCGTTGTTTCATGTCAGTAAATAGCTGAGTCGACATAGCATGCGCAATTCCTGCCTTGCCGTCATTCTGTGATGCCAGCTGAGTGGCAATAGTATGGTTCATCATATCCCGGTATATTGATGCACGTGTCGAGTCATCAGAAAATGGCGTTTTAAAAAGCGGTTTTGTCGCTTCATCCAAAAATTTCTTCCATAAAATCGATTCAAATTTACCCGCCAACTCGGTAACGTTTTCTTCGGACTCAGTCTTGTCTGTCTTCTGACTGATTGATGTATCCTCATTGATATCAAACTGGGCAATACTATTATAGAATGGGATATTGTGTGTTGATGAGATTTCCATAAGCCGAATATTATTGGACGACAATTTCTGCGTGAAGGGCACCGGCTTCCTTCATAGCCTGAAATATGGATATCATGTCTCTGGGAGTCACTCCCAGGGAGTTAAGGTATTGTGCCACCTCTTCCACCGTTGGAAGATCTGGAGTTGGAATAAGTCTGGAAGCTTTTTCTTCGATGTTGACCTGTGTCCCCTGCGTGACGACCGTCTGGGCACTGGCTGGGGCCAGCGGGTTGGGTTGGGATACATTTGGAGTGGTCGCCACACTGATGGTTAAATTTCCATGAGAAATGGCACAAGCGGATATCTGAACACTTGATGTAGCCACTATTGTTCCAGTACGTTCATTGACAATCACACTAGCTTTATTGTCAGGAGTGATGGAAAGACTCTCTATGACCTCAATAAATCCAACATGGTTACTCCAGAATTCAGAAGGGATGCGCAGGTTGATAGTTGAGGAGTTTAGTGCCTCTGCCACTGGAAATGGATTATTACTGAATCTTTCATTTATAGCCACAGCAGCTCTTGAAATGGTTGTAAAGTCGGGTTGCCTGAAAAGAAGCTGCATCATGCCATTTAATTCTATTTGTGTGGGTGTTGCTTCTTCAACAATAGCTCCATTGGACACTTTGCCAACAGTAGGATGGTTTTTTACAAGTGATGCATTTCCTTCTCCTGAGGAAAAACCTCCGATAGTTAATTGCCCTTGAGCAACCGCATAGACATTTCCATCTGCAGCATAAAGTGGTGTCTGAAGCAGAACTCCTCCCTGCAGCGATTTTGCATCTCCAATTGAGCTGACTGTCACATCAAGTTTCGTGCCCGGTTTTGCGAATGGCGGAATGATAGCGCTCACCATGACCGCAGCCACATTCTTGGACTGTATATTCCCTGGAGGCAACGTCAGGTTATACTTCCTTAACATGTTGGAGAGTGACTGAAGTGTATATACCTGATTGCGGTCGCCCTGATTGTTAAGCCCGGAAACCAGTCCATATCCAACAAGCTGGTTGTCTCTTGCTCCAGATAAACTGGCTAAATCCTTGATACGGACTGCTGCACAACAATCCTGTATCAAGCCATGGATACACATTACTGTAACCAGTTGTGTGATTCGGAAAATTACTTTTATTGTTTTATTCAGCATGAGGGCATTCAGGTATCCACTATTTATGAAGTACAATGAATTCTTCAGAACGGAGAAATCTTGTCCCATGTTTTAGTCAACCATCCTTTACGTTGAGGCTGAGAAAGTGCCCCTTTACTGATAATTTGTATGGTGGCATTGGCCACGTTATAGCTGAAAACTGTATTGCCACCGGTAATGTCCGCTTGTCGGATGACTCCTTGCAGAATAATTTCCTGCTTTTCCTGGCTGATTTCCGTGGATTTTCTTCCTTCAATTAATAACTGTCCCCCGGGAAGAATGTCGACAATCATGACGGCTATGCGTGCCGTCATCTGCTTAGAATTGGTTATCTGCCCCCCGCCGGAATATTCGTTTCCTCCAGACATACTGACCCGTGGTAATTGTCCTCCCTTTGTCAGTAATCCACTCACACCAGGTGCATACAAAAAGTTCTGAATGGAAGCATCAATCGACGAATTCTTGGCAGTCTGAGTATTGGCCTTTTGACTGTTTGAGTTCTGTTCCTGAATGATGATATTAATAATATCTCCTACTCTATTGGCGGTTATATCTGCAAATTGCGAACGTGAGAAATCATTTTTCCACAAACTTTGTGCCTGAAGTGACTGTAATTCCAATACGACAGCAACTGTCGCAAGTCGAAACACAAAATGTAATGGCTTTATCAAGTCGAGTTTTTTCATTTTATAGCTTTAATTTGGTTGGGATTTGGTTCATCAATGAAATTACATAAAAATTAGTGAGCGAGCTCGACCACGTTCCTGCGAATCACACGAGCATAAAATTCTTTATTAGAACGTAGATTGGTTACACGTATTATGTCCCCTTTGTACCCCTCCTCCTCAGCAAGGGCCTTGATTGAAATCTGAAGTGCTCCATTGTCAAGAACTGCCGTAACAATGTCCCGGCGTAAAATCAATGGTTGACGTCTGACATCCCTCAATAAAATAGGCGAACCTGAACGGATTGAACGTACAGTCTGATATGGATCATCCGGGTCAAAATTGTCTCTAGTTAAGGGATTCCTCAAGGACAATACGTCCTGCGTTACCCAATGAACCAGATCTGGAGTAAGCTTGGATCCCCTTTGAATTCCTTCATGTCCCATCAGCACTTCAGTCAAACAACGACATCTCAGTTGCACGTAGTATGGGCCCAGTTTGTTGTCCTGGTCAGTGATGTGAAACTTTACAACTACAAACGAAGCTAATTGAATGGACTCTGGATTAATAATTTCAATGTTAATTGAGTTTAATGGTACTTCCACTGGTCTCCAATCACGAGCCAGAGATAGTTCCAGATTCCCATTTATTTCACCTAGATGCCGCGAAATTGAATGATCAATAAGTTCGAGCAATTCTTCAGATTCCAGTGGACGACTTTCCTTGCGGATTTTAATCCACTGGGAACCCAGTCCTACAGGGTGGAGGAATCCAGGGAATATATTATTAATTAATTCGTATACTTTATTTTTATGCCAGTGGATGGGTTGGCCAATATTCGGTGACTGATGTATTACAAAATCCGGAATGGGTTTCCCCTCTTTCAGTTCGATAATATCATTCATACGCACATTATTCTCAGAAACCACGACTTCTGATTTAAGAATCCATTCGACTCCTTCAACCGGTTCAGTTGAGTATGTACAGAAATGATGTGTGACGAGAAAAAGCGTCATTAAAGAACGTAAGATATATGGCATAATTAATTATCGTTTAACATTGTTAGCCAGCGACATCATTTCATCTGCTGCCTGAATGGATTTAGCATTTACTTCATATGCACGTTGGGCGACTATGAGGTTGACCATTTCGTCCACTACTTTGACATTGGACATTTCCAGATACCCCTGAAGCAATCGACCAAAACCATCCTGGCCGGGTTCGCCAGGTTCCGGGACACCGGATGCTGGAGATTCAACAAACAGATTTCCGCCTATATTTCTCAAGCCTGATGGGTTTTGAAACCGGACAAGATTGATATTAAATACTTCATTTCCATCTGTCGTTGTGATTGTGACCGTTCCATTGTCACCAATACTGACATTTGTTGCGTTGGCTGGTATCGGCTGAAATCCACCTAAGACCAGGTGCCCTTGGCTGGTTGTGACCTGACCATTCTGATCGATCTTCAGAGCGCCATCTCTGGTGAAAGCGGATGTACCATTCGGCAATTGGATTTCCAGAAATCCGTCCCCATTAATTGCAACATCCCACCTTTCGCGAGTGGCGGTCATTTCCCCGGTTGTAAATACTTTTGATGTGGCAGCTAATTGAACGCCATGTCCGATCTGAATTCCTGTTGGCAAGGTATTTCCGCCGCCAACGTCAGCTCCCGCATTGCGTGAATCCTGGTAAATGAGATCCTGAAATTCTATTTTACTTTTTTTAAATCCTGTCGTGTTGACGTTTGACAGGTTGTTTGCAGTATTGTCGAGATTCAACTGCTGGGCATGCATACCGGATGCCGATGAATATAAGGCACGAATCATAGACCAATCCTCACTTTATTTCCTTATCTGAATATATTGATACATCTGTGGCTGGTTTACCGTGCTGAGTCTCCAAGTGACTGAATTGTTTTTCCAAGTCGTTCATCCTGGGTGTGAATTAATTTCTGGTTGGCTTCATAATTCCGCATAGCGAGAATCATGTTCGACATTTCTTTGACCGTTGAGACGTTGGACGATTCCAGGTAACCCTGACGAACTCGTGATTCTGTGGATTCGGAGGGTCCTTGCCCGCCATTCCTGCTGATAAAAATTCCTCCTGAAGCAGAGGTTAAATCCCCTGGGGAAGAAAATTCCACCACATTGATTTTACCCAGGTCATTTTGTCCCTGGCGAACCGTTCCATCTGTTCCAATAGCTATTTTAGCTTGGTTCAGAGGATCAATAAGGATGGGGCCATTATTGCTCAGGACCGGATGTCCTTCTTTAGTGACAAGCATGCCATCTGGTGTGATGTGAAACTCCCCATCTCTGGTGTATCCCTGTTGTCCACCCGGAAGTTCCACAACAAAAAATCCTTTTCCATCAATAGCCAGATCCGTTGGAATTTCAGTGCGTCTCATCGAACCTTGAGAAAAGTTTGTTCCACCTGCTGCGATAGGGTAAAGGTAACTATTGGGTTGCCCAGGAGCCATATTCCTGTATTCCATTGGAATTTGCCCCGCATTAAATGAACCAAAAACCACGTCCTCTTTCTTGAATCCGGGGACAACTTGACCAGCGAGGTTTTCAGAGGTTGCCTCCAACCATCGCTGATTCACGTTCATTGCTGCTGCTGCACTGTATAACCCGACATTCATGACAGAGACCCATCTAGCAATGATCATGCCACGAACTGGAGGTTTCCTTTCTGGGGTGTTTTTTGTGGATTGTGACTATCTCAATTCGCGGTCTCGGCAATACATTCCTATCCAGTCGGCAAAATTTGAATGAATTTTCATCTCATAAAAATGGATTGGAGGAGAACTGGATAAGCGTGCATAAATCTACCTCCCGTAAATCGTATGGGCTCAGGTTGGGCTTCCAAATCACCAGTTTATAATTGGAAAGTGACTAAGTATCAGACTATCAACCACATAGAGACATAGTCTGAAATTTTATAGAAGTATGAATTAACAGCAGCCACGGGTTGTTAAAATTCAGTAAACCCAGTTTTCAATACAGGATCCATCTCTCCAGGCTTCATAAGCAGTTTTGAAAAATGTTTCAAACTCATTGACTACCTGGTAGTTAGAAAAAATCTGTGAGGAGCCAACTTTAATTTGCTGTTCAATATGACGCCTGTATTCGGGATCGGAAGCAATTTTAACAGATTCTCTTACATAGTCCTCGTTGTTTGAAACGATTTGTTGTGAGAGATTTGCGATTTTTAGAAATCCGGACGTGACTTGAGAGCGCATCATCCGCATTGGATGGGTCACAATGGCCTTACCATGGGCAAGTATTTCCTGGGTGCTTACTCCACCACTGAAAACTGTAGGATCAAGAATTACATGTCCGGCTAAAATCATACTTTGAAACTGTCTTCGGTCCATGCGCGGTAAAAAATGGACCCGTGACAAATCAAATCCGGAAATACTTCCCCATCTCAGAATCAGCATTTTTTGCCAATTCGGGGAATTTCCTTCGATAAAAATAATTTCAGCTAAGTTATCCTCACGGAGGATTCCACTGAGAATACTATCAAAGTGAGGAGTAATTTTAAACAGCGATTGTGGGCAAAGGTAGATGTGGGAATTCTTGCGCAATCCAAGTTGATGATGGAAATTCATTGGTTCCAATGAATTTTTATCCATTGGCATTTCAAAGTATGTGGGAGGATTCCGAAAGCAGATCAGTTTTTCTGTGTAATCATCCTGAGCGTGATCCGGCTCGATCATGTGGGAGGAAATGAAGTAATCGATTGTCTCTATTCCGCTGGTATCCGGATGGCCCCAGGATGTGGATTGGATGGGTGCTAGTTTTGTAAATGCCAGGAAGTATGTCCACGGATCCATACCGATATCGCAATAGTGAAGGATGTGACACTTTGAGGAATAAATGATTTGAGCGGCATCTTCGAGATTTTGAGGCAAATGGATGGCCTGATCAGCATATTTCAGGAGATGATCCGTTGAGTTATCTCGACGGGTTAAAGCCGGAATGAATATAATTACTTCAAATTCCCTCCGATTCAGATGTTTTATGAATCCTTCATTCAATCTGGCGATGGTATGAGAACAAAAGAATGAAGAAATAAATGCGATGCGAATTTTTCTGTTCCCAGACAATTTGAATGTATCCGGACCGAATGTGAACGCGCGATTCGGGAGCCATGGTCCGTAATTATATATTTGTGCCAGTTTATGATTTAGAATTTTATTTGATTCTGACTGATATGCCAGGAAGAACGGGGTTGTGCCGGATTCACGGAATGGGTCACTCCAGGGAACCTTTGTCACAAACAAATCATCCATGGTTTGAGATAGAAGGATTCTTCTGCGCTGGGTATCGAGAGTATCTGGTGCAATGGGAGGGAAATGTAATGCGGCGCGCAGTGTATATTTATCCTTCTTTTGCGGAGCACATTCTTTCAGCCGACTCAAAGCGGTTTCCGTTTTCGAAGTCAAGCCGTGGAAACTGGCCAATTTTTCGAGGTTTTCGAGGGCTTCCACCATATTTGGTTGAATTTGAAGTGCTTTTTCGAAGCAGTCATATGCCTGAGTGAAATTGCCAAGATTTTCATAAGCTATACCAAGATTGTTCCAGGCTGCTGGATTATCCGGAAGCTTTTGAATGGATTTGGCCAGGTTTTTTTCCGCTTCTTTGAAGTGATTCTGCATCACTTGACTTGCGCCTAAGTTAGCGAGAATGGAACCATCCTCTGCAGCTTCACCGAGTGCTAACTTAAAAGCATTTTCCGATTCAGCAAAAAAACCTCGCTGATGAAGTAAAATTCCTGATTCTATTATGGGCTCTATGAGTAGTGGTGATTTTAAGGCAATGATTCTCGAGAGATGGACCGATGCCATCCAATATGCTGACTGATTAAGGTTGCGGGCCACGACAATCAGTTCATTCGGGGTGATTCCTTCTATCTGGAGTAACCGATCGATCCATTTCAGAACACTCTCCAGACTCGAGAAATTCCCCAGGCATATACTCAAATTGTTAAAATAATCGATTTCTTTTGGGGAACTGGAAATCGCCAGTAGATACCTGCCTACAGATGAGTCGTATTGCTGACGGCCAAAGTACAGATTTCCTAAATTATATTGAGCATCAGATAGTTGAGGCCAGGTTTCCACTGCTTTAAGAAAAAGCAGTTCTGCTTCATGGGTGTCCCCACGCGCCTTATATTTTATGCCCAGCACATTGAGCAATTCGCCGAGTATTTCTGCTGTCTCTGGGCATTGAGGAATTTTCCGGAGTAGCGAACCAGCCACTTCGAGTTCACCGGATTCGATTATCCCAAGGATTCTATCAATATCCCGGTCTAAAGTATTGCGTGCTATCAACACGGGACCATCTGGGATCTCGCGGGTGATTGTCTCATTTCTGGTCACTGTTTCCTATGCCATCAGGCAGAATTTCCATCTGTCAGGACCATATCGGAGAAACCTGTCCGAATCTTAACAATTTCAATTATAAGAACATACAGAAATTGCAGAGATCAGGAAAAAGCGTGAAAAAATGACCATCAGGGCAGCATGACATGCTTTCAACCTCTAATAATCC
>WGNT01000119.1 GCA_016124425.1 Cytophagales bacterium
AGGCCAACTGAGCCAGCTGGAGTATATAAAAAACATGAACGTACATACCGTTTTCCAGTTTCTTACCCGCCAACGCGAAGAGCAGCGCTATACCGAGCGCTTGCACAAAGTGTATGCGGATGAAGCGAAGGTAAAACGCAGGAAGTAATACAGATTATAATAATTGGGAGATAAGGAAATGCAAATTGAGAACAATCAAACAAAGGACGCACCAGGTGTTTCAAATTTCACATTTCCTGTTTCCCAATTAAATGGTTCCCTTCCTCGAGTGCTGTTGGCCGCTCCTATTTCACGCAATAAGGAGTATGTTCTGAAAGAATGGCTACAGCATATTTCCGGCCTCTCGTACCCGGCCCTCGACATCTTTCTGGTGGATAACAGTCCTGATGACGACTTCCACCAGAAAGTATTGTCTTGGGGATACCGCTGTGTGCACTGCCCACAGCAAGGCAAGCGGGCAACAGAGTTTATTGCCGATAGCCAAAACCTGCTAAGGGCTTACTTTCTGGAGCATGGGTACGATTATTTCTTTAGTCTGGAGTGCGATAACTTCCCGCCGCTCAACATTATTGAGTTGATGCTGAGCTACAAGGTTGACAACATCAATATCCCCTATTTCTTGAAACAGGGAGCCCATACCACGCTTGGGGTGCAACGTTCCGTAATCAACTATCAAGGTTGGTGTGCCAATAAGGTACTGGCTCCATACGATAGTATAACGGCTTTTGATGGAAGGGTGAAACCTTATTTCGCGCCATCAATTGGGTGCTCATTGTTTAGCAAAAGATTGATGGAACGCTTACGTTTCAGGGTTGACAAATCCAACCCAATGGCCTTTAGCGATAGCTTTTGGCACCTCGACAGTAACCGGCTAGGGATAAAGCCCCTAGTTCACATGGGTGTACTTTGCGAACACCACCGTTTCACTTGGAAACACAACAGAGATATTTAAAAACATAAACCAAATGATAACCTTGACCAAACTTAAGCCCCTTTTACTGGTGCTATCGGTACCGCTATTGCTCATTATTGCCTTTGCATTAGCTGCCAAGGGCGGCTGGCCACAGCTTTGGAATTTTATTTTCGGCTATGGTGTGGGAGCCTTTTATGCCTGGATTAACTGGACCACCAAAACCCGAAATGCCTGATACTACTATGCAGAAACTAGAACTACCACAGGCACTTAACGATATACGTGCCAAGATAAAGTTATTGGAAGATCGGCTGGTTTTGATACAAGAAGGTATTGAGCTTTACCAAACATTGGCTGCTAAAGAAACCGACTTGGAGAAGAACTATACCCTTCGTGAGCAAGCAAGCAAAAAGCAAGAAGAACAGGTTGTGTATTATGAGCAGCTTCGCTCTCAGCAGGTATACCTTACCGAGTTTGAGAAAGACCTAAAGCAACAACAAGACCTAAGGCAAAAACAGCTAACCCATATTAAAGAGCATAAACAGCAAGTGCTGGATAGTGCCAAGGAACTCCTGAAAAGTAAAGACTTGCCAGAGGCGGAACGAGTTTTAATTAAGTCGCTTAGGGAGCAATTTGTAAAAGACCAATTCAGTAGCAACGAAGAGCGTATTGCCCGTTTTAGGGAGTTGGTAAACACGTTGCAGAAAACCGCAGCATAGTTGTACTTCCGAATAACTGCTTTTTAGACCTATAGAGTATGTTTACCCTTATTACCTGTTGGTACCATGAGCCCAATATGGCTCGTCGTGCTGAGTTATTGTACTGTCTCAACCGAAACCTTGAGCATCCTTTGATCAAGCAGGTTTGGCTGATGGTGGAAGGAGAGCCGGATATACCGCAGCATCCTAAGATAAGGGTAAGGTATTTCAAGCGCCGTCCACTGTTTATTGATATGGTAAAGCTGGCTAATTCACTTAAAGGCTTGGCCATTATTGCCAATACTGACATCTACTTTGATGATACCCTTGGCATGGCAAAACACTTAAAGTCCACACAATGCTATGCATTGACCCGCTGGGATGCAAGAGCAGACGGCACATTGAGGTTTTATAACAAAGAGTATAGCCAAGATGCTTGGATAGTACATGCTCCATTAGCTTTTAAAGGCGGTGCATATAGCCCTGGTAAGCCTGGCTGCGACAATAAGTTTGCTTGGGAACTGGCAGAGGTAGGGTTGAGTGTAAGCAATCCATCCAAAACCATTAAGGCGTGCCATTTGCACTTAACCAACTTGCGCCGCTACACCCGTAGCGAAACCGTTCCAGGTCCTTACTTAACCATTCAACCAACCCAACTATGAAAGTTCTATACGTAAGCCTTGGCGACCATCAACATTCACTTAGGAAAGCGCTTGCTTCGTTGGGTGAAATGGTTGAAGTAAACTGGCGCAAAGACCCCAACGTGAACCAAACGATTCGGAAATTGGCTCAGACACATCAATTCGACTTATGCTTTTTCCAGCTTCAAACCCCAGATATCATTCAACCAGATACGCTAAAAGTACTTAGTGGCTACAAAGTAAACTGGACTGGTGATGTGCGTTTCCCTACCCCAAAGTGGTACTTGGATATGGCTCCGCATTTCGATATTACGCTCTTTACTAATGAGTTTGATGTACAAGTGTTGCGAAAAGCAGGCCTTAAGGCTGCCTATTTGCCCATGGGTTTTGAAGACGAGATATTTACACCAGATGGCCCCAAGGAGCACTTGGCTGATGTGGTTTTTATGGCCAACAACTATGGTAGCACTTTTCCATTGAGCAAGTATAGGATGGAGATGGTGCAAGAGTTGCGCAAACAGAGTCATTTCAGCTTTGCGGTTTGCGGCACTGGCTGGCCTTTTACCACCCAAAACCTGAACCAAAAGCCAGTGCGCGAAGCAGATGTATACCGCGGTGCAAAAATGGCTATCAACCTTAGCCATTTTGATTATCCGAGATATAGCAGTGGCCGTATGTTCAATATACTGGGCTCGGGTACCTTGTGCCTATCGCAACATTACCAAGGTATTGAGGCTGATTTTAAAATCGGTACTCAGTTAGATACTTTCCGCAGTATACCTGAGTTGATTGAAATGATTCGCTACTACCTACGAAACGATATGGCCCGTATGCGTATAGCCGCTAATGGCTGTGAACTGGCCCACGAAAAACTTACTTGGAAGAATCGCATGGAAATGCTCCAATCTATTATTCATCAACCAGAAACATTGTCATGATACTGGCAGCTATATACAACACTTTTGATGGTGAAGAGCTGCTAGAAGGTAGCATAGCCCAGATAATAGATGAAGTAGATGAAATTTTGATAGTCTATCAGTTTGAATCGAATATTGGGGAGCATTACCCAGATTTGCTTACCACCTTGGCACAGATTAAAGAACGCTGGCCGAAAATCAGATTACGTAAGTATACACCTAACCTAGAGTTGTCCGCAGCCATAAATGAACGTCAGAAGCGACAGATTGGATTAGATTGGGCATTAAAACTAGAGTGTACTCACTTTCTGTTTCTTGATAACGATGAATATTATGATAGTGAAGCGTTTTCCCGAGCCAAAACATTGATAGAAGAGGGCAGTTATGATAGTTCTGCTTGTAGGCTTTACACTTATTATCGCCAACCCATTTATAGGCTTGAGCCTATTGAAAACTATTGGGTGCCTTTTATCTGTCAATTGAAGCCCGCAGTAAAAGCAGGTGGTCGTTTCCCAGCGAGGGTAGACCCAACCAGAGGAGTAAGTCCAATTGAACGGTGCTATTTGTTTGCCGAGGGCGAATTGGTGATGCACCACTACAGTTATTTGCGTAAAGACATTGGTAGAAAGCTTAGAAACAGTAGCGCAGCTCTTAGGTTCAACAATATACCCCTGTTAGCTTCCCATTTTGGGAGTTGGCAACCAGGAATGCCGATGATAAACTTCAGAAACCATGGCATAGTTGAAGTGCCCAACCTGTTTTCGGTAGCAATTGATTAAGGCCTTACCTATTTCTAAATCTCCCATGGCCAACCTGTCATGGGTCATTGATCGCAAAAATGAACATTACCCAACTTATAACCGAACTGGAGACCATTGCCCAAGCCCAACAGGGCCTTAGCGGGCTAATGTATGGTGAGCCTTATGAGATAAACAGCCAACGGAACAAGGAGTATCCATTGTTGTTTGTTGACCGCAATGTGCGCATTGAGGGCATGAATCTAAAAACCCGCCAAAGGGTGTACCAGCTTAAGCTCACTTTTTTTGATAGATATACTCGGCCAGACGAGGCTGCCATTGTAAGCGAGCAAAAGCAACGTGATTTGGAAGTACTTGCAGAGCAGTTTCTGCATGAGTTTAAATCGCGCTACAAGGTTGGCGGCTTTCCTTGGAAAATTGAGAACGAGGAAAAGATAGTTGGCAACTGGCATTACCGCAAGCATCAAGACCGATTGATAGAACTAAGCTATATGTTACCCATACGCTGCCAAGGCGAATGCCTAGCCGGAACATTTAACTACCCAACACCATGAAAAACTTAGAACAGGCCTTGCAACAAGCTGCCGCTCGACTCGATGCTGCCATAAAACGTGAATTAGAGGTACGCAAGCATAACAAGAGTGGCAGGCTTAGTGCTTCCGTGAAAACCGAGGTTACTCCAACCTCGCAAGGATATGGGTTAAGTACCCAAATGGAGGATTACGGAACGACCTTGAACCAACGTAGTAATTTTTTGGATGCCTCTATTCAAAGTGAAGAAGAAGCTATCAACCAAATAATTGAAGATGCGGTGCAGCAAGACATAACAGACTTTTTAGACCAAGAATTATAACTCACCATGGCAACCCTCTCCATACTTTCTCAGCCCTCAGGTTTTGTTTCGGCAAACAACCCTATTGAGTACAAGATAAAAGCAAGCCCTGCTGCCGATGTAGATGCCGTATTCATTATAATAGTGATAAATGGCGTAGGGGTTACAAGCTGGCAGCAATATGTTGATTTTGGTAGTACCGATACTTACTCGTTCCGGGTAGAGCAGATTGTGCAAGATGCTATTAGCTTTGACTTGCCTGGCACTAATAGCCATGGTTATCAAACGGCACCTAACAGTATGGTTTCGCTTTCGGCACTGGTGTATGGCTTGAAAACGACAGATGGAGTGCCAGATTATGCTGCCACTGCCATCTTTACCGATACAGTTGATTGCCTGAACACCTGTTTCCAATCAGAACAACCCATTGACCTATCACCATACATACTAGACAATACTCCATATAAGAGGTTTATGACCAATGGGCCACTGGAGAAAAACATCAGTCCCGGAGAGAGTGAGGTATTATCGTTGCTTACCAACCAGAGCTATCCATACTTCCTTAGAATCAAAGGGTATTATAGCAATGGGGGCGAGGAATATATGCTACAATCACTAAACAATTTTAACACCGAAAAGCGTATCGATGTTGGTGTGGGCTATAGCAACCTTTCCGGTTGGAACCAGAATTTTTTGGGAGATAAAGTAAAGTATGATGTATTGTTAACTTATCTCACTGGCAATCTTTTTTATGGCAGTGATAATGGCAACTTTGATGGCGGCCTTACCGATATGCAAGCTGGTTTGGGCGTTGGTTTGTCACTTTCCTCAGGTCAAGTAAAATCTGGTACTAAGTCGCTTAAGATGACATTGCCAAGCGATCCGGATTTAAGAACTGCTTGGGATAACTATCATACGTACCAATTGTACCCAAATACCGACTATTGGTTCAAAGCTTATGTGTACGTTGAAGACATTGACATACTCTCTTGGGGGCTATACTTGCAGCTTACTGGTTTTACGGACGCTGTAATTGACACTACCACTACCGACCCAAGTGGCCGTTTGTTTATCAAAGCCTTCCACAACGCTAACCGTACCGACTATTTTGACCAGTGGCTACCCTTGTACATTGGTTTCAAAACCGGCAACGACACCCAAGGAAGTTTAAGGATGAGCTACGTGGGCGATGTAACTGGTGCCAACGTATATGTTGATGAGGTTTCGCTTAGTGCAAACATTACTGCGGCTAAAGCTACCTTCAATATTGTACCTACCTGCAAAGGTGCCACTAGGGTTCATTTTTTGAACCGATTAGGGGCTATGGATAGCTATACTTTCATAGGAGCCGAACGCAGGAACATAAGGACTGCTAGCAGTACCGTAGAAAAGATAAAACCAGCCAACTACAACCCTACTGCCCGTGGTACAAAAGTGTTTCAGAAAGATGCTACTATAAGGCTTTCTTGCTCATCAGATGCGCTAAGGCCCGATGAAATGCTGTGGCTGGAGGAGTTACTTACCAGTCCTGAGGTTTATGTACAAAGGGGTAATATCAATGTTCCTGTCGTGCTAAAAGACGGAGAGTTTGAGATTGTTGATCCTGTAAAAAACATTCACCGCCTTCGGGTTGAACTTGAGTATGCAAATGATTTAATCCTTCAACAAGGGTAATAACCAAACAAATCTTACCCAAATGAAGAAGCTTGATGAATATCTATACATAACACGTGGCGACGAAAAAATGCTGCTGCACATGGAGGCCGAGATTGATGATTTTTTGGATTTACTCAACGCCCTTCGTGGCAGAGGTTTCCGGTTTAAGGTAATTCCCCCAGCCGAGTATTACCACTTAAAGGATCATGTAAAAATCGCGGGCTATACCGCTAAATAGTAAACACCATGCAAGCCAATATTAGCATTAACATTTTTACCAACGACTTTAGTGAGCAACTAGGAGCTATAGAATTGGCCGACCATGGCGAGTTTCCATTAGCACTTACTTGGTCCACCGGCGACTTTACTGATATTACCAAGCGTAGTGGCAGTTTTTCCAAAACCTTTAAGGTCTCAGCTAGCCAACTCAATAGCCGTATACTTGCCTATATCTATGAGGTTGGGGTTAATTTTTACAAGTTGCATGCTACTTGTCAGGCAGAGGTTCTGTACAACAATATTCCTTTTTTTAAAGGCAAACTTAAAGTAAATGGCGTAAGCCAAGATAATCAACCTACGGAGTTTGATTTGGAGTTGATAGGTGAAAACCTTGAGTGGGTGGACTATTTAAAAAATCATTCCATCAGGGACATTGACTATGGTAATAAAGAAGTTATTTACTACAATGATGACCTATCGGAACTAGCTAACTACAATCCTCAGGTAGCTGCTGCTACTACCAAATCGCACCCACTTACTGAAGGCTATGCTATTGCTAGTTGGAACAATTTTCCTGACAAATTTGACTATGTATACGGCTTAAAAAGCTATGGGGCCTGGAAAGCTGGGAATATTGTGACTGTTGATGATTTAAGGCCAGATGTTTCCATTGCTCATATTCTTATTGAAGGGTTTCGCAAGGCTGGTTACAGATTTGATAGTGTTTTTTGCAGCTCAAACTTTTTTAAAGGCCTGGTGCTTGCGTTTACTGGTAAGGCATTTAGCAAGGCCGCCAATGCCAATGACAGTATGCTGTTTAAATCGATAATGTGCCCTGCCAAAGAATTTAAAAACTTTAGCCATAAGTCCAGCACAGGCTATGTAATACGGCCAATAAACGACTGTGCAGGTTCTTTTGACAATGGAAACAATTATGCTGTTGATAGATATACTGTACCGGGCAATAGTGTTCAGCGCTTTCAAGTAGCTGGTAAGGTTGTGATGAATAACTGGTACGAAAACCTTAAGTACCTGGGAATCGGTATTGCACGATTAACAGCAAATGGGATAGTACCGATAAAGGAAGTGCCATTTGAGTTTGATGGTAATGGAATAACCCTGCCTATCAATATTGACACCGATTTTATCCATTTTTCCCAAGGCGAAGAAATATGCGTGTACACCATTGTTGAAACCCACAATTGGTCAACGCCTAACATTTCTAACAAGAGCCCACGTTTTAAAATTACTGAGCTTGAGTTTTTTAATGAGGTTACTGGTGATATAATTGAAGGGGTAACTTATGAAGTATCACAGGTATTGCCCGAAATCAAACTGATTGATGTGCTTACTGCGGTAATGAACATGTTTAATCTCTATTTCAAAACCGACTCGATAAACAAAGTGGTTTATTGTGAACCACGAGATGAGTTTTTGAAACCATTAAATATGGCCTTGGATTGGACACAAAAGTTTGATTTAAGCAAACCTGCGGAAATAGAATATCTTGATGACTATAAGCGCAGCCTTACATTTAAGTACAAGCTCGACACAAAAGACGCTTTCTTAAAACATCAAGCTGAAATAACAAAAAAGCAACAGGGCTCGTTGGCCCATACTTTGCCTGACAAGTTCAATCCTGGCACTCAAGATTTAGGCGTGAAAAACTTTGCCTACACGCTAACATTTCAAGACCAAGAAATTATCCATTCATCCAATCCAACTAATGCTGGCCCTGAAATGCCTCGCCTTTGGAAGGATCTAACACCTTATCCAGAAGTAAGCCATGATTTTACACCGCGCATATTGTTTTATGAGGGAGCGGTAAGAAAATCGTTGCCAAACAAAGCTGGAGTTATGGCCTCGGTTTCATGGAATTTCGGGCACTCTCACCCTTACAGAAATAAATACCCTTCGCTAGTAGCGGCCCCATTAAATTTTGGCACTGCTGGTGGATTGGTTAACAGTTATTACAAAAACACGCTAGCCCAAATTGAGGATAGCAGGCAGGTAGTGGCATATTTTAAGCTCAACCTAACCGATATCTTAAACCTTGACCTGCAACGTCCAATCTATATCAACCACACTACCCTAAAGGGGTATTATTATATAACTACCTTGTCTGATTATAGGCCGGCAAAGGATGTACCTGTAAAGGTTACATTGCTTCCGGTATTGGCAAGCGGTGGGATTGATATTGATTTGAACAATCAAGTTGATTACTCCTCTTCTGCTAGGTTGGCACCCAGCTTTGGGCCTGGCAGCGGAAATGCTGCCCTGCACGGTAATGTAAACTTAGGCGAAATACTGCAAACCCCCTCAACAGTATTGCATAACGGTACAGGCAACTGGGCACCGTCCGGTTCGGCCTCCATTGCAATTGGGCAAGGGGTTGTGGCTAATGCCCGTAACCAAACTGTTTTAGGAGCATACAATGTGATAAGCCCAACCGATATTATTCAAATGGGTGGAGGCTCCTCAGCACAAGACCGTTATAGGGCGCTCACTTTTACCCAAGATGGCAACTTTTTGGTGCAGGGCGGATACCTCTATACGAGTGATGGCCGCGAGATTATGTTCGCCTCGCAGCGAAACGAGCAAGGCCAACCCAAACGATTTGACAAACTACACTTAAAAGGAGACGAGTAATATCATGGCTAAAGAAATAGCATTCCATATATCGGTTGAGAACACCGCGCTACAACAATTACTTAAGGACCTCGGTACCCTTACGACCCTTTACGATAAGCTCACCAAAAGCCAAGATGCATTAAAAGGGTCAACAGCTCAGTTATCTGCAACCCAAGAAAAAATACTGAAGGTTGAGAAGCAGATATTGGCTGAGGGTAACAAACTGCTTGCGATAAGCCAAAAGCAAACGAAAGCCGCAAAGGAGCTACTTGCCACTACCATACAAAACGAACAAGCGGATAAAAAGGCTGTAGGAACCATCAACGAATTGAATGCCGAGAAAAAGCGGCTTACCGAGGCAATAAACGAGTTGAACCTGAAGACAGAAGAAGGGAAAAACAGTTTTGTAGAGTATGCCAATAAGCTTAAAGATGTTTCAAGTGAGATTGCTCAATACGAAGCATCCCTGTCGAGTGCATCAGGAAATGTAAACCAGTTCTCTGTTCACTTCGGCGCATCATTTGATGCTGTGAAAACAGCAGTATCGCAGGTTGGCAAAAGCTTTGGGGATGTAAAAAAAGGAATTGATGCGTTGGGTATAAAAGAACTTGACCAGTTTTCTAGAGGGATGGGTTTAGTAGCTGAGCAAGGGGAAAGGGCTGGAAAGATATATAATGCAGGGAAGGGCATATTTCAAGCTTACCAAAAAGTTACCTTAGCCATTACGGCAGCTCAGTTGGCGTATAAAAATGGAGTAACCCTTGCCACTGTTGTGCAAAAGGCTTTCAATGTTGCAGTTAAGTCAAACCCACTGGGTCTTATTGTAACGCTACTAGCCTCAGCAGCGGCGGCTTTTGCTTCCTATCAGTTAGGCTCAGAAGAATCTACCGAAAGCCAACAGGACTTTAACGCTGCCCTTACCGAAACCCAAGAACTATTGCAGGAGGCTACCAAGGCCGAAACAATGGTGAAGATATTGGATAAGCTGGATAAGCGACAAGTAGATGCCTTCAAGCAAAATGTTGAAAAGCAGATAGAGGCTAATAAGGACTTGCTGGCTAAACAGGCAACGTATAAACAAAGGCAGAAAGACCTTTATGTTGAGCTTCAGAGCCTAACGGCAAAATTCCAACAAACCAACGATAAAGAAGCTGCCAAGTCGCTTTACAACTACTACAAGGAGTATCAAAAGAATGCCAAGCTCATTAAAGAGATAAACGCCACCGAGATTGAAGCCTCGTTAGCGTCGCTAAATACCGTTCTTGGAAAAACAACGGAGCACTACAACAAGCTTTACAACCCAGCTAAGACATATGAAACATCTGTAAATGGGCTTAACGAAAAGATTTCGGACCTGATAAAAGCACAAAACAACCTTAATCTTTCTACAGAAAAAGGGGTGCAAAAGTTTAAGGAATACGGAGATCAGATAGAACAAACAAGACAAGAGTTGGCCAAGCTTCAATATGAAGCCGAGAATGGAAAAATTGACCCACTTGCTCCTGTTACCCTTAAAACGGTTGAACCCACCCAAATTGATAACCCAGGTGGAAGCTCGCCTGACCAGTTACCCGG
>WGNT01000114.1 GCA_016124425.1 Cytophagales bacterium
CCTGATGGGGCCAGTTTCTCTGTTTTATTAACTGCACGGTATTCGCGGAATCCCTACAGGTCAAAATAAACTCATGACCTTCCTTTGTTAGTTCATCGACGAGCGGTTCGAAAAAGCTAACCTGTGGCGAATTGATAAAATCGATCCAAATTCTCATTAACAAATTATTTTTTTGAATCCTCTAATAAATAAATGGTCATAGCCAAAAACATCCAAGCCTGGGACCACCTCATATAGGGGATCTTTGACGTGAAAAATCGGTTAATTTGGTAGTAGAAATACCCTTGGGGCGACTGCATATGATCGATAGTCCAACTAAGGACTTTTTGGGCCAGTGCTGCATACATTTTGTATTTCCCCAGCTTATGCAGTGTAATGATCAATTGTGTGGGAGCATGTATGTCGATGGGGTAAATACTGTTGCTGTAGTATTTTGGGATGCCCTCCTCTGTAAAAAAGGTATTAATGTAGTATTCGAATCCCTTTGCTAAACTGCTTGCAAACTCATCTGATCCGGAATATATTGTATAATCCGATATGCATTCCAGATTATACCCTGTATGAAAATTGTCAATCCACTGATGAAAATCATATCTACCATAGGACCATGCACCATTAGGCTGCTGATTTTGACAGACAAATAGGACGGATTTACGAGCTGTATCCAATAGGTCTGACTCCCCCGTGAAGCTGTAGACACGCGACAAAAGTCTAGATCCTAATAACGATGCGTTATATACTACGCTGTTGTCCAAAGGAGAATATGAAAACGAAAATCCATTATTGTTGTCATCGTAGGTCCTATTCAAATCCTTAAGTATAAAATCACAAGAACTCCGAACAGTATTTAGGTATTTTACATCGTTCGTCGCTTCGTACGCATCTAGCAAGGATGCCCCTATAAAGGTAGTCGCAACGACTGTTGGTGTATGTTTAGGCTGAAAAAAGGCGCGCGACTGCCAGTCAAAATTGTAGCCCCAACAGCTCCCCGACCAAGCTGTGTTTTGCATTTCCAAAAGCAAATCGGAAAAGTAGACTACTTTGTCCAAGTGTTCCTGTTTGCCCTCTAACTTATACAAATTACAAAAGGAGGCTACGAACAATCCTACAGCCTTCGGGTTAAATTCCTTATCAATTCCAACAAGGTGTCGAAGATTGATAGGCGCACGTTTGAAAAACTGTGTCCAGGCTAACTTTACCAAAGCGCTTTTGGAAAGTACAGGAATACTATTAAATAACCTGCTATTTAAACTGTCATAAGGATCATAGCCCTTATACCCTTCTTGTTCACAATACGCAAAAAGCTTTTCAAAAGACTCCCTAATTTTTTTGTCATCCTTATCGTTCATCATGTGATCATCTACCGTAAAGAATTATGTTAGCTAACGAAAAATTATTCTACATTAAATTAGTGTAGTCAAAAGTAATTAAAATATTCAATTTGCTCTATGATTACCCGTTTAAAAAATAATCAAAAAGCTTGTCGGCAAAGGAATTCCAATTATTTTCTTTGTAAAATCGCTCTCTCATCTCTTGATTCCAGGTTTTGGTTTCATCATAGGCTTTTATTATAGACGGAAGCTCCTCAAACGTACGGTACGTAGTAATGCATGATAGTGAACTTAAGTCTTTAAACGCTGCGTAATCGGGCCCTAAGACTTGCGTATCCATACGCATCGTATCCATTAAAGCTCCTGAACTAAGAATTGTTTCCGATTTATATGTGAACAAAACAAACCTCGTACGCGCAGCTAACGCGGCAATATCTTCTATAGTTAGCATCTCGTCTCTGTAAGTTATATTGTCAGACAAGTAAGCTTCTATCTTCTCCTTATAGGATTCGTTAAAGCACTTGCCAACGATAAGCATCTTAAATCGATCAAACTCCGACGACGAACGAATAAACTCCAAAAACCGATCTACCCCTTTGTAAGGATGAAGCGAGCCCCATATTAACATGTCATAGGTCTTCTGCTTTGAGAAGTCATCCTCAAACGGCGGCTCTACCGGATGTATTATCACCTCAACTTTATGTACCGCGGCGGGATAGTTCTTCTCAACAAATTCTTTGCCCGAATATGAGTGGGTAATAATGTGATCAGCCCGGTTCATTAAAATATCGAACATATAGGCCGTCTTAGAGGAAGAACCACCATGATGGGATCCCTTATTGTGCAAAACCCAAACGATTTTCTTTTGTAGAATCTTTGAAATCCAACAGAATACCACAAATAACCGGTACTGAATAATTCCAAACCGTTTCTCCGAAAGAAATTCAATCCAGTTTAAAATAAAAAAATCCGATCGGAATAGATAGAAAAACAGCGTAAGTACACCTCGATGAACGGCCTTCTCATTTACAATGGTAACCTTTCTTTTCAGCGCGTTTTTAAAGTTTGTCATATAAGGGTTAGGGGAACCCTTTGAAGATTGATTAAGCGGAAATAGAAAAACGTTCGCCATAGCGCTTTATTTGTTCGGTACTTCTAGCCCTGCGAGTAAGGTTAATTCCTCCATAAACTCCTGTCTAACTTTATCACCATCATGCCTGCGTTCTGCAACAGAGATCGCCGTCTGACCTATTAATTGGCGCCTGCTTTTGTCCAAAAGCAAATTTTCAAATGAACGGACTAGCACCTCTAGGTTATTGTCAGTTACAATTTCAGCCCAACAATACTTGGTTGCATATTGTACCAATGCAGTTTCTGCGGGTGCAACTATCAAAATCGGTGTTCCGCAAATCATGTATTCTGATGCTTTGGTGGGCATTGATAACTGAAAAAACTTAAGTGCTTCTGCCGAAAATTCGTATGGAAGATACAGGAAATCGGCTTCCCCAAATTTGACTGGTAATTCATCGTATGCTACAAAAGACCTGTGCTTAATTACATCAAAATCGTTCATCCAATCCTCTTTTTGGTTTGATTGGATGACAAAGTTAATCGATAGATTAAGTTTGTTATTCAGTATCTCTACTGCTTTTGCCATAAGCTTTAAAGAGTCATTAATGCCCAGCCCCAAGCGCCCTGCGTACAATATCTCAGGGGATGCTGATAGGTCGTAGCTACTTCGTTGGCCTTTTTTCCAAAATTCAAGGTTTATGGGGTTGTGATATGCACGGAAGTCATACCCATACCTACGTTGATATTCAGCAGCCATCAAATCACTTATGCTTAAATGGAGCACGCATCTACCGAGCATCATCTTAAAGTCTGAGTTGATTTGCGAATACCAATCCTTACCAAAATATTTTCCCTTGGGAACCCATTCAACCCAGTCATCCATCATATGGAACACCATAGGCTTTTCAAGATGTTCCTGAATCAAGCTGCAAAACAACAAATTAGACCTCCGCTGGGCTTGGGCATAGATAACGTCCGGGTTGAAGTCCGAGATCCATTCTTTAAGCTCGTTGGAAAGTGCATAGTGAGAAATCCCATGGCTAAGGCCTATTCTATCCAGAAATGGGTTGAGATGGTTCTTGATAAACCGCTTCCTTAAAGTAGGTTTTTTATTTGTTTCGGAAGGGGTACCACCCTTTACTTCTATAGGACCAGAATAATATGTCTTTTCAAATAAGTTAAATGGAAATGCCCATCGGTGTTCTTTGGAACCTAGCTGATAGTATTTGCGACAGCTTAAAGATTCCGTTCCCTTGTTTATCAAATAGGCTGGGCAGACGACTGCCAGTTTGTCTTTATCCCAACTGGAAAAAAGATTGGTCAGCGTAATACCCCCTCCTGTTTGTCTGTTAAACGGTTGGTTTAATATCAGAACTTTAGGCAACACTGGAATTGAACGTGTCATAATCCTTTAGTGGGTAAAAGCGTGTTTTCAAGATGTTGAATAAATTCATCGAATTGCTCACCATTCCCATCGTAGTAGGATCTGTAGTTTTCCAAAAAGGTATTAAAAACCGTTTTTGGAGTCTCCTCTAAATCATACTGCTGTTCCATTTCCTGCAACCTCAGTTGAAGGTTATCTTTATCCCCATACACGACGAAACAATCAGCCAATTTACCAGGACCATGGACTGCTGGGTTTTCATCCAACCTCCAGGCCATTGCCCATGAGCTTTCTGGCAGGAAAATATATGCACCGCAACTTAGACATTCAGCAATGGGCAATCCAAATGACTCCGGAAATTGGATAAAATAATACGTTGCTTTTTTGTATATCTCTCTTATTTCATCAATCGTCATAGTCCCACCTAGTGCAACGTAGGGGATTCTTAGCGACTCCAATACCTGAATTTGTTCGTCTCTGATTTTCTCCCTGCCTTTCCGTTCAAAATCTACCACAGCAAACGTAGCAGCCTTTTTGGTTGGACGTAATCCGGTACTTTTCAGATACATTCCTACTTGATTCCATGGTGGACTAGGTTGCGACTTAATTTCCGTGACAGCAGAGACCGCCAAATGCCAGTCAAAGATTGAGGCATTGTTGTGTCCTTCCTTCGCAAACATATCCACAATTGTGGGCGCGTTACCCAAGAAATAAACCCCATGATAAACCAAAGGTATATTGTTCAGTAGCTTCTTTCCTTTTACGAAATCGTATTCATCCTTGAGGTAACACTTAGGGCTTGTCTCAGCGATGATGATTGCATCAAAGGCCTTAAGTTCCTTGACTAATGCTCTATCTTTGTAATAGTTTAGCAGCTTATATCCATACCATGCAAGCAGGCTATATCTGTTCCGCATTACCCTATAATCCAACAAGCGTTTGAAAAAATCAATTTTGTAAATGACAGATACATCAAAGCCCCTGTTACGCATATATGCCTCAAGACAACTAGCTAACACACGAGGGCTCGCAAAGTTAGGCTTTGTAATAATAGCAATTTTCAACGGTTTATCAACTTTCACCATAGCTTAAGATTTAAAATAGGCGACCAAACCTCTTTCTGAAAGGTTACGGATCGTGTTGGAATAGCAGATCCCAACTGAAATCCACACTAGCACATAAAATAAAGAAAAAACTTGGATAGTCGACGGATGTGTATTAACTAGCCATAGAAGTATCCATAGAGCCGCTGCCTTAGAAAGATTATTTTTTGACTGAAACAAGCCTTTGTAGACAGCAGGGAGCAACATCATAAGCAGAAGAGCAAGTTGAATCAATCCCCCTTTAAGCACCATATTGAGATAGTCTGTCTCGATGGTGCCGCGGTAATTGCCTTCAGCCATCGTAGGAGAGTAATAGACACCGGCCATACCCCTGCCTACAAGCCAATCCAACCCTTCCATATCACTATAAAAATACCTTTCTATTCCAGCCCTTGTGTCTTCAGTCCCGCGTTGTTGAAGAAAGCTAATATATTCAGAATCAGAATACATGAACAAGTAGACTGCAACACTGCCTAAAAATATGACAAATCCTGCCGAAAAGATAAACGTTAAAATTTTATACTTTGTATTTATCCAGTATATAATAAAAATAAAAAAAACGCTTCCAACAGTCAAAAACAACAAGCCTCTTCTGGCCCTCACCAAAGCGAAGAAAATACACAGTGCCAGTACACCCGCTGCAATCAGATTTCGTTTGGGCGTGTGATATACATAGGTCAACAATATAAAAATCACAGGGACAGCTAGGTTTTTTGAAAAGTATTCAACGATATCTCTACTAAGTACGTTTTTCTCTGGTTCCATAAGGTCAGACAGGAAAAAAAAAGAGAAGATTGCGTAGAATATCCCCGAAACAACAATAACACTGAAAACCTTCTTGTAGAGAATCAATTTCTGTGGCAAGAGCATTACCCAAGGGACAAAATATAGAAACGCCCCAAACCATGGATTTAATATCATCAATTTAAGTGCTTCTTTATCAAGGCTAAATCCCCTCAAAAAGATAACTAGGGACCAAAAGGAAAGTAAGAAAAATACATTCTTCTGATATTGACTTGAAAACTCAAACCGAATTAATCTCACAATGGCAGGTAGAAACAATAATACACCCAGCAATTGAATCGATTGAAAAAGAATGTAGTTAATTTGTCGGGTGGAAACAATCGTAGCCGACAAGGTATACAACAAAAAACCAATCCAAAAAAGATTCAGCGTAATAAGTTCTTCCCTATCATAGACAAGAAGATTCTTAACTTTATTCCGTATATTAACAGCAGTAGCCATTGTCAAATTACACGTGCGTACGTAAGCAATTCCATGTGCTTACCCATAATATCATCAAAATGAAACGCGGGTAACAGTCCGGCTGTTACCTTATTGTTCAAGCAATAGGAAATTCCTTCGCAAAAATCATCCGCATTTTTATATTCGGCAAGGTATCCGTTCTTCTTATGATCTATCATCTCTGGTATACCACCAGTTTTAAATCCAACCACCGGCGTACCGCAACTTAAACTCTCAATGATTGTTGTTGGCAAATTATCCGCCAAGGAAGGTGCCAGAAATACATCAGATGCATTATAAATCAGGTTAGTGGTATAATCATCGGTTACAAACCCCATAAATTTTGCAGGAAATGGTATCGCATCAACGATTTCCTTTGTAGGAACACTTCCGAAAATCAATACACCTATATTGCTCTCGGACATTTTATCTTTCAGCCTCACCATTGCTTCCCTTAGGTACGCCCAACCTTTGTAAGGACTGTGTACCTTATTTGCCCCGAACGAAATAACATGGTCAAATTTGTCCAGTTCTAGAATACCTTTTGCGATTTTTTTATCAAAAGGCTTAAATAGTCCGGCATCTAGGGGATTTGGAATCCGAAAAATAGGCTTATCTCTAGTGATTCTAGCGCTTTTAGCTAAATCCGCAAGCCAGTAACTTGGAGAAACAAAATACAGATTATCAAATTTGGCGTAAAAGTCTACTTTTTCATTGTATTGTCTGTAGGAAATATCTCGCTCTTTACCACTTGCGATAATTGGGCAGTTGTTGCATTGCGTAATGAATTTCTCACAATCAAAACTATAAGAACATCCCCCCGTCATAGACCACATATCGTGCATAATCATCACCATCGGCTTTCCTAGTGCAGCAAGCTGCTTTAAGTTCTTCACACTCAGGAATCCTCCAAGAATCCAATGAACATATATCACTTCCGCTTTTTGGATAAACTCATGTTTACTGATATCTGTCCCAAACAAGGAAAGGGAAAAGGCTCCCGAATCTGATGCCTTATTTCGTGTCACAAAATCCTGTACCTTTTGGTTTACTTTTCTTACATTTTTTGGAATGGCTCCTAAAGAAACAATCCTAGGATTTCCGATTACGTTCGAATTCAGAGACAAAACATACGAGTCAAAGCCCAACTTTAAAAATGCCTCATGTAAACGAATCGTATAATTTCCGGAAGGGCTACTCCCAAACTGCAAATGTACAATTCTCTTTCCCACATGTCTCTCTACCTGATCCATACTCCCTTTTTCTTTTTATACACAATCAAATAATACTGAATAGGCGCTATTATGATCCCGTTAAAATTAGCTATCAGCGAAGCAATAAACAAAGATTGAATCCCCAGTTTGTAATACTGAATCAATAACATGGCAACGGCAATATAAAGTACCGGGCTCGCCAAGCTGCACCAAAATTGTATTCTAAGCGCACTAATGCCGTTTAGGAAATTCACAAATAGATTCCCAAACATAAAAGACAAGATAAATACAAAGCCCCAAAAGGAGACTATAAAATCAATTTCCACCTGTCCTTTTAGCCACACTTCATAAACGTTCGAAGAAAACACCAGCATTAGAATGCCGACACCTACTAAAGCACCAATTAGAAAAAGGTATTTCTTAATTGCTTTCCTAATCCAGGATATGTCATTCTGAAAATACGCATCTGTTGATGCTGACCAAAAAGGAGAAAGAAATATGCCGAAGGCCATGCCCAGTATATTAAAATATTTATAGACTATATTATAAGAAGTAACTTCATATGTTCCAAAATTTTGGGCTATAATAATATTAGCGGACTGAAATTGTATCAATCCCGCAATACTGATAATAAAAAAAATTACGCCAAGATTAAACAGCCCCTTAGACTCTTTAAGGTCCACCGCAGACCATTTCGGTCGTACCAAGCGATATTTATTTTTGAAAAAATATAAATTTGCACTAACAAGTATCAATATAGGGGAAAGACAAAGCGCCAAGCCTAGATTGATGAGCGACCCCTCAGTTGTCTCAACCAATAGCACAATAAATACAAGCGAAAATAGCTGACCCATCAAATCTATCAAGGATGCTTTCGCCGGCTGTTGATCTGCTGTGTTGAGTGTGTTTATGATTTTCAACACAAATTGGATACAGAAGTATGTAAATACGATCACAGCTAGCGTAGATACCTCCGCTCTCATTTCTGAAGGCACATTTAAAATTTGTACCCAGTCCAGAAAGGGGTTCACAATCAAAAAGACAATCCAAACGGTAGAAAATATGCCGGCCAAAATGAAAAACGTAGTGCTAACGTACATCTGCGCAGCCGCAATATCTCCCTTAGCCTTTGCCTCCGCAAATTTATTCCTTAATCCATGGGTGAGCCCAATATTAAAAAAGCTAAACCATCCAACAATGGAGCTCAATGTAAGCCAAATCCCGTACCGCGTCGGATTAACATAATCTATCGTCAAGGGAACAAGAACCAAACTAATTACAATACTGGCGCCCTTGATCAATATTGATCCTAGAATATTCTTTTTGGCCCTGACAGTGCGACCTTTCCCCTTCGAAAGAAAGCCAAGAATCTTATTTTGAACCGGACTTAAAATTTTAATCATAAAAGTTTTCGACTCTGCTTTCAAAAGCATGCAAACAAAAAGACTTCAGATCACGAATAAATTTTACGCTTTGGCCTTTTCTTATCATCATAGCCATAGCCATAAGCATAGCCATACTCTCCAGGGCCAACTTTCGCATCATTCGCAATGAAATAAAGATTGTCCAACTTACTATGTAACTCCATCTCCCTGATGAATTCCAAATTCTCTCTTGATGTATAGTTATACCGAACGATAAACAGTGACATATCTAGATATGGTGCCAAGCTAAGTCCGTCGGAGACGGTGCCTATTGGCGCTGAATCAACAATAATATAATCAAAGTTTTCTTTCAATTTTGCAAATAGATCTGCCACTCTTTCGTTAAGCATCAATTCGGAAGGATCCTCTGGGAGTGTCCCGCATGAAATCAAGGTAAGGTTTTCCGTTGCGTCAGAGTAGGTGTATAGGTCAGCTGGGGTGAGGCTAGGGTTGTTAATGTAATCGGCAATTCCAAGACCGGGATTAAGTTTAAGTCCATCAAAAAGCGCAGGTTTTCTGAGGTCAAATTCCAGAATAGCTACACGCTTTCCGGTCAAGCTGAGGCTAATCGCCAAATTTATACTAAAGAATGTCTTTCCTTCACCTGAAATGCTAGAGGTAACCATTATGGTTTTAAATGGAGTTCCTTCACTCAAAAAGAATAAATTGGTTCTTGCCAACCGGAATTGCTCTGCGATGGGGCTTCGCTTGTTTTTTGAAATGGCCAAATACCCCTTTTCAGAATGATGGGAAATCTCAGCTAGAATCGGTCGCTTCAAAATTTCCTTTATTTCCGACTTCTGTAAGATCTTTGAGCTTAGACTACTTTTTAAGTAGACAAAGGCAAACGGCAGTCCCATACCTAATAACAAGGACAAACCATAGAGTAGCGCCTTATTAGGCTTTGCAGGACTACTTCCTGCTGAGGCCGCATCTATAACCCTTGCATTGGAGACGGTCGTCGCTGCCAAAGATAGCTCAGACTCCTCACGCTTACTCTGAAGATAAAGAAACTGATCCTGTTTTCTGTTTTGTATGCGTGTCAGTTCTAAAAGACCGCGCTCTATTTCAGGAACCTTTGATATCCTGCTGTCTATTTGGTTAATATTTTGAGCCAGGTTTCTGTTACTAATTTCTAGCCCGTTTTTGATGTTGTTTATATTCGCCTTTATATTTCTACGCAATGAGGCTAACTCATCCTCTAAGTTAAGCAAGATTGGACTGCTAGGCTGTACGGTTCGTGATATCCTCACCTTATCACTTTGAAGTTCATTGAAGTTAGTGATTAAATTTGTCAACGTAGCATCTTCAATGGATAAGGTACTAGGAACCTCATTCCCTACCCCCTCCGGATTATCCAAGTAATCCTCAATGGATTCCAGTACCTCTATTTGAATCCGGTTTTTGGAAAGCTCAGCCTCATACGTCTTAGAATTCTCAACGAATGAGGTATACTCGACACCCAAATCCGAAATATTATTCTCGCGCTTGTAGGCTTCGATTTGACTTTCAACATCCTTAACTTCTTGGACTAACGTCGATAACTGATTATCGATAAACGCGATCGTATTCTCTGCTGTTTTGTTTTTTTCCTTGACAGCTTGATAATTATATACTTCAATTACTTTTTCAAGTACATCCTTTCCTTTTTCAGGAACGGCATCCAATAAGGTAAGACTTAGCACAGAAGCAAATTTGCTGGACAAGGAGACCCGAAGCCTAGAACTGTATGTACCCGCAATCTGATCCTTATTGTTAAAAGAAACCAACAAATCCTTGGGAGTAAATTCGTTAAACTCGTAGCTTTTGCGGACGGTAAAGCTGCCATACCAGTTGCTGATCGTGTCACCATATGCATGCTTTTTGGCATTTTCGCCTTCAAAAATAACAAAATGATCACCTTCTATAACCAACCTGCTTTTCGTCTCTTCCGGAATCTCAAAAAGCGAATTGTTCTTTTCGACGATTGCTACCTGTATGGGAACTTGCCCACCGTAAATTTCCCTGATCCTGCCATATTGATCCTCTAAAAAGTATGTGGTTTCCAAAGGAAGTTCCTCAATAGCATCCCTCATCAAACTCCATGAACCCAAAATCTCAATTTCGTTTTCAATCTGCTTTGTCGTTTCAAACCCTTCCAATTCACTAAAGACAACATTCTGGGAAAAATCAGAGCCTTCGTTTACCTTAATAATTATTGAACTGGATATGTTGTACATAGGCGTAGAAAAGAAAATATACGCATAGGTAAGACTCCCAAAAAATAGTACTGAAATCAAAAAAAGCCACCAATACTTTAAATATTGAAAAACAGTCTTTTTAAAATCTGTCTGGCTGTTGTTGCCTTCAACAAAACCGTCTAACAGTAAATCCGATAACAAATCCTTATTTTTCATCGACTTTCTAAATAAATCCTCAAATTAAACATCAGTGCTAGGAGCAAACTGGTGGAGATACCCAACACCGTCAACGACCTTTGATTTGTGGACGCCTGGACTGCCTTAATCTTATCAGGCTCTACATAAACGACGTCATTTTGCTGTAAATAATAATACGGAGATTCGAGAAATTCCTTGCTGTTTAAATTTACGCGGGTAGCCTCACGTACTCCATCTACCTCACGAATAATCAGAACATTTTCCCGCTTCCCATACATCGTCATATCACCAGCCAATCCCAACGCTTCAAGCACACTCACCTTCTCGGTAGTAACAACAAGCGTTGAAGGTCGGTTTACTTCTCCTATTACGGTTATTTTAAAATTAATAAACCGGATATTAACTATCGGATCCTTGACATATTCTCTCAAATGGAAACTCATTTCTTCAATAGCTTCGGCCTTCGTCAGCCCCTCTAACTTAATCTTGCCTAGAACCGGAAAGTTGATATGTCCGGTTTCATCCACCAAGTACCCTTCATTCAAAGCCCTTTGTGCAGCTGTCAGACGACCATCCGATCCGGAATTCATCACGCCCGCATTGAAAAGAAGATTTGATTCCTCACTAAGACTGCTTACCGTAATTTTTAACAGGTCATCCTTTTGGATTTTGGGCTGTATCATCTCCGGGACTGTAACCGAATAAACATCTGTCGCATTTATATCACTAAAATAAACCAGGTTTCGTTTAGAACAACCCATTACCAAAACCATACAAACTAAAAGCCAACTTTTCATAATTCCTTTCATAAAAACAGATTCAAGATTAAATCAATTTAACGAGATCCTTCAACTGAACTAACAAACGCATCAAACCAAAACCCTTCTTACCATAGTTTCTTGACCCTAAAAATTCGCCTTTTTAAATGTACTCAGTAGACCAACTCGCTGTTAAAACGCACTAAGAACGAAGATAAAATGACGCTAAAACCAACGTGGAAATTATTTGGTAAAGGTACAAGCAATTGATGGATTTTTGAAATTCTTACCAAAAATTTTGCAAAATAACCAAAAGGCTTACTCTTCACAATCCTTTTCATCCAAGATAATTGATTTAATTTGATTTGTAATTTTCCGGTTCGAAACAGATATTATGCTTTAAATAGAGCATATCACGGATTAAAACAAAACATACACCTTTGGGTAATAAATGAAAACGTCTTGTTAACGAAGATCCTGATTACTTAATTTTTAGGTTTTCATTGCCCATTCAAACTATTCTTTTTTGGGGTTAAACGAGATCTCCGTTAAATCTACTTGCAATTAGCCTTCCGCCCATCAAAATATGCATTTACCTTTACCCATTTTTACCTAGTTATGGCTTGTTCTCTTTTTTCAATGAGTTCAAGCAACAATTTTGCACGCTGATCCCAAGAGTTTTCTTTTGCTATCAATTGCCTTTTCTCGATTAGTTGTACCGAATCGTCGTGATAGGCCTGTTTTACTTCTGCCACAAATTCCTCTTCTGTATTAGCTTTATATACTGTACCTTCTGGAAATTGCCAGTGTTGGACATTCGGGAGATTAGTAATTACGGCAGGCTTACCACATGCGAGATATTGCCACATTTTATTGGGTGTCCTACCTGAATTTGGATCTTCCATATAGTAGGGCGCGATGGCTACGTCCATTTCTGTCAGGAAATTAAATAGCTTTTCCCCTGATTGTGTGCCTAAGACATGAATCCTATCTGCGGGAGAGAGGTCATCCAATATAGTATCGGTAATCGGCCCAATTAAATATAGTTCGGTATTACCCAATTCCAAAATTTTATTTAGAAGGGACACAGGCGTTTTAACTTTGTCAATATACCCCAACAAAACCACTTTTATTTTACCGTCACGTGGTCGAAGTATTTCCTCTGGGGATTTTTGAATTTTGACATCCGGGGCCCCAAGCGGAAGTTCGTACGAAAAGGTATTATACGTCCTAAACCCATCTACCAGTGTCTTCGCCGTTGCAAGCGCCATGTAGGCGGAACTGACAAGTCTTTGCTGTGTGAATTTTGTGTAGGCCTTTACAAAAAAGGGGACTTTAACGTTGTTGATATAATCGTCCGAAGCAAAATATATCAGCCTTTTGAAATACTGTGGAGCTAAATATCCGCCAAAATCAGCACATAGGACATATAGGTCTTTCTTTTCAGAAAACATTTCCTTCAATTGGGGAAACAGCCATTTTTGATAAATTTCGTTCATAACTGGGGTTCTATACCTCAAAGGCCTACTTACCGGAAAGGACGGCGTAATCAAATCCAGCGAAGGGCCCAAAGCCGTGGTTCGCAAGCCGGGGGTTCCAAATTTATTCCCGACTACAAAGCTAACTTTATAGTTTTTTATAAGCGACTGCGTCAATTGTTTCCTTGCCTTTGGTGGGGTATCCCAAATAAGGTTTGTAATAAATAGAAATTCCATAGCGTATGTCTTAACATTTTTCTTTTTCAATACTCCAATCTATCTTTTTCATTATCTCAGCGACTACATTTTATCTCACGGACCGACCTTAATCCTGCTTTTGTAGAGAAATTAGAATAGAACCAAATGACGGTAGGTAAACCTAACCTTCCGCCTTCTTTCACATTACTATCATTATCCCTGTTGAGAATGGTGTAGCTTGTACTCACCAACATTAAGAGTACCTTTATTTACCGTGTGAATTGACTGCTTTTTACCCCATCATAATAACCCTCAAAAATAAATTTCTTTTGCCTATTCTCTACATCCCTCCTTTCTATGAGTGGTATCTATGGTACGAATCACTACTAAATAGAAAAAACCGTAATACATTCACTCGGATCACAACGAACGCTGTTCTTCCCGAACAACTAGAATCAAAACTCTTTATGACGCTAAGAAACCAAGCGACAAAAAGAAGGGCTTCGTTACCATAAAAAACGGATGATAACCCTGATTAATTACCGAGTCACTTTTTGCACCAGTAAACGCAGCAAAACGCTACCTCACAAGAGGCAAATTAGCTTTTCAAAGCAAAGAAACTTATTTTATACGAATATTTAATGCTTTATAGAGGAAAAGATATGTAACCACGGAAAACTAATAGGCATTCTGGTTCTTGAATACCAGTGTTTTGACTGTATCCCAAATGATTTTTATATCAAAAACTAAGCACCACTTTTGAACGTAAAACACGTCAAAACGATATCTTGAGTAGATATCCGAAAAGTTCTTAATCTCTCCCCTGTATCCTTTAGACTGAGCGAGACCGGTAATTCCCGGCTTTACGGCATGTCTTTCCATGAAGTTATCTATTGACTTGGAGAATTCCAGGTTCATGGGAATCGTGTGAGGTCTTGGACCGACAATTGCCATTTCTCCTTTCAGTACATTAAAGATTTGTGGCAATTCATCAATACTGCTAGACCTCAGAAACTTTCCGATTTTTGTAATCCTCCTGTCATTAGCTGTCGCCTGCTTGATATCTGCCTCCCGGTTAGCTACCATTGTGCGAAACTTGTAACAATAAAAAGGCTTATTGTCCAGCCCATGCCTAAGCTGCTTGAACAAAACAGGCCCATTGGAATCAAGTTTAATTAACAACGCCAACAACGGAAAAAGCCAGGACATAATAAAAATCAGCGTCAATCCTGAAACAAAAAGATCTAAACCTCTCTTTGCTAAGCCTTTGGCCTTTTCCTTTTCCCACGCTACCCATGAGATGTTACCCTCTTGGTTCTTCTGTAATTCCTTGGAATAAAATTCTCTAGACTCCCTCTTCACAAATACATTTTCCATCTCGATCGCTGTTTACTAGATAAATCTGATTGCTGTTTTTTTAATTTTTAAAAAGCATTATTATATATTTGAAATACATTTTTACAAATATAAATCACCAAATACTTCTGTGCAACTTTTTTTTCAAAATTTATGAAAAACATTTTTCTGTATTTGTGTTTCATTTTTTATAAACTAAAAATAGATTATCTGCGGTTTAAGGAAAAAATTCCCGGAAAATACGTACGACGGCCTTTTGCAAAATTATATTTTATACAACAAGTCATATAGTATATATTATTTTGTAAAAAAAATCCTAATCCCGAAATCCCCCTCGGGAAATTATTGTGTATCCCTGCCAACGAATTCGAAATCCCCGATAAATTTCGACCGATCAGACGTACGAAAAGGCCACATCATCCCGATCAAATTTGTTGCTCCACAAAAAGTTCGCATGCCCTCACGTCACCTATTCTGGAGTAGATCTTTTTTTAATCCCAAAAATAACCTGAGCTTTCGACATGCCTCCTTCAGGAGGGCATGGCAACATACAATACTTGGGAAAAATCTTTCTAATAGATTCGGAGCAACCTAGCTTGAGATATTCCATAGGAGCTATGAGATGGGATAAAGCCCGCAGTTGATGACGGAAATGCCGTATAAGGGAACCTAGTAAGCCTTATTTCTTAAAAAAAGAAGCGACTGAATCGTCCAAAACACAATCTTTACATCTAACCAAACACACCAGTTCTTGATATAAAAAAGGTCTAATTTAACTCTCCCATAAATATCATAAAACTGCTCAACTTCACCACGGTACCCTTTAGCCTGGGCCAACCCGGTAATACCCGGCTTCACAGAATGACGAAACGCATAATTATCTATTTCCTTGGAAAATATTTCATTCATCGGAACGGCATGGGGCCTAGGGCCGACCAAAGACATTTCATTCTTTAACACGTTAATCAATTGGGGAAGCTCGTCCAGACTATTTTTCCTGAGAAACCTCCCTACAGAAGTCACTCGGGCATCTGTCTTGGACGCCTGCATGACGTCGGCAAATTCGTTCATCCGCATCGTCCTGAATTTGTAGCAATAAAAAATGCAGTTATTTTTTCCGTGCCTCCGTTGTTTGAACAACACCGGTCCTTTGGAGGACAATTTAACGCCGACTGCAATAATAGGAAACAACCAACTTAGCAAAAAAATCAATGCTAGTACAGACAAAATTACATCCAAAACCCTCTTAAGCCAAAGGCTTAACGGATCTGAAATAAATATTTGTCCTTGAGGAGATACATAACCACTGATATGGGCAGTGTAGTAGTCCGCTTCTTTTTCCCGCTGTAAAAACTTCTCCATAATCGAGTAACTAGGCCGAGCGAAATAAAACGCCGCTTTTTATGTATTCAAAATGCATTTATACAAATATATTCAGCTTTCGAATAACAAACAAGTTACTAACTTATTAGGAATAGGAGTCAAAACAGGATGTAGATATCAACCTATTGAACCACCATGGACAACACAAATAATATACTGCCAATTTTCGCATCGGACAACTTTTATATGGAAATTAAGTAAAAAATACACTAGGTCAATCAAATCCTTTTTTTTTAAAAAACCTCTTATTCAAAATAAAATGCAGAAGGACAAGCGATTATACAGCTTTATACTCTTTTACAAAATCCACAAACAGCTTCACCTTACCGGGGTCTATATCGGGGTATACACCATGACCGAGATTGGCGACGTGTTTTGCCCCTTCAAATTCCTTCATCATATGTCCGGCCGCCTTCACTATGTCCATTTCCGTCCCGTATAGAGCGGCAGGATCAAGATTTCCCTGCAATACTTTTTCAGGACCAATCAAAACCCTGGACTCACTAATTTCCATATTCCAGTCTAGCCCTATCGTTGCACAATTTAAGTTGGCCATCGCCTTCCTGGCAAAAAAAGCTCCCTTGGCAAAAACAGTGACTGGAACTTCGGTAACGGCATTACAGATTTGTTCGATATATGGGA